>JAEEOB010000149.1 GCA_016284045.1 Bacteroidaceae bacterium
GGTGGCGGGGTTGACATATTCAAAGATCTGTATATGGGTATTATTCCACAGTCGGTGCGACATTCCATGGGAGAATATTTTACTCCAGAATGGCTGGCTGACAGCGTTATTTGCGGCACACTTGACAGAATAAAGGCTGACGATTGGCGAGCTATTGACCCATGCTGTGGTTCTGGAATTTTTCTGATTGCACTCATCAGAAAAGTTGTTGGCGATACGGCCGTAGGAGAACTGACAAATGCTGAACGGCAGACGCTCATCAGCGAAATCACCAATCGCGTGAAGGGCGTTGACATTAACCCGCTGTCAGTCCTGTCGGCCCGCGTCAGCTACTATCTCGCTCTCAGTCAAATAGGAAAAGTGAAAGGCGTAGAGATACCTGTGTTTTTAGGCGACTCGGCATTGGTGCCCTCGTTAGAAAATATCGATAGCATTGACTGCTATACTTACACCATCCATAATATTCGTAACGAGGCTATCCGTGTGGTTCTCCCCAAACGCTTAGTGGAGTCCGACGGTTTTACTTATCTGATGGACGATATTCAGTCGATGGTCAATGCCGACAGCGAGGACAGCATCATGGCCATCCTCACAGGTAAGCTGACAGACAAGGAACGACAGTCGATGATGCTATTGAGTTATCTGCAGACAATGGTTCACAGTCTGGTTCATCTGCACCAAAACAATTGGGACGGCATTTGGGTACGCATCATCACTAACTTCATGATGGTGGCTCAAATGCGGCGGGCAGACATGATTGTAGGCAACCCACCATGGGTAAAGTGGGAACATCTGCCAGCAGCCTATACACGGCGTATCAAAGAGTTCTGTGACGTGCGACACATCTTCTGTAACGATGGAGGCATGTATGGTGGAGCCCAGCTGAACATCTGTGCGCTTATCAGTAATGTGGTGGCTGCAAACTGGCTGACAGAAAAGGGCGTTTTGGCTTTCCTGATGCCCGACAGCATCATGTCGCAGAACTCGTACGAGGAGTTCCGCAATTTCTATGTCAACTACGAGAAACACGAACGGATGTACCTGAACAGAATTGACCGATGGATGTCCCCTCTCAGGCCGTTCAAGGTGGGTAGCAAGTCGGTGGCGCAAGACTTCAACACCTACTATTACAGCCGTCAGGTCACAGACTATGCCCAGGGTGTTCCTGTTAATACCATCAGTAAGCATCCAGGCATCAGCGATGAAGCAATCAATCAATGTCATACATGGAGCGAGGCATTAAATCATCTTACTATTGAAGAAGGACTTGCCAAGCAGCTTTCAGCCACGTCTACCGCCTTCACATATATGTCGTCACAGTTTGATTTTTCTTCTATTATTGGCGCTACCGCCTATCATTATCGTACTGGCGTAGAATCAACGCCTTTCGAGATTTTCAAGATGATAGGCGTAGGCCCGTCAGAACATGGGAGTACCCATTACCGTTTCAGGAATAAGCAGTTGAAGACTTTTCGTTATAAAGTAGAGGATGTACCTGATGACGGTTGGGACTTCGACACCCGTTATATCTACCCTATCGTAGAAGGCCCCAGCGTGAAGCCTTTTGAATATGATACAGGTAACAATTACCACATTATTCCATACGAGGAAGACAATACTTTGAAGCCAGTACCCATGACCACACTTTATGAGCAGAGTCCAAGCCTTGCCGTTTATTTTGCAAATCATAAGTCATTGCTTGACCAACAGTCGGAAAAGAGCAAGACGATGCATCGTGGCAATGAGTTTTTTGCGCTCTCGAAGATTGGTCCCTACACATTTGCTCCCCACATGGTTGCAGCGCGTGACAACTCAACATTCTGTGCCAGTGTCATTCATCCTACACTGACCCCATGGGGTGAAATGAAGCAATCCATCTGCGTGAAGCACACCATCATCATCAGTCAGGATACCGATGGCCATTTTATCAGCGAAGATGAAGCACATTATATCAATGGTGTCCTAAACAGTTCGATTGTTAAGGCGTACATTCACAACACGTTTAAGACAAATGGCTTTAGCCTGAAAAAATCGCATCTTTATCTTCCTAAGTATGATGCCGAGAACCCTATACAAGTAAAGATTGCTAAATTGTCAAAAGAAGCAACCGCTCATGCTGCAAAAAGAGAGCAAATCATGGATAGTCTGACGGGAGAATACGTTAAGCTATGTAAGTGTAAGTAATTGAAGCACACCTTTTTTATTTCGTAACTTTGTGGGCAATATGGGAAAGATCATCGTAGCAGGTATTGGTCCTGGCAGTCAGGAAGACATCACCCCCGCCGTGCTTGAAGCCGTTCGCGAGGCTGATGCCATCGTGGGTTACAAGTACTATTTCCAGTTTATCGAGCCGTACGTTCGAGAGGGCTGTGAGTGCATTGACACGGGCATGAAGCGTGAGCGCGAGCGGGCCGAGCAGGCCTTCCTGCTGGCGGAGCAAGGCAAGACCGTCGTCGTGATATCCAGTGGTGATGCAGGATTGTACGGAATGGCTCCACTCATTTACGAAATGAGCGGTGAGAGGTGTGGGGTGTCCGATGAGCGTATTGCGGTAGAAGTTCTTCCTGGCATATCGGCTTTCCAGAAGGCGGCATCATTGCTTGGTGCTCCTATTGGTCACGACATGTGTATCATCTCGCTTTCCGACCTGATGACACCCTGGGATGTCATCGAGCGACGTATCAAGGCGGCAGCCACGGGCGACTTCGTGACAGCCGTCTACAACCCTAAGTCGCATGGCCGCTACTGGCAGCTCTACCGTCTGCAGGAGCTCTTCTTGCAGGAGCGTGCAGCAGAGACGCCTGTGGGTTATGTGCGTCAGGCAGGGCGTGAGGATGAGGAGGTGAAACTCACCACCCTCGCAGCCTTCGCCCCTGAGGATGTCGATATGTTTACCGTCATCCTCATTGGCAACTCACAGTCCTATATCTCCGATGGCCAGTTCATCACGCCTCGTGGCTACTATACCGCCTCTGCCGATGGCGGAGGCAGTAAAGGCCAGAACATCATGATTGAGTCGTTCCGCACGATCTCGAAAGAACTACGCAAGAAAGACTATCCCCTCGACCACCTTTGGGCCCTGCTCCATGCCATCCATACCACAGCCGACTTCGAGATGGAGCGCATCCTCTATACCGATGAAGGGGCTGTGAAGACGCTTTACGAGAAAGTGCGCTCAGGCGAACTCAAGACCATCATCACCGATGTGACGATGGTCACCAGTGGCATTCGCAAGGGGGCTCTCCAGCGTCTGGGCATCGAGGCCAAATGTTATCTCTCAGATCCTCGTGTCGCTGAAATGGTCAATGAGAATATCACTCGCACTCAGGCAGGTATCCGCCTCGCCGTCGAGGAACATCCTGATGCGCTCTTCGCCTTTGGCAATGCCCCCACGGCCCTGATGGAACTCTGCGACCTGATTCGTAAGGGGAAGGCGCGTCCAGCTGGCATCATTGCTGCTCCTGTGGGCTTCGTTCATGTGCGTGAATCGAAGCACATGGTAAAGCCCTTCCGCGATATTCCTAAGATCATCGTCGAGGGGCGCAAGGGCGGTAGCAACCTCGCAGCCACCCTCTGCAATGCCATCCTCACCTTCGACGATGCAGAACAACTTAAACCAGGAAGGGATTTGTAAAGGAGACATGGAGACAAGAAGACAAGGAGACAAGACATTGCATCCGCTGATGTTTGTGGGGACGGGGAGCGATGTGGGTAAGAGTGTCCTCGCTGCTGCGTTTTGCAGAATATTCCTGCAAGACGGGTATCAT
>JAEEOB010000150.1 GCA_016284045.1 Bacteroidaceae bacterium
CAGGAGATTCCTTTTCATTTTTTCTTATGTTTTGTTTTTGTATTAATCCAGAGACATGACAACCAGCGTCTGACCGTCATCGATGGCCGCCTTGATATCCTTGCTGCCACTGGTCACCTTACAGCGGCTGAGGTCTTCGCCAGCCACCTCCTCAATTCTCAACTTGCCGAGCTGTGACTTGCCAGGCTTTCCCTTGATGGTATAGAGATGGTAGATACCCATGTGCATGCCCTTGTAGGCACCCTCGCGACTGCCATAGTCGATGAATACCTCCTTCTGCTTGTCTTTCTTCACGGCACCAGCTTCAACGAAATTGGCGGTTATCGGCTTGTAGTTGTTCAACCAGCGTGTGATGCTGCCTGAGAGCATGCCGATGGCGTGCTTGACAGCCTGGTCAGAGGTAGAGAACATGGAAGTGCCGGAGCCCAGTCCCCTGACAGTGGGGTTGGCAATGACCTCACCGGTCTTGATGTCCTTCAGCGTCAGCACAGCCTCCACCTCACCGCGGTAGTAGGTGTCTACATGAACCTTGTCTTCCTTGTCCTTCCAAGTACGCGAACTCGAACTGGCATTGATATTGGTGATGAGCGCATTGACAGCGATGTTACCCTCTTCTGCAACGTCATTGATATGTATCAGTCCGTCGTTATAATGAAAACGGTGTGCACCGGAGAGGCCTTTGATGATGGCACTCTTCACGTCCGATTCATACTTTGTGGCTTCCACAGAGGTCTGACCTGTCAGCACACCCGACAGCACCGCACCGACAGTTTCGCCTGCCGACATCTTCTCATTATGGTGCGTATACTGTACATTATTCAGCACGATGTTATACGTACGGTTTCTGTTCGGGTCAACATCCTGAGCAGAGGTGGTAATGGTGGTGCAGCAAAGGACGGCTGCGAACGTCATCAGAATCTTTTTCATATTTTCTTGTTTTTCGTTTATATCCACGAATTTCGTCTGCAAAATTAGTCTATTTTTAGGGAATTACAGTCTCATGGCAGGAAAAAAGAGTCTCAAAACGAGAAAAACTTGGCAGTTTGTGGAAAATACTGTACCTTTGCATCCGATTAGACAAACCACCCAACTTTAACAACCAAATGATGAAACGTGTTCTATTCCATTTTTCCTACATACACCTTTTATTATTAGGTGTCGTGCTGCCCTTGACAATGAGCTGCACGAAGCCAGACCGCAGTGAGGAGGCACAAAAACTGAAAAACGAGCTGCAGCAAATGGCATTTACGACACCTGAAAAGGCCTTTGCGCGGATAGACAGTGCGGAGCGGGTGGGCTTGTTCTCACCAGCCCAGGCCAATCTCAACAGGACTAACTTCTACGGGCAGATGGGACAGACACGGTTGGCTATCTTCTACGGTGAGCAGATAGTGAACGTCCCCGAACTGAAGCGTGAAGGTGCTCCCTACTATTCAGCCCTTCTTATGCTGATTGGATGGCTGGAGAGAACTGGCGAATACGGCAAGGTCCTACGCTTGTGCGATGAGATTATTGCTGACGTAGAGCATGAGCGGGAACAAGGAGGCGGCATATCCGGTATCAGCGAGGAAGTGGCTTTGCGTGTAAAGAGTCGTGCGCTAGTACTTAAGGGCGGGTGCGAGCTGGATATGGAGCACCCCGACAAGGCCGAACAGTATTATCTGGAAGGCATTGACATCATGATGGACGGTGTGACGCAGACCAACGACTATTGGGTGGTAGACGCCCTGTTCGCCGGCATTATAGAAGCTACAGAGTTCTACCTTGAGCAGGGCATGCCTCAAAAGGCTCTGCCTCTGGTGGCTAAAGGCGACACGGCCCTGGCTCGTCTGGACCGTTGCTCAGACCGGCCCGAATACGTGCGACAAGTCCGTCACAACAACATCACCATCGGCCAAGCCATGATCTATGCCGCCAACGGTCAGCACGACAAGGCTGAGGCCCTCTATCTGAAGCACCGTCAGTCTGAAAATCTGAGGGTCTATGACATTGGCGCCGATGCCCGCTATCTGACGATGACCGGTCGCTACGACGAGGCCATCCGCCTGTTCCGCCAGTCTGACTCGCTCTATATGGCCCAAGGTAGCGCCATCACCACCGAATACATCAAACACTACCTGATGTACCAGTATGAGACCTTGCAGAAAGCCGGGCGTAAAGATGAAGCTCAGGCGCTGTCCGACCGCATGCGCCAGTTGACGGACTCCATCCATATACAGGAACGGAAGATTGACATAGAACAGCAACAGGAAATCCGCCAGAAGGAGACCGAGATTGCCAACCGCCGTCAGTCACTCGTCATCCACCGCATCATCCTCGCCAGCGCTGTCCTCATCTGTCTGCTCATAGCCTATTTCCTATGGCGTTCTCATCAATATAATAAGGTGCTCCTGGAGAAGAACCGCCGCTTGTTGGCTGAGATTGAACAGCGCGAGCAGGAGGAACAACAGGCCATTGTGCAGTTAAAGGCTGAACCCCAGGAGAACCTGACAGCCAATCAGCAGCTCTTCTGTCGTATCTGCGACCTCATGGATGGTCCAGACCATATCTATACCGATACAGACCTCGATCGCAGTCGCCTGGCTCAGCTCCTTGGCACCAATGAGCACTATGTAACGGATGCCATCAGTGCTTGTGCTGATGGTAAGACCGTAAACAGCTTCCTCAACGAGTACCGTCTGCGCTATGCCGCCCGTCTGCTGGCCACCACAAAAGACGCTGTGGCACTGATTGCCGAACTCTCCGGATTCTCGCGCAGTTCGTTCTTCCGTATCTTTAGCGATGCCTACGGTATGTCGCCCTCAGATTATCGCCGAGCAGCAAGGAAATAGCAAAAAAATCCCCACACCGTCACTTCGTAAACGATGTGGGGAAAAATATGATATTAGGTTGATTATTTGTCTAACCAAGAATCTCCTGAGATGGAACTGGTATCACTAATCTTCAAACCGTAAGTAGCCAAGGGAATGACACCATATGCCTCTTTCTCGCTCTTGAGATTCCTAACAGCAGCATCCAACTTGCCTTCGGTACGTTCGAACTTCTGGTAACCGCCAATAGTTTCAATTTTAAAATTTATGTTACCATTCTCGCATTTCAGTACGAGCTTACCCAATATCTTAGCATTAAAAGGCTCGGCGCCAATAATCTCTCTAACCTTTTCTTCATTGAAGTCGTTGAGGTAAACCTGAATAGATGCTATAATCTCACCTTTATCGTTAAGCAAGTAATCAATGGTTTTCTGTAATGTGCTGCCGGTAATCTCCTCAGTCCTGACATCACCTTTTCCATAAGTGTATCTAATCATCACCTTTCCATCGGAGGACATGGCCCTAAGGGCTTCCAATCCTGTGAAGGTGACAGCGAATTCTGAAGCGCCGGAAACGATCTTGCCAGGATCAACGTCTTTCTCGCGCTGCTCTTCGTCGTTACTCTTTTTGTTGTCATCATCATCACTGCCACAAGCTACGAAACTGGTGGTCATCACACATGCACACATCAGTGCAAAAATGCTCTTAAGAAAATTCTTTTTCATAATTTATAAATTAAATGATTGTAAATATGGTTTACTATTACTTCTTTTTCTGGTCCTTCTTGTGCTTCTTCATGTAGCTGTGGTAGGCGGCTACCATCTTCTGGCGCTCCTCAGGCGTGGGGGTAATCATGCGGACATTGTAGCCCTCCTTTGGATGGAAACCATCTATGCCGTAACCGAAACTGTAGTTCATATCGCCGTGTACGTCGTCATAGACCTTGCCGTCCTCGCCATATAACAGTTTCAGTTCTGGGTCCTTGTCGTCAGCATAGTCGGCAAGACCGTCCAGCCAGCCCATCAGCGGCTTTTCCACGTTCCATGAGCCCTTGGCAATGATGACATACTTCTTGCCATATAGCGTCACCTCGGTTAGTTTGTCGCCATACGTCTTTTTGTATTCCGACAACAGATTCTCGTACAGGATGACGGTCGTCGGATCAGTATAGTCAATGCCCGCTTTCTTGTCGGCAATGGCAAGCTTGCGTGTATCCAGCATGTGGCACAACGCCTTCGCAGCATCGCCGTTCATCAGGTTGAACAAAACGCCCATCACGCCGTAGGTGATCACATAATCCTTATCGATGTTCACGCCAATTTTCTCAGCACGAATCAGCTCGTCAGCGTAAAACAAGACCTTATTCACATCCTTCTTGTCGCCAGCTATCGTCATCAGCGCAACAATTGACTCGAAGAATACGGAGTCGGGCACTTCCTTGTTGAAGCCAGCAGCCTGCTGGTAGATGCGCTCATAGTATCTGACGGCACGCGACTGGTTATAGACGCCGCTCTCCTTGTCGAGCAGCATGTGGCCCACCTCCAGTTGAGTCTGCCAGTTGTTGGGGTTCTCATCGGCCTCCTTCGACAGGCGCAGATACTTCTCCATCTTGCTCTCGGTCTCTGCCGTCTGAGCGTTCACTACTGTTGTCATTGCGCAGCAAAAGAAGAAGGTGAGCACTATTCTTCCGGCTGCGAGCGTCAAGAGATTCTTCTTCATATCTATTTGTTTATTACGTTCCATTCTCGATTTCGTCTGCAAAGGAAATCCATCCTCAAAAAACAATAGTCCCACGCTAGGAAAAAAGAGTCTCAAAATGGGAAAAAGTAAAGCCTGACACAGATTGCCAGGCTAAAAAAATCCCGATGAAATGGGCGTTTTTTTACTATTTGTAATTTCCTTATGAGTTTACTGAAAACATTATTCCCATTTACTGGTTCCAGTTCCGTTACCATTGATGTCGTATTTATAGATAATATTCAAGGGACGACCATATTCTTTGAGTTTATCCTCTAACTCGCTTCCTTTGACACCGAAGGTATTTTCTCTTCCCGAAGGATTGTATAAATCAATGGATTTTCCAGATGCAGTCAATGACATAAATTGTATGTTATAGCCACAAGATTGGATATATTGGGTATTAGGGTCTAGACCGTCTTTTGCCTTAATCTCGAAAAGGATGCCGAGAGTAGCAGGCAGTTTTGCTACGACATTCTTTGTCCATGTCCTTAGACCTTGCTGGTTCGTTTGGTCAGACCATACCACTTTTTCGCTTTGTATCTTTCCGCTTTCATCGTAATATTTGACATAGTATTCAAACGAAGCGAGTGACTCATCACTGGTAAACAGTGTACATTTCATCTCACCCGTCGCGGGCGCGTCAACGGGTTTATTATTGTCGTCATCGTCACTTCCACAGGCGGTGAATACCGTTGTTGTCATTGCGCAGCAAAGGACGGCTGCGAGCGTCATCATCATTTTTTTCATAATCGTAATTTATTTGTTATTTCGCTCTGTTCTCACTTATTCGCAGCCTTGAATTCGCGGAATTTCTTGAGGAGTTCATTGTAGGCCTGGTCGCTCAGGAACCA
>JAEEOB010000023.1 GCA_016284045.1 Bacteroidaceae bacterium
TATGAGTATGCCATCCCCGGCAAGGTGAAAGACATGGCATGGAAATTCTCCATGCAATAAATAATAATCAGAATCCGGATATTCCGGACATTACAGAAAATCCAGATATTCCGGACATTCAAAAAACAACCAACAAAAACCGCAACAATAAAAATAGAAAACAATCATGAAGAAGATTTTAACAACATTGATTGCCCTGACAGCAAGCATCTCGATGATGGCTCAGGGCATGGCGTTCGAGCCAGCAGGCACAACATTGGAGCAGGCATCTGCGAAAGCGAAGGCTGAGAACAAAATGATTTTCCTCGACTGCTACACCCAGTGGTGCGGTCCATGCAAGAAAATGGCAAAAGATGTGTTCCCGCAGGAGGTAGTAGGTGCTTACATGAACCCCAAATTCGTGAACCTGCAAATCGACATGGAGAGCGAATATGGCGCACCGCTCGCTAAGAAGCTTCAGGTCACTGCCTACCCCACCTTTGTGATTTTCAATGCTGATGCCAAGGAAATCGGACGGTTCCTCGGAGGAAGCGACGCTGTGAAATTTCTTGAGAACGTAGGTCAGAAAAGTCAGGACAGCAGTTCCTCTGATTTGGAGCAGCGGTGGAAGAACGGCGACCGCGACCCGCAGTTCCTCCGCAACTATCTGAAGACCCTCAACGCATCGTATAAGACCAACGACGCAAACGACGTGGCAGAGGCAATCCTCGAAGGGAAGGCAGAGACTTTCGCAAACGACCCTGAGCTGCGCGACATCTTCATGCGACACATCAACAACCCTTTTTCCGCACCGTTCAAGCAGACGCTGAAAACCGATGTGATTTTGAAAGGTTCACTCGGCAATGAGGCAGTGGACATGAAAGTACAGAACGTGCTGACCAACTACATGAAGAACCTCGTGGTGGAGCACGACGGCACAGCCGATCTCGACAAGGCGAAATATGATGAGTTCGCAAAATTAGTGACCGACGCAGAACTACGCAACGCCAACCACTTCAAGCTCACTCCGCTCATCATGGTGGCAGAGAAGCAGAAGAACTACGACGACTACCTGAAGTACATCAAGCAGTATCTCGCCGACAACACCATCGATGCCAACGACATGCAGGTGGCAAACTGGGTGAAGCCATTCGCCGACCCTGCTGTTGACAAGAAATACAAAGAGGAGATGAAAGGCATTATCCGCAACCGTCTCGCAGAAATCAAAGCAGGCAAACGGCAGCCAATGAGGAAAATCGGCAACATGACCCTCTCACGCCCCACCGACGAACTTCTCAGCATGCTTATCGACGCGCTTGACGGCAAGATGCCGGGACAATGATAGTCTTTAGTTTTTAGTTTTGGCTTCATCAAAACATTCGTCTCGTCTTCCAAGAATCTTACATCGTAAATTTTTGAATCGTAAATAACAACAGTCTTCTTCCTGACTTTTTATTTTGTTTTGAGAGCTCCACAGACCCAGGGCATAAAAACAAAAACAGGAACAACAATCAACTAAAAAAGTGGTTACATCGTTTGCTGATGTAACCACTTTTTTATAATATCTCACTGTGTCTATTCCTCACTGCTGCTGCTCGCCATGATATTGATGACTGAGACCACATCAGAAATATCCACCTTTTCGTCACCGTTCACATTGGCATCGGGCCATTCGGCAGTGCCTGCCATCTGATTGATGACCGCCACGACATCAGAGATATTAACATCTCCATCACCGTTCACATCACCTTTCTTCTTCGGTGGAACTGGCGGGTTGTTGTAATCCTCGATGCTCACAAAATGCATGGTAGCATTGATCAGCACATACTTGTTGTTTGCCTTGATGATAAAAGAAGCCTTGTAGTCAGAGCCTTCATCACAACGAAAACTGCGGGTGTATTTCGTGATATTGCCTTCACCGTCATCCCAGTCCCACACTATCCTATTGAAATGAGTATCTGGAGCCTTACGTGGAGACGACAGATTCTGATTGTAGTTGCCTGTGCCTCGAAGGTGCATGGTAGTGCCTTCACCTAAATATGAGGAACTCGGCACGATGACACGACGAGATATTTGTTCCTGAAGGGACTCGTCAGCAACGGATGAGCCGGCAAATCCTCTTATACGTTGCTTCGCCTGACCATAGGCCGGAATTTCGCCATCCTCACTCGGATCATAAATTCTCCAATAATCATAGAAATAATATTTCACGGTGTCACAAGTTTCGTTGAGTTTAATGCTATATACGGCAGGATAAGCGTTATGCTTCGCCCAGTTGTTATATCCTCCGCCCCAAAGGGTGTAATCACCGTCTGCATCACGCCAGCCATCAAAATAGTTTGAGCCATACCAATCTTTGGTTACGTATGCACCGTTTGCCTGAAGGCCGAACACAGAGGCTTCATCAGCAGAGGAAATCCCAAGCAAACTGAAGATGCTGTTTGCGTCGAGTTCACTGAAGGTAAGAGGGTTATCCTGGTCAATGATGGCAAGCGACATACGCTGCTCCACATCAATGGTCTTCACAAGTTCAGGTCCTTTGATGGTAAATGAAATCGAATAAGAGTCGGTGTCGTTAATTGAGAGCGTGTCAGTCACATAAGTAGCAAGATTTGCCTGTACGAGTATCGCCTCCTTTGTCACCACTTTGTAGGAATGTCCCTCCAGAAAATCAAAAGAGAGCTTGATGTCCGTACCAGCCTGTCTGCTTGAAAATCCTTCCACGGGCTCCTCTGCACCATCAATATAAACATCATAATTTATAGCAATAATGTTGAGGAAAGTCAAAGAGTAATTAGCCGGATTAGGATAAGAAAGCACCACACCTTCCTGGTTATAGTCCTCAAAATTCTCGAACACCCAGCCGTCCTGGATGTTCCATGTGGCGGTGCCCCACTCGAAGTCCTTTGCCGTTGCGCCTGTGAGCGAAAGAAAGGCAATAAATAAAGTTAGTAGTAATTTTTTCATAAGCAAATAAAGAATTAGTTATTAATAATCAATTATTTTCGATACAAATTAACAAAAAAAAAATGAAAAAACATTCTTTTTCTTTATAATAATGAGAAAAACAGAAAAAAAACTAAAAAAGCGACCCGGTTTAGAACCGGATCGCTTGATTGAGTTGTATTATTTCTAGATTTTTCCAGGCATCCTAGCTATTCTAGTTTTACTAGTATGCCTAGTTTTCCTAGAAAATTCCAGCTTACTTGCGGATCATCACCTTCTTGCCGTCAACGATATAAACACCGCTCTTAACCACATTGCTTACTCTGCGGCCGGAAACATCGAATACCTTTCCGTTGCGCAGTGCGTCGTTGAGTGTGGCAGCAAAGCCGGCGTTGACACCATTGATGCCAGTAGAGATACTGAATACAGGTACTACCGTCACATCACCAGCTGGCATTGTGAATGTGTAAGTGCTTTCGTCAACCTGAGTCAACGGAACATCCACTTGCACACCTCCTACCTTACGTGGAGCGATGCCTGCAGGAACAACAGGAACGTCGTCAGCATTTTCAGGAGTAGCCGGCTCGTAGTAAGCGGAGATGGACTCAAGCATATAACCTTCATCAGGTGTGACTGTGAGCGTGATGGTCTCGCCCTCTTTTGCCTCGTCCTTGTCTGACTCAACAGTTCCGTTCTCAGCCTCTTCGATGTCAATCTTATACAGGCTTGACTTCGGACCGAACACAACCTCATTGATTGTGGCATTCTGCAGAGTGAGTGTGATGGTAGGAACAGACTCCTCATTCTCCTGAGTACCGGTGAGTGTTGCGTTGTAGTTAATAGTCATCATACCCATAGGAACTCCAACCTGGAACTGATCATTTGTGTAGGTGATTGAACCATCGTCGTTCACGGTCTTGAGTGCCTCAACCACAGTACCTGCAGGAACGGTGAATGGTAGACCAGGGAAGGTGAACGCTGTAGGATAGGTGATTTGAACCATGTTGTTAGCGTCAGGCTCGGAGATGGTGATAGTGTAGTCCTCCTCAGATGTACCCATCTCTCCAATCTCAGGATTAGGAGATGTGTTGGTCTGAGTAAGCGTACCTTCGTAAGTCTTAACTTCTGGCTCAGAAGCCTCGATGTTCCAAATGTAGTTACCGTTATTTGGATTCTTGTCGCCATAAATCGGAGAGTTTGCAGCGTTACCGTCTGAGGTGTTCGTACCATACAGACCGTTCTTGCCTTGGATGCTGCAACCGCCACCCTCAAGGGCAGTGATAGTCCAGCCATAAGGTTCGGTTGATGTGGACATAGTCCAGTTGTTATTGCCTGCATAGTTGATGTATGCACCGTCTTCGGTCTTCATAGCCCATGTGCCGTCGTCCTGCTTCTCGAAGTAGATATCAGAGCCTTCACCTTGCTCAACAATCTTGTTGGCGGTGCCGTCGATGGCAAGGTCGAACTGACCTTCAGTCGTTGTAAGGGTCATCGTGTAAGGCTGGCCGTCAACTGGCTCGTTGTACTGAGGATCGAAGCTCTCCTCGAATGCCTTCAGGTCGTCAAGGGCTTTCTTCAAGTCGTCTGCAGTTGAGCTGTCGTCGCTGATAACTGCCTGAGCGGCTGCGATTGCCTCATTCAATGGATCAATCTCCGACTGAGGATACTGGAACAAGTCGTCGCCAATCACATACTCACCTGCTTTCAGCTGGGCGTTCATGATTTCATTCGACAGTTCCTCCTCTATAGCTTCATCATCTGTAACAGATGAGAGGTCGATGTAGTCAACAAAGAGATGAGGTGAGGCGCCAGAACCGCCCTTACCCACAAATCCTACAGAGATATTACCTGTAGTCTCTGACTCAAGCGTGAACGGAAATTCAACAAGTGCCCACTCGCCCACTTCGAAAGTCATCTTTTCGGACAGATACTCTGTGCCGTCGTCAGCAATGAAACCGAAGAGGTTCTTCTGTAATTCGCCTGTGTTGGCACCATTATACACATAGTATGAGAACTTGTAGTTTCCTGCATCAAGCGTGATAGGCTGAGTGTATTGAGCGACACCAGCCCATACAGCTGCAAGTCCGAGTGCTGAAGGGGAGTCTGTCGGGCCGTCTTCGGGCGCAGAAACCTTGTTGTTCAGCAAGTTGGTCGAACCATACGCAAAGATACCACCTGTGTAGCCAGGGTCAGACTCGGTCTGCTCGCCAGGAGTCCATCCTGTTACAGGCTGCATGCCTGCGATATCAGTGCTGCCCTCAGGGATGTTACGTGCATAGCCCTGGGTATTCACTGTGATCACGTCTTCAGGATTTAAATCGAAGTGCCAGTTCTCACCTTCGATATCATCTTCCTCACTCGGGTTGAGGATGATGCTCTCAATAGTTCCTGATGCTGAGCCCCAGTTTGTCTTAATAGCGTTCACGTGAACATAATCATACTCTGAAAGGTCTATGTCAAGATAGCCTTCTTCAGGGATGGTTCCACTCTTCTCGCTCAACGGACCTTGACCATCTTCCTGGAATGCACGATTCATAAGCACGCGTACCTGAATGCCAGGTGTACCAGTGATGCGCATGGTGGTCGCACCGGTGATGTCAGCATAACCGTAGCAACCCACAGTGCTGTGACCAAACACAGTATTGCCGGCACCTACTTCTGCAGGAAGTTCTTTTCCGTCCCATGCAGGATTATCATTGTTAACCTTTGCATAGTCGTCCACGTCGTCCCAGCCTTTGTACATATCACGAGTGAGAGGAGTGTCCTTGTATGTGCCAGGCTGGTTCTTCTCTCTAACATCGAAGACAGCGTCAACTTCAACGTTGGCAGCTGGCATAGTGAATGTGTAAGTGCCGTTCTCACCCGGGGTGAGTTCCACTTCCACAAATTCAATTTCTGTTTCACCGGTATCGCCTGTAACGGACTTAGGATAGCTTACACTGATTACTTCCAATACAGCGTGTTCGTCAGGAGTAACAGTGAGGGTGATGGTTGCGCCTTCTTCTGCCTCAGCAGGTTCAGCAGTAATCTCACCGCCTTCAATATCTTCGTTAATGGTGACAGTAAAGAGATTGCTCTCTTCAACTGTTACTTTGGAGTAAGTCACCTCGTTGGCCATAAACCATCCAGAACCGATGAAGTTAGGCTGATACAGCGTGAGGTCGAGCACTCCGTCATCTCCCACGAATGCGTAGGTCTCGTTGATGTACTTTCCGTCTGCGAAGCAGGCAGCAGCCGTGCTCATTCCGTTAGGCTCTGTGTCGCTTGTGCGGTCCTCTCCCCAACTTGGCACCTGTGCTGTGCTTCCGTTGGCGTCGAGATAAGCAAGTGACAGATTGTACCCCTTATCGTAGTTGGCGGCAACAGCCTCATTGGCACCGTCGCGGTAGAAAGCCTGAACAGTCACCTTGTAGAGACCTTTCTCGAGGCCTTCAACCTTCTGGTTGAACGTACCGCTTCCCTGGAACACCTCAGAACCGAACTCGTTGGTTGCCACAGAAGCACCTCTACGTTCCTCAGGAGTGAATGTCCATGCAGAACCGGTCTTGAATGTGAGTGATACAGGTTCATCGTATGAAATACGGGATTCAGGCGTGTCAAACGGAATACCAGCCTTTTCTGTAGCAGCTAACATCTCTGCTTCCACACGTTCCTCTACGATGTCGTCGCGTTCAGACTGGGAGAGCAGTTTCCATACTGTGGCTGTTCCTTCGCCATTGTTGACGAAGCCATCTGCTGTCACAAATACAGGTTGTGAATTATTAGTGTTTGTGAAAGTGTAGCCTTCGCCATCCTGAGCGACGAGGAACGAACGTTCACGGTTGCCAGTGCAGTCTGTGTACATATCTCCGTCATCACCATAGAACGCCTGTCCGTCAACAGTCTTCAGTTTGTAAGCACCGTCTGCCATAACCAGTTCAATGGCAAGACCATAGTTGTCAACAATGGCACGTGTACCCCATGTGGCTCCACGCGACATGAATTTCTTCGATGTCTCGTCGTAGAGGTAGTAGATGCCTTCAGCCACAACTGGAGCCTCTTTCACCTCAGTAGCCACAAAATAGACATACTTGTTTCTCACATACATCTCATAGCCGGTCACTGTCACTTTCTTGCCATTGAGGTCGGAGATGTCCTCCTTGGGTTTCACGAGTGAACCCTGGGCGGTCTCTGTTCCCTCGATGGCGATGTTGTAATAGTTGCCGTCGATAGTGAGTGTACCCTCGAAGGAGGCAAGCTGACGAGGTGCAACTGCGTCTGCCACCACAGCCTCGAAGTGGTCGGATGTGAGCTCTGCCACATCTGTAGGAATAATAAGGTCAGCAGGTGCATGTTCTTTCACATCAGCAGCAGCTGTGAATTGGTTCGCGCCGCCGTATGAGCTCAAGGTGCCGTTCACACTGTAATACTTGCCAACCTCAAGGTCGTTCGCATTATTGTAGTAGTATATGTAGTCAGACCCGTCGTAGAGCACTGCTCCGTTGGCGGCAGATGCCACACAGGCACCAACGATGTAAGCTTCGGAGCCTGCATCCAACGCCTGAGCTTCTGAGATCAAGATAGGCATTACGCGTGTGTAGGTTGCTGTGGCAACCTCACTTGTCACACCGCCTTTC
>JAEEOB010000151.1 GCA_016284045.1 Bacteroidaceae bacterium
TAAACACACCCTCTGAGCTTAAATTGCGGTCCAGAATTTGTCTGTAGCAGTACGAGGCGGAATCGGGAAGTTCCGACAAAATAAAATACTCTCCTAAAGCCAGATAATCATCAGCTGTGTATTGCTCTTCGCTTGTAAGTCTGCTCATCAGCCTGTGGCTGGCTGTTGCCTCATCAGGCATTTTCAAATAGGAGAAATGGTAGAGCAGGGCGGATACCAAGTCCGCATCGTTGGCTGTACAGTCCTGCTCAAGCAGGCGCAGTGCCTGCGTAAATGTCGCTGCGGCTTGTTTCTGCTCGTCTTTCCTGACTAAAGACGTGCCGATATGGATCAATGTCCGCGGGTTTTCCTTTTTGAGCGATGCAAACATCCGCCATTCATCACGTCCGCTTTTCAGGGCGTTGTCGTAGTCCTGCACGCTGTAATAGAGGCAGCTGAGATTGGAATAGGTGTTGGCAAGCATCAGGGAGTCGCATGCCTCAGGTTGCTCTACTGCAATGTCCTTCGACCGGTGGAAGAACTCCAGTGCTTTCGGAGTGTCGTTCAAATCCCGATATATGCTTCCTGCATAATAGAGCACCTCCTGTTTTTCTGCCTCACTGCCGTTCTCCAGGAAATAATCAACGAGCTTTTTGATCAGGATGTCCGACGTGGGCATTTTGTATGCCTTGTCGTTCAATCGGATGTTCAGCAGCTGGAATTTATGCTGAACGTAGGTTGAGTAGTCGTTGATGTCAGCCTGCAGGGAGTCGAGCATCTTCAGAGCCAGCTCCGGGTCGTTGTCGCCGGCCTGTTTGATTTCGTCTATTCTGGTTAGTATCTCCGTCTCATGACTGCATGAGGCGAACAGGGACAGACAGAGTATGATGATGAATGTGAACCGCATATTGTAAAGGTGATAAAAGGGTGTTTTGATGTGCAAAGATACGTGTTTTTTTGAGAATAATGCAAAAAAATAGTTGAAAATATCGTTCCATGTCGTTTCACTTTCATAATATAGCGGATATGTTTCTTTAATTTTTATTGTTTTCAATCAGCTGATTATCAGCATATTAATATATTTTTGCTGATGAAGTCGCAAAAATGGAACAAAGTGGAACGAAAATAATTAGGCGGATTTCGCTTTTTTTAGTAATTTTGCAATAAAAACAAGAGATGATGATATAATTAGATTTTTTATTTGCACAACACAAGTTGTGAGATTGAAAATAGTTATATTTCATTTTCTTCTATTAACAATTAAAAAAAGCCTATTATTTTTATCTGTTTTTAGTTATGGCTATAGCTCAAATATAAAATATCTTCATTTAATCACTCCTAACACTTAATATCATCATGAAACTTCATCCTATCATCTTTACAATGTTATTATCATCTGTTTTTATCTTTTCATGCAGTGATGATAAAGATAATAATGAAGGTGTTACCGTTCAACGCACCATTGTCGATTTAATACCGAAAAAGAATCCTATTACTCTCACAGCCAATCAGAGTAAGCTGATGAACGATTGTAATGATTTCTCATTTAATCTTTTCCGTGAGTCATACGACAAGAAAGACAGTCGTATTCTGTCACCTTTGAGCGTTGCTTTCATACTGAGTATGTTGAATAACGGGGCGGAAGGAATCACCTCAGAAGAAATTACCAACGTTTTAGGATTTAATGGAGCTGACAAGACTTCAGTGAATGAATTCTGTGCTAACCTGATAGAGAACGTTCCTAAAGTTGACTCCAATGTCCAAATCAATATTGCAAACGCATTGTTTGTAAATAAGGATATTTCCTTACTTTCTGAATTTGAGAAGGACATGAAGAAGTATTATCAAGCAGCCATACGTTCGCTTGACTTCTCTAACCCATCTTCAGTTGTTGAGATTAACAAGTGGTGCAGCAAACAGACTGATGGAAACATTGGTGAAATTATAAAGGAAACAGATTCTGAAAAACTTGCCTATCTTTTAAATGCCATTTATTTCAAGGCAACCTGGACTGACCAATTTGATCCGGAACAAACAAAAACGGAATCATTCACCAAAGAAGATGGCAGCACTGTGAAGCTACCTATGATGAACAGATATGCTATGGCACTTGTATCCTATTCCGACAACTACACATCGCTTTGTCTGCCTTATTCCAGCGGTGCATTCAATATGTACATGCTGTTGCCGGATGAAGGAGTCACAACCAGTCAGCTCATCGAAAACCTTACTTCTGAATCATTTAATGAAATGAAAGCAAGGGCGGAAAAACATGAACTGGAGATCAAAATACCAAGATTCACGGTGTCCTTAAACCAAAATTTAAAGGACATCCTCGCACGTATGGGAATAAGTCGTGCTTTCACCCACGATGCCGAATTTCCAAATATAACAACTCAGAACCTGTTTATCTCCGAAATCCGGCAATCTGCAATGATTGAGGTGAACGAACAGGGAACGAAAACAGCAGCTGTGACAATAGCAGAATCTGCAACAGCCGCTGAGCCCCCCAGTGACTTTATCGCCAAGCGTCCATTCGTTTACTTGATTCAAGAGACTACCTCCGGTGCTATCTTCTTTATTGGTACTTTCATGGGTGATTGATTTTAATTTTTTTGTTTTTTATTACAGAGCAAAAAACGTATGAGTCCATTAAATAGAGTATTATTTGTTGTGAGCATCATCCTATTATGGGTTGTAGCCGGTTGTTCACGAGAAGAACCTGAAAGAGAAAAAGGTTCGGGTAATGACCGTCCGTCTATACGTACAACGACCGGCAACAACCCGCGTCCTCACCGTGTACCAGACCCCAAAGAATGAACTTCATATTATCATTATAAATCACTGAGATTTAAACATGATGAACAGACTGTGTAAACAAATCATAAGCGTCGTTATGGCAGCGTTGACTGTAGGGCTGATGGCGTTTCAATGTGATGATTGTTATGATGCTTCATACGATAAAACGATGAAGAAGCCTTGTCAGATTCATGTGCGTAACCTGTCGGAACGGAAAGTCCAAGTGTGTGTTGCCGGCTTAACCGGAGATGACAGCGACAGCACGGGGCACAGATTGTCTCGTCCAATCTTCAGGGAAGTCAGACCCGGATTGTATGGGGTTGATATTGATGTGTATGCTGTTGATTATGACGGCATGGGCAATCAGACCAAGTGGTATGACTATTTCTCTGAAGAGTTGGAGGTGTTGTATCTCGCAGTCGCTGACAGCAGAAAGAACCTGGAGAAATGGGTTGAGATGCGCAATGATTCTTTGTTGCTCGACTTACACGAATGGACTGCCGATTCGGTTCATGTGAACATATCGGAATTAGAATATGTTTATTATGGACCAGAGAACTATTAAATCCATATCAATATGAAAATAAAACTGTTATTATTGCTTATCTTTCTGACGTCTGTACTCACTGTGAATGGTCAGGAGAAGAAATGGGGATTCGGCGTAAATGCCGCAATCGGACTTGGTGGATGCGGTCGTTCCTATGATGGCTATCACTATAGTAACAATGAATTTGGAACGTTTAAAGGCGGACTGGAGGCCACATATCATTTCAATGACCGTTGGTCGCTGAGGGGTGGAATCGACGTTGTTTATGCCAAAGACGTTGACGACGATGATTATTGGCGA
>JAEEOB010000152.1 GCA_016284045.1 Bacteroidaceae bacterium
CCGATGCAGACGAAATCCACGCCCCAGGTGTCGATACCGATGGAGGTGATGTCAATTTTCTCCTCTGCCACCACTTTCAGTCCGCGGATAATCTCGTTGTAGAGCGCATAGATGTCCCAGAAGAAATGGCCTCCGGTCTGGATGATATTGTTGGGGAAGCGGGTGAGCTCGCGTTGCTGCAGCTTTCCATCGACGATACTTCCCAATATGGTTCTGCCGCTGGTAGCACCCAAATCGACAGCAAAGAAATTAGCGCTTTTCATCAAATTATATTTACGATTTAAAAAATTACGATTTAAAATGAAGATGGTATTTTTTTCATTTTACAAATTTAGCTTATTTTTCGCAAAAGAATTTGTAATTATTCGTTTTTTTTTGGTTAATTGTTCAAATTTCACAAAAAAACTATTAACTTCGCAAAAAAAAGAAGCACAGACAAGATGAACAAGCATAAGAGTTTTGGATTTTTTAATGAAACAAAAAAACTTCTTTTTCATAATTTAGTGTCTGTAAGGTTCATAATTGTTACAGGAAAACCGTTTCGGCTGAAGGGACAATTAAAGAGGAAGCTTTGAAAAAGAAGAAAAAAACCTGAAGGTTTCAGGGAAAAAACCACTTCGTGGAAAAAACCGTGCTAAAAACACTTACACATCAATTTATTTTCGTAACTTTGTATTTATAAACGCAAGCCTATGTTTTTTAAACTACGACCATACGTTGAATCCGATTTCACCAAACAACTGAAAAACTATGTTTATGACATTGTTGGTTTCATGCAAGAAGGTTATAAACAGTTACCTTGCGGTCTGCCAGAATATATTTACCAAGAGGCTCTTGCCACCATTTTGGAAGAAAACCACATTGATCCTCATAAGGAGTTCATATATCACCCCACATTTCACGGTAAAGAGTTGAAATCATATTTGAGAATGGACATGATGGTTGAGAGAGAAAGAGGTAATATAATTATTGAATGTAAGGCGAGAGAATCCATTGGAGAAAGAGAACGACATCAATTATTCAGTTATATGATAGGAACAACATTTCCCATTGGAATTCTTGTTAATTTTGGGACATATCCACAGGCTTCAATAGAAAAGTATTATTTAGACAGCAACAATAATACAATAACTCCCTTTTGAAAGACGGACAATCACTATGGAATAATAATTTTGTCTGGACAGTTTTTTCCGCGAAGCGGTTTTTTCCAGTCCTTGGCCTGCTTTTTTCTTCTTTTTAAATATCACACACGTCATCATCCTTTCTTTCCTCTCTATTACGTTCTGCAAGAATCAGCCCCACATACGTTTTACAATTAAAAAGAAGTTTTTTTATTTTTTTCAATAATTGACAATAAAAGGAATTATTTTGATTTATTCATTTCGACAGCAGTCAGTAAATGGATTTATTACATGAAATGAAATTATAGTATATAAGATGAACAAGCAAGAATTGAGAATTGTTTTCATGGGCACTCCCGAGTTTGCAGTAGAGAGCCTGAAAGCCCTGGTGGAGGGCGGATACAACGTGGTAGGTGTCATCACCATGCCCGACAAGCCGATGGGCCGTCATGGCAGCCAGCTGTCGCAGAGCCCGGTGAAAGCCTATGCCGTGGAGCAGGGACTCAAAGTGCTGCAGCCAGTGAAACTGAAAGACCCCGAATTCATTCAAGAGCTGGAGTCGCTGGAAGCCGACTTGCAGATTGTCGTGGCGTTCCGCATGCTGCCTGAGGTAGTATGGGCGATGCCCCATCTCGGCACGTTCAACCTCCATGCGTCGCTGCTGCCCCAATACCGCGGTGCGGCTCCCATCAACTGGGCGGTCATCAACGGCGAGACACAGACGGGTGTGACCACGTTCTTCCTCCAACATGAGATCGACACGGGAGAGGTCATCAAGCAGGTGAGAATCCCCATTGCCGACACCGACGACGTGGGCATCGTCCACGACCGCCTGATGGAGATTGGAGCCAAGCTGGTGACGGAGACGGTGGACAAAATCATCGACGGCACATTGCGTACCGTGGAGCAGGATCTGATGATTGGTGAGGGCGACGTGCTGAAACCGGCTCCGAAGATATTCCGTGAAACCTGCCAGATCAACTGGAACCAGCCGCAGAAACGCATCTATGACTTCATCCGCGGACTGAGCCCCTATCCTGCCGCATGGACCACGCTCGACAACGGGGGCAAGCAGACCGACATCAAAATCTATCAGTCGGCAAAAACAAAGACTTTCAACCCCGACGAAACGCCAACCGACGACTGGAATATAGAGCCAGGGATCATCCAGACTGACGGCAAGTCGTTCCTCCGCGTATCCACCGCCGACGGATGGCTTAACATCCTCACGCTCCAACAGTCGGGCAAGAAGCGGATGCCCATTGCCGATTTCCTACGTGGATTCAAGCTGGCGGACAATGCCAGGTTCTTTTGAGTTCGTAGTTTGCAGTTTGTAGTTTATAGCGGGTTTGTTATTGTAGGTATTGCCATTCTGCGAATCAGAGAGGCTTCTGCTGCCTGACGTAAGAAGACAAAAAAACCATCCTGATGGCTACTACAAACTATAAACTATTATCTAAAAAAAGTTGCCCGAATACGGATGAAAAACAAAAAATGATATAGGCTGCTGTTTGACCGTGCTTCGCTCGGTCGGATGTGCGGTCGGTACGACCACAAAACCAGCCGATGTCCTATCAGGCTGCGGGCGGTTTCGGAAAACGAAAATGAGGTAAAAAAAATCGCCGTCTTGTGTGTGATTTTTTTCGGGAAGCCCTTTTTTATTTTGGGCTTCCCTTTTAAAATCACACCCAACCCGGCTTTAATTGAGCTCCATACTTTTTTAGAAGTGGGAACTAAAGAGCAAGACGAAGACCGAGGTAGATGAAGCGGATGTCAGGCGTGTTGCTGCCGCGGAAAGCCACACGGCAGCCCCTGGCGGGGAGGCTCCAACTTCCGCCCCGGCCCACGCGGTAGGAGCCCGACGAAGGACCCTGCGGGTTCATCTGAGGACTACGGCTGTAATATTCCCCGTCATACCAGTCCTGACACCACTCCCACACGTTGCCCGACATGTCGTAGATGCCCAGCTCGTTCGGGGATTTCGTGGCGACATCATGTGTGCCATAGTCTGGACTGTCTTCACCTACACCATCACATGCATTGTCGTCATACCAAGCCACATTGCCCAAGATGTAGCTGCCTGAATACTTATAGCCACCGCTCTTCTGACCGCCTCGCGCGGCATACTCCCACTCCGCCTCCGTGGGCAGACGGAAACGCTCACCTGTCAGACTGTTCAGCTTGTTGATGAATCTCTGGCAGTCGTCCCATGAGACCTCCTCCACCGGACGCTTGCTGCCCCTGAAATAAGAAGGGTTGCTGCCCATCACAGCCTGCCAGAGTTCCTGGGTGACCTCCGTCTGACCAATATGGTAATCACTCAGGGTCACACGGTGAGCGGGTTTCTCGTCATCATAAGGATCCTCGTCGCCCTGCTCGTCCGTAGCACCCATCGTGAACGTGCCGCCTTTGACATAAATCATCGTGAATGAGACACCATTGACCGTAAAAGTGCGTTTGGAGAGCTTCTCCTCGATTTCAGCCATAGCCTTCTTGGCGTTTGCATTGCCCTTATCCGCAGCCTGAATCAGCCACTTCTTCGCCTCGTCATAATTCTGGGACACACCTTTACCGTTCATATAACACATGCCCAGGTAATATTGGGCACCGGAATCACCCTGACCGG
>JAEEOB010000153.1 GCA_016284045.1 Bacteroidaceae bacterium
GCTCGTGGACGATAGTTTTGCCAATGATAAATCGATATTAGAATCACTCAAAAATAAACAGAACTTAATAATTATCAGCATTTTCTAATACATGCGAAAGTTGAATAAGTTATTTTTTTTTCATTACTATAATATATATAATTATGAAAATTATTTTTTTATACACCCTGATGCTGGCTCTGTCAGCATTAAGCACAAACGCTCAGACAGAGAACCCTCGTGGCATCTACAAGTTGGCTGGTATCAACGGGAAAAACGGTCAGTATTTCAAGGAACCATTCGACCAATATAAGATTTGTACAGACAAAGTGACGCTGATGATGTCGATTAACAATAAATCATATCGTATTGTAAATAATGACCGCAAAGTTTTTAATTATACCGGTTCTGAGCCATCGTCGCCCGACGACAAGAGCACTCTCATTTATGACAGCGACAGCACTGGGTTCAAACTCAAATGGTGGAGCGGTTATTCAATTCATCAGATATTCCCTGCCAACGACTGGTGTGTTGAAACTTATAAATCTGGTTTTTATTCTAAGGATGGCAAGATCATCGTCGGTGCCCTTACGGACAAGAGTGTAAATGCGAAGGGAAAAGTATTGCAAGGCCGTTGGCGTTTGCTTGGCCTGATGGATGAACTGAAAGACGTGAACAAGGAAATCAAGCGAATGAGAGATGAATATGCCAAAAGCCGGTATTACAACAGGAATTTTGTGGTGTTTGGTGAGAAATACTTGTTTGAGACACTTAACAACGGGCAAGGCTATTATGAAGAGATTGAATATAATGGCAATAAAGGCTATAAAATAATAAAGGACAGATTTCATGATGATGAAAACGAAACACGCATCATCAAATGGCTTTCGAATGATTTGATTGCTGTGGAATTCCAAGATGGTTACCGCACTGACTACCAGATACTGGAAAAAGTAAAAGATGACACTGCCATCATTGAGTATATCCTGAAGTTTTGGGAGTAGATTTCACCAGGAATACTCGAATACAGAAAAGTTTTTTGAGTCCAAAATATTTATAACTTTGTAGTTAGATAAATCGGGATTTGTATGATTGTAGCAAAGAAATCTATTGGATTAATCGTCCTATTGTTTATGCCTTGTTTTGCTGTTGGTCAAAACCGCTCGGACAGAATAGCATTCAGACAAGATAGCATAGATATTAGAACAGTTTCGTTACGTCAGCGAAATGCTATGTACAACTGTGATACAATTAGAAAAGACAGTTTTCGGAAGCAGCCCAGACTATCATTTGTCCGCAAAGAGCAAGGACTGACACGAGGCATAAGTCCTAATTCTGTAAAAATGCAGAAGTTCGATCCATATAAGAAGAAGTTTACCGATATGCGAATAATGGAAACTATCGGTTCGCACATAAGCAGATAAGTAAATTCCGATTTAGATGCTTATTATGTTATTCTCTATTCTTTGCAACGATATATGAGCAGTATTTACTGAGCAGATTGGATAATGGTAGTTCGCCTTTTTGGTATCGGTCTGCGTTGAGCTTTATTTTGCTCTTCAATCGTCGAATGAGGCTCATAAGAGCAAAAAAAAGACTTGCCCAATTATGAGCAAGTCCCTTTACTTATTGTCGGATTAAAATTATTCCTCAACTGCTGCCTGGGCAGCTCTTTTTGGAGCCTCAAAATAAGCGAGTTTGCGGTTTTCTCTAATCAATGCCTAATTCATTCATTTTTCTCTGTCATGTCGTAATACATCTGAACTGCTGCATCAGTAGAAAATGCCTCTGCCCATGTCTTGAAGTCGTATTCCAGTCCGCTAACCTCATCGAGGTATGGGCATTCCCAAAGGTCTCCCAATGAAGCGTAGGCTTCTGCCGGGTCTTTGCCGTATGCGTCCACCACTTCCGTTCCATATTGCTCAACGAGTATCTTTGCCCAGTCGCTTTGCTCGCAACCGGGATTGAGACGCAACACCTCGAACGCTGCGGCTTTCAGTTCCTCCAGCGTCTCGTCATTGGTGCAGAACTCTCTCATTATGTCGTCAAAATCTACTGGTGCCATAACACAAAACTTAAAACTTTTCCTTAACAATTCATGCTTATCTTTGCGTCATGAAAAAGTTGTTGAAACTATACCGCCGATGGCGTTACCGCCGTCTCTACCGCAAGCTGTTCTTCCTCTATGCACCAAAGGACACACTTGCTTACAATGCTCATACTCAAGCCTGTGAAGCATTTTTTTACATTACAGGGGAGAACTATGAACAACTTATGCGTTAGATTGTAACCTTTTCTCTCGCAAAAGTTCTTGTGGCGTTTTTACGTGAGTGGCAGGTAGCAGTAATGGCAGTGAGAATGTCAGCCTTGATACATTCTCTGTCCTTTCCTTGTTTTCTGCCCCTACCTTGGCACCAAACACGCTTATGCCAGCTTTGGCGTTCCCATTCAACTCCGTTGCCTCAGTCGCCGTAACTGCAATATCGAAATTCAGACGTTCCATCATCCGAACTTCATTATCTACCACTAAGGATTTTCCGTGTTCTCCTTGCACTAAGGAAGGATTTACTATCGTTCCATTCTTCAACTCATTCTGCAACTCGCTCACTGCCTCCGTTATATCAGTTATTGCGGTTTTTATAAATTCTTTCAGTTCCATATCTCAATCTTCATTGAACATTACCATTAAAGCTTCTGACTATTTTTCAAGTCTTATGCTGCTGATCTTAGTGACATGTGCGGCAGAAGGTATAACCTTTCTGCCGGGCTTCCGCCACGGTCATCTTTCTGATTCTGCTCCGGCAGCTTGACGGGCATGTAGGCGTGGTGTGGTATTTTCGTGAGCGTGAACCAGTGCAGACGTAGCAGTAATCATCCTGTTCCTGCATGGCGTATTGCCGTTCATACAATGTTGTATTCGTTCTGGTCTCGTCTTTAACCGTCTCCTGCTTTTCTTTTTTGGTCGGCACAAGCAGCAGCAGCAACGAGAGTGCTGCACATACAAGAAACAGGAGGATGTAGCCTTCTATGGTTTTGCGTATGTTGCCGGGACGTGCCATTTTTTCAAAGAGTATGATTAAGACTTGCAGAAGCGGCAGTGGCGTCTGCCCATGTCTATAGCCTTCGTAGCGGCTTTCATCTGCAAGGACAACTTGCGAAATGCAATGTTTTCTTTACTGCTCATTCACACAAAACTTAAATCCTGTTATCACTCAATTGTCACTAACTTTGCGGCATGAAAGAATACTGGTATCTCAGAGAGGGAGACTTTCTCCCCGAGCCTATTGACTCCATCTGCAAGAGTTGGAAGCAGTCTCGCCACTCCATCGTGGAGTTCCTGTCCGCAAGAGCAAACATCTTCACTTCAAGAGAAGAGGCAGAGAAAGCGTCTCGCGTTGTCCGTGCCGCTCTCATTGCTCATCAAGTACGTCAAGGACAAGTCGCAGAAATTCGTACTGCCGTTGATATTCCTCCCTACGAGGACGGCTGATGCCACGGCTCTCCATTTCTGCAAGGTCAAGTTCTCCGTTCACCTTGGCGAGTTCCACCGCATAGCGTATGAAACGCTTCGTGTCAAGCACATGTGTACTCTCCGGGAATGCAGACAGCCACAGTTCCTTTAGTTCATTTATTTCTTTCAGGTCCATATATTTTTATTCTGTTTTCAATTCAACAATTTCGTTTACAAACTGACTTATGTTCTCCTCATTTCCGTAATA
>JAEEOB010000154.1 GCA_016284045.1 Bacteroidaceae bacterium
ACTGAGCCTTTTGGCAATTCCTATGGTGTGGAAGTAATGGTTGGTAATTATATGATGGAACTGGCTTTTAAGCCGATGAACGAACCTGAGAAGAACGAGGTAAGAACAAAATTCTTTTCAAAAGCCAGTGGTATCAATAAGCAGTTCATGATAAGAAAAGACATGATACTCCCGGAATACCAGAATCTTAAGCACAAACGCAGAGACTATTATCCCACATCCGTAACGTGGGGGAATTGGGCAGACCTGATTCTAGACACCATCAAGAAAGTGACTGCCAATCCATATGACTTCCTCAATATGTGTCAGTCGTCTTGTCCTTTCAACAAAAACGGTACGCATAAATATAAGTCATGGAAGACCAAGGCCGAGGTTGAAATTTCATACGATGCAAATACCGGCATCATCCAAGGCGTGAAAAATGGTGAGACACCTTTTATACCACATGTTGTGGGTAGCAATGGTTCCTTCCGTTTCTATGACAAAGGCAATTATGTATTGAAAATAGTATTAGATTGCCTTGCATGTGAAAAACCCATCAAATACGAATGTCATGTCGATGTTGACTCCTTTATGAGACAATTGAAAGAAACAAAAGGATGGGGACGCAATATGCCATATAAGAAAGTAAATTCTGTCCTCAGTGAAAAAGTAGAAGTGATAACTCATGATATGAATAAAGAGCCTGAAGATCGTTCATTCTACCCTGTTGATTATAATGAAAACTGGATTGCTTTTCTTGAAGATAAGTTTAAAGAGATTTAAACGATAGTTTCAGATTTGGCTATAACAGCGAAAAACTACAAGCCATCAAACCCAAACGCTATCTAACCTGTTATCCAACTATTGTCCACAAACCACAGGCTTTTAAATCCCGAACCTCTCGCAAAAATCATACATCCCGCATCTTTAAATCGTAAATAAGACTATCGTCTTGTCTTCTTGACTTCTTGTCTACAAAAAACTTACATCTTACATTAAATCTTTAAATAAATCCAGCTTCCTTTTTCACTTCAGAAACTTAAGAACCATATTTGACGACCAAGAATAAGCAAAAATCAGCCATTTTCGAAATTTTTTTCGAAAATGGCTGATTTTTGCCATAAAATTAATTACCCAATAATGAATTATCCCACATCTCCCATAGGTAATCCCCTCCCCGCCAATAAAAACCAATGGAATCCCCGTCGGTATCGGCTGGGGGTGTGGATGTCTCGTCCGAGTCAACCATCAAGGGCTCGATGCCCGAAGACGGTTTTAATAATCATCCGCATGGCTAATTCTTAATTATCGTTCAAAAGAGAGCAGAGCCAAACTTGTTTGAGCTATGCCGAGCGCAGCCAATAATCAGCGAAGTTAATTCTAAATTCTTAATTATGAATTAAATAGAAGCCCGCATGGCTACTAAAAACTAAAAATCTGCGTTTAAGCCAAATGAGAAATGATATGCTCGCTTAATTATTTCCATGGCGTAGCAGATTCAGCGAAGCTGAACTAAAAACTAAAAAAAACAAAGACCCTGCCACTAGCTGGCGGAGGTCTCTTTTAATTTTGCACCGTTAATTGATTTTCTAACATTTTAAACAAATCAAATTATGGAAGCAAAAACATTAAGTAGCGGATTCATGCAGAACTTTTTTGTGGAAGAAGCGAATTCAACTGGTCGGAGACCTTGCTATAACACATCACGCTATATGGACTGCTTATCCGAAGCCAAACACCTAAAGCGAATGCTCCTGAGAATCTACCAATGTAAAGAAGACTTTGAATTGCATGTGATTGACAAAAGACCCAAAACTGTAGCAGGATGTTATATAGTGGGAAAGAAGAAAATAAGGGTTTATGCCGGAGGAAGGAACAGAACTGAACTCGAAATCATCGCTATTCATGAATACGCCCACCATATCCACGTGACCGAAATGCGAATGAATCCGGACAGAAGGCAAGAAAGATGCCACGGACCAGAATTCAAAAGAATCTATTCTAAACTATGCCACAATGCCGTTATGTTAGGCTATTTCCCAATCATCTATTTACCGGCATCATTTACTTAGTTGATGGTAAAATAAAAGTATTGCTCCGTGGAACAAATATCTTTTATACGTATAAAGAATTGGTTTGTTTTCGTATAATCATATTAACTTTGCAACACAACTATGATTCATTCAAACACATCCTCTTCACATAGAAGCATAGTAATCCCGACCGTGTAAACCGTCGACGACTCGATACCCGAAGACATTTGTAATAATCATCCCCATGGCTATATTTTAATTCTTAATGATTAATTCTCGTTAGAATATTTCGTGGACACACACAACAGTCTCTTATCATGAACGAAATCATAAAAATGCGTGACGTGAGTTTCAATCCTGATTTGTTTGTCAATTTCAGGTCCGGAACCGTTCTTGATGAACTTCTGTGCAGTTATAAAGGGCTGCCAAAAGGGGTCAACTATATGGTTATTGGAGATCCGGGTGTCGGAAAAACCACAATCATACTCGACCTGATTGCCAACATCGCACGTCAGACCACAGCCTCCCGTATTCTTTTCATCAGTGCAGAAATGAATGAGATTGACCTGGCTGTTTATGTCAGACGCTATCCGAAGTTCGGCGACATCAACATCATGTTTGTGGAATCTGATTTTGAGGGAGAACGTCATCATCTCTTTGAGATAGAAGAGGTCTTACAGCAAGGATGGGACATCGTCGCCATCGATTCTTTTCACGAATTACAGGGAGTTATCAAAGAAGAGGAGAACATCACGATGAAACTGGCTGAAACCAAACTGCTTTCGCTCATCAAACGTCACAACAAAGCAGGCAACGAAAGACAGAGCAACACCACATTCCTTACTATACAACAAGTGACAAAAAGCGGAGCTTTCATAGGGTCTAACCGGTTGAAGCACATGATTACAGCCATGATGGAATTAAGGCTTGAAAACCCCAAAAACATCTATAGCGACCGCTTTGTGGTTTTCTCCAAACACCGCAGAGGTGACGTGGGAGTGAGGTTATACTACAACCTGATCAGCACAGGCGATGTCTCTTTCGATGAGCAACGGTTCCGTCAGGATTGCCAGTTGCGGAGTCTTCAAAGTGACATCTCAACTCAACTTCGAGAATTTGCCGGTCAGTTCGACAGATTGTTTAACAATGAAATAATAAAAAAATGATGAGCACAGATGAATTTTACAAAATCAGGCAACAAGTGCTTGAACAGCCCATCTGCTATAAAGAGGTGGAAGCCAAAGAGATTGTGGCAATGGGCGAAAACCATTACCGTATTGGAAATGTTGTTTTTGAGGTAAGACCCGACATAGCAAAAACCATCGACCATTTTGCAGGAATCAAAAGTGGACAGACCCGCATCGCTTTTGACAGTTACGGAGAGCAAGGTGTTATCAACTTACGGAATTTTTTTGGACAGGCAGAGGCAAAAAACAACAAACATCTCATACTTGCCGCCAACACAGACACCAAAGAGATTGTGGAGGCAATACTTGTTAAGAACAAGATGATAACACCCGCTGTTTTCTTTGATTTTGCCGAGATGTTTATGGACAAAAACCAGTATCTGCCGGAGCAGGTGGAATATATTCAAGAATCAAGAAACGGAGTATCCATTCTTATGAAACCCTACAAAGAGGAATTGATGGAATATGCTCCAGGAGATGAGTTTATGGCAAACGGACTTTATCTCAAATGGACGCCTAGTGAAATCAATATCGGTAATTATTACAGACGACTGGTGTGTGAAAACGGTTCCACACAATTGTCACAGCACTCCATCACCCAGGCGTTTTCTCCTGACATTGCCGATTTGGAACGATTACTGAATATCACCGCATTGTCCGGTCCCCTGAAAAGCAACACAGATTTGATGTTGGCCAATGCGAGAATCGCCATGAGAACGACAGCCTCTGTACGCGAATTAGGTGTTGCCGTCAAAATGCTTAATATACATGACGTAACGCCGGAGGAGGCAAACCGGATTATTCCCTATAATCAGATTAAGGAACTTTATAAAAAAGCTGGATATCCTACTAATTCAGAACAACTGGCACAAGCCAAAAGCGACAGGACTATGTGGGAATTGTTCAATACCCTGACCCACTTCTCCACTCACAACAAGATTTGGCCCCGGCATGACATCAGACGCACATCTCTAATGGAAGCCAGCATGACACTGCTCAACAGACAGCGGGACATCAAAGAGTATTTCAGCATCTTCTGAAGCAATCCATCTCTTTTTTTTAAAAAAACAGCATTTTCTTCACACCTCTGCCATTTGTTGGCGGAGGTTTCTTTTTATTTTGCACCGTTAATTGATTTTCTAACATTTTAAATCTTTTAAATTATGGCAACAAAAACGCTAAGCAACGACTTCATGCAAAACATTGCATTGGAAGAAGCCTGGAAAAAACTCTCAGGCGAATTCAGCTGGTCGGAGACCTTGCTGGAGAAGTGTCAGGACAAAGTCGATTGGGACGAAATCTCCGAGAACCAAAACATCATCTGGACTATTCCCATGCTCCGGAAGTTTCAGAAAAGAGTCAACTGGGAAAAGCTGTCTGCTTATATCGACAGCGATTTGCTGAGTGAGACTATGATTGAGGCTTTCAAGAATCTATGGAACTGGCACGAACTGTCGGACCATGTGGATGTCACACATGAACTTTTGGCCAAATTTGCCGACAGATGGGACTGGGCTGCCGTCATCGACAACTATGGAAACCAGAATATCTTTAACAACTCAGCTATCAATTTCTTCGAGCTGTATAAGGACCACATCCCAGTGTCAAGACTCCAGGGCACCTGTCTTTGGCGAGAAATCATCGACCAACAGAAGAGCCTACTAATCGAGGAAATCACCGCATAGCAGCACAACCGATCCGCAAACACCCTATTCCACCCGCCTCCAAAGCCTGAATACGATGAAAGCCTTTCCAAAAAAAGTGGAAGCCCCATCGGGATCGGCTGGGGCGTGGTCGTCCCGACCACGTCAAGCGTCGAGGGCTCGATGCCCGAAGATGGTTGTAAAAATCTCTCTTATGGCATCTAAAAACTAGAAAATAAAAACTAAATCAACAGATTCACGCCCAATTTCTTTCCGATTTGTTTGCTCGTTACCGCAAAAACATTTATATTTGCACACGAAACAGACATAAAGGGAAGAATTCAGAGACATGAACGTCGCGCTGTAGGTGGATTCACGGAAATCTCGCAAATAGAAATGAATCTCTGCCACAAAACAGCGAAGTGATGTTTCACGTCCATAAGGGCGTGAATCGCTTCTGCTCGTTTTCAGGGATTCAGGCTTTGCGAGAGCCTCCGTGAGGAAATTAGCACGAAGCCGGTTCCCGCTCTTTTTG
>JAEEOB010000024.1 GCA_016284045.1 Bacteroidaceae bacterium
TTAATTATTTACGATTTACAAATTTACGATTTACAATTTATATGGCTTTTTTTTCATTTTTTCATTTGATTCTTCACATTCAAAACTGAAAAAACTCAAAAGAATAAATAAAAATGGGTACTGATATAACAAAATACGACATAGAGACAAAAGTGGTTGAAATGCTGAAGACAGTGTTCGACCCGGAAATTCCCGTGAATGTCTATGACCTTGGACTGATTTACAGCATAGACGTGAACGATGAGTTTGACGTGAAGATAGAAATGACGCTGACTGCTCCCAACTGCCCCGCAGCCGACTTCATCATGGAAGACATCCACATGAAGGTGGAATCGATCCATGGCGTGAACAAAGTGGATGTGGAACTGGTGTTCGAGCCAGAGTGGGACAAGAGCATGATGAGCGAGGAAGCGCGCTTAGACTTAGGATTAGACTTATGAAGAATTATTATTTCATATCGGATGCCCATCTTGGATGCAAGGCATTCAAGCACCGCCGCACCCGGGAGCGTCGGCTGGTTAATTTCCTTGATGCCATCAAGCACAAGGCAGAGGCTGTGTATATGCTAGGCGACATCTTTGACTTCTGGTTTGAATATAAAGATGTGGTTCCGAAAGGGTTCACACGTTTCCTGGGTAAAGTGAGCGAGCTTACAGACCTTGGCGTAGAGGTGCATTTCTTCATGGGTAACCACGACATGTGGTGCGAAGATTATCTGGTTGAGGAATGCGGTGTGACAATCCATAAGGGTGCCAGCACGATAGAGCTTTGCGGCAAGGAATTCTACATTGCTCATGGCCACAAGCTCGACAAGAAAGACGACAACTGGAAAACCCGTCTCATGTTTAAATGCTTCGAAAGCAGAGTCCTCAGACACATGGCAAAATGGATTCACCCCCGCTGGTTTATCCGCTTCGGCTACAACTGGGCAAAAAGCAGCCGCATGAAACACGGACAGGAGAAACCCTATGCAGGCGAGGATGAGGAAGGGCTGGTGGTGTTTGCCAAAAATTATCTGAAAATCCACCCCACCATCAATTTCTTCATGTTCGGCCACCGTCATATCGAACTGGACATCTTCCTCAACCGTTCATGCCGCGTGATGATTCTCGGCAACTGGTTCGACGCATTCACCTACGCTGTGTTTGACGGAGAGAATATGTATATGGAGAACTACATTGAAGGAGAAACGGAATTTTAGGATCCGACGTTTTCTTGCGTCGATCAGCACTTGCCAGCCTGAATTGCACAACGGCAATTCAGCTATATCAAATATAGTTAAGTTTCGGAAGTAAAAAAGGAAGCTGAGTTAATTTAAAGATTTAATTATGTAAGATGTAAGATTTATGCAAGTGGTCAGGAATTTAAAATGGAAGCTGAGTTAATTTAAAGATTTAATTATGTAAGATGTAAGATTTATGCAGGTGGTTCGGTATTTAAACTTATTTTTTCACTATTACTTAAGAACTTCGGAAACTTCAGTCAAATATACTAAAAAACAAGAAGCAGGAATGAATGAAATGCAAAAAACGCATAAATATGTATGGTTTTTGCATTTTTATTTGCATATATGCATATAATTGCGTATATTTGCAGCCGATTTGCAAAAAATATTCATATCAGCAACAGACTTCACTCATTTTCAGCTTATGAGCGTAAAAAACGAACGGTTAGACACAATCAAGTTGATTATCTCCAGCCGTGAAATCAGCAATCAGGAGGAACTCATCCGTGCATTGGAGGCAGAAGGGTTTAAGCTCACACAAGCCACCCTGTCGCGCGACCTAAAGCAGATGAAAGTGTCGAAAGCAATCTCCCAAAACGGAAGGTCGGTGTATGTGCTTCCCGCCAATGCCACATATAAGCGTGTGAAGGACAACCGCCCCATCCATGAGATGATGAACCACTCCGGATTCATCTCTCTCCGTTTCTCAAGAAACATCGGCATAATCAAAACGCGCCCAGGCTATGCCAGCAGCATAGCCTACGACATCGATAATGCGAACATCCCACTTATAATCGGCACAATCGCAGGCGACGACACCATCATGATTGTGACTGAGGACGGAGTGCCTCACAACAGCGTCCGAGAAGCACTCTCGGCAATAATACCTGTATGAATTTAAGTTTTTAGTCAGAGTATTCAGCATACTCAGATTACTCAGACTTCAACCATAAAACCATAAAACCGATAAACCATAAAATAATACAAAAAACGATGAACTATAACGACGGCATTGAGATTGTAGTGGCAGACACGTCACACGAAAAATATGTCGATACGATACTAGAAACCATCACAGCTTCTGCAAAGAAGCGCGGCAGCGGCATCGCGACACGTACCCATGAATACCTCACGACAAAAATGCGTGAACGAAAAGCCATCATCGCTCTTTCAGGCCCGGAGAAAGAATTTGCTGGATTCTGCTATATCGAAAGCTGGGGCAACAAAGAATATGTGGCAAACTCAGGACTAATCGTAGTGGAGAAATTCCGCAACCACCATCTAGCCACCCGTATCAAGGAAGCGGCATTCACACTGAGCCGCCTCCGCTGGCCAAACGCCAAACTGTTCGGACTGACAAGCCAAGCAGCAGTGATGAAAATCAACACACGCCTTGGCTATGTTCCTGTCACGTTTGAGCAACTCACCCACGACGACGCATTCTGGGCAGGATGCGGCACGCCAGAGGATCCCCACTGCATCAACTGCGATGTGCTTGCCCGCACGGGCCGCAAATACTGCGTGTGCACCGCGATGCTATACGACCCCGCCGACCATGTGGGAGAACCGCTGCCAGTGGAATTCCCTCCCGAAGTAGTTGAGATGGCCCGTCAGTTCGCAGAAGCCGAGATGAAATCAAAAAAATAGCAATTAATTTGAAACGACAAAACCTGCAACACAGAAAGGATAACGGATTATATCTAAACGTTATTTAATCCAAGAATTCGAATTATGAGAAGAAGACTTATCGGTATTATATCGGCATTGATGATCTCCGCCCATTTGCTGGCTCAAGGTTACATAGAAACCATCAACATTGAGAATCAAGCAGTGTCCGATTATATGCTCGATGCAGCCCAGACCTACAGCAGTAACCCTGATTACCGCGTCAGTGTTGTGACAAAATACAATAATTCAGATAAATACGGAAAGAAGCTCTACTGGCCTCGGGGGAAAGAAGTCGTTTGGATTCCCACTACTGTCGCCGACAACATACAGGAGATCCGCATTACCGTCAGCGAAAATGAAGATTACAGCGACTCACTCACCTATCATCCCGACGAGAAATCGGCAAACAGGTTTGTGATCAGAAACTCCTTACCCCACCGCACATATTATTATAAGGTTGAAGAGATACAGACCAACGGTGTCAATACCGAGTTAGCCAATGGTGTATTCAATACTATCGGGCAGGTCAGAATGATTCAGGTACGCAACAACAGCAACATACGCGACTTGGGCGGATGGCCCACCCAGTATGGCAATCCTGTGAAATATGGCCGTCTATACCGCAGCGGCAGTTTGGAACGTACAACTCCCGAAGGCCGTCACGACTTTGTTGACAACTTAGGTGTAGTTGCAGAGCTTGACCTTCGTCACGAAGTGAAACGCACGAAGTCCTGCCTGGGTGCCGACAAAGACTACCTTCGCCTGAACCACGGCATGTATATGGAAGGTCTGACAAAACGCTACGATGTTTATGTCACCGACCTTCAGTGGATAATCGCCCGCCTTCGTGAAGGAAAGAATGTTGACTGGCACTGTGCCATCGGCTGCGACCGTTGCGGAACGCTCAGTTTTCTGATAGAAGGATTACTTGGCATGAACGAGATAGACATTTGCCGAGACTACGAACTATCGACCTTCAGCCTGAGTTCAAAGAACAAGCGCGTGAGAAGTCCACTAAAAAACATGTTCAACCACATCAGGAAATTTGGTCCACCAGACAATCTGGGCCGATGCTTCTACAATTACTGGCTGAGCATCGGAATGGAAAGAGAAGATCTCGATTACTTCCTAAGCGAAATCCTCGGCATCCCCGACATCTCTTCCATGACCCGCGAGCCCGAGCCATACACCCCTAACGAGCCATATATATACTGATACTCCAATTCAGCTCACTTCAAAAAACAACGCATCAAACACTAAATGGGAACCATCCACATATACCCCAAACAATTGCTTCATATCATTTATTTCGGGTTAACAACTGTGCTGGCGCAATGTCTCTTTTCCTGCACCCGCGGGAAAGAACATGCTGGAGGAGGATCCCCTTTCGTAATCAATGAGCTGATGGCATCCAACCATAGCGGACTGGTAGCCAACGACGGAAATCTATACGACTGGATAGAGGTGAAAAACACCTCAGAGTCGGTAGCAAGTCTGGGTGGGCACTCTCTGAAGCTTGAATCCCAGAAAAAAAGTGGCAAATCAAAAGGAAAAGGTGTGAAAGTAACGACTTGGTCGTTTCCCGACATGGAAGTAGCACCAGGGGGATGTGTATTGGTGTTCGCAACGAAGAAAAACCAGCAAGATCCGCGCGCAGGTCTTCAAGCTTCGTTCAAACTGTCATCGAATGGTGGCAAATTGACCCTTCTGGCTGGCACACACACCGTGGACCGTGTGGAATACGGAAATCTGGAAGACGACCAGTGTTACAAGCGACTTGCCGACGACACATTTGAGACAAGCTACGAACCGACACCCGGATTCGCCAACGACTCATCAGGCTATGAACGCTACAACACACTTATATCCCAGCAGCGTAAAGGTCCGCTTCGCCTTTGGGAACTTCACTCAAAAGGAAACAAAATCGGACGTGCCTTTGTGGAAGTACGCAATGTGTCGGACAGACCGGTTCACCTTCGCGGCTACAGCCTCTGCTCAGACAAAGATCAAAAGGACAGATGGCAGTTTCCCGATGTTGAGCTTCAACCAGGGAAAATATATGTTGTAGAAGGAAAGAAAGCCAATTTCACAATGAAAGGACAAAAGAGTGTGATGCTGACCAAAAGCGGTCGGTTCGTTGACGGTATTAACGCCGGATCCGCCCCTTACGGCGTGTCGGTTGGACGCATGGAAGGAAAGGACGGTTTCTTCTACTTCCCCTCCCCATCACGCGGATCAGCAAACACTGGTTCCCACTACCGATATATCAGCCAACAGCCATCATTCACCCCCGGTGGCGGTGTCTATGCCAACCAGAAAAGCATAAAGGTGGCAATCAAGACACACGGGCGGAACATACGCTACACAACAGACGGAAGTGAGCCCAACGGCAGTTCACGGTTGTATAAAGACACCCTCACATTAGACTCAACGACAACCATACGCGCCTATTGCGAAGGGGACAGTACGTCGATGCGCAGCAAAACCGCCACATGCACATTCATACTGGATCAAGCCCACACACTTCCTGTGATGAACGTGACGATCAAGCCATCCGACCTGTTCGACTATCATAAAGGAATCTATGAGGCGGGTCCAGGCGCATCTAAGACTTTTCCACATATTGGCGCCAACTACTGGAAGAAATGGTGGAAACCGGTCCACGTAGAATTCTTCGACAGTGAGGGCGGCTTTTCAGAAGACTGCGAGATGGCCATCTTCGGCGGGTATTCCCGCGCTCTTGCAAAGAAGTCGTTTAAGATTAAATTCTCAGAAACCCGCGGTGCGTCACGACTATGTTACGACCTGTTTGGCGACGGCCGCTGTTTGAAATACAAGAATTTCATTCTTCGTTCCGGATCACAGGACATCGGCGGAGTGATGGTACGCGACGAATTTTTCACGAGCCTGATGCGTCCTAACAGTCCCACAATGCCCATTCAGGCATACCGTCCGACAGCACTCTACCTCAACGGCCGCTATTTCGGACTGTACTACATCCGCGAGAAGATAGACAAACGCTTCGTAGCCCGTCACCTGAACGTGTCTTCCGACTCCATATCGATTATCATGGCGAACAAATACTGCGAAGAAGGCAGTCCAGCAGACTATCACGCACTGATGGCATACGCCAAGCAGCACAATCTGAGCGAGCAGGCCCACTACGACTACATAAGAAGCCGATTCGACTTGAACAGCCTGATTGACTTCAAACTGGGTCAGATATACTCAAGCAACACCGACGTGGGCAATGTCCGCTACGTGAAATCGGACGATGCGAAAGGTGACCGTAAATGGCATGTGGTGTTCTACGATCTTGACGCCACATGGACTGCCGAAAAGTCAGTCTCTTTCTATCTGAACTCAAACAGTGCAGGAATGGATAGCTACGTAAGCATCCAAAACAAACTGATTGACTTACTGCTACCCAACCAAAATTTCCGCCAGCTATTCCTTGAGCGGTTGTCGCTTCACATGCATAAGACATTCACGGCCTCAAACGCCACGTCAGTGTTCGACGCACTGATTGACTCCATCAAGCCTGAGATGGCGCTTAACTGCAAACGCTGGCCTAGGATAATGACCTACGAACAATGGGAACATAACGTAGCAGAATTCAGGTCCAAATTTGCCGACAAAGGCAAATTAATGCTCAACGGCTTGCGGAAATATCTGTCCATCACAGACGAAGAAGAAAAGAAGTATTTCGCTGACCTGGGTTTCTGATAAAATAAATAACTCCAGTTTCTGAAGTAAAAAAGGAAGCTGAGTTAATTTAAAGATTTAATTATGTAAGATGTAAGATTTATGCAGGTGGTTCGGAATTTAAAATGGGAGCTGAGTTAATTTAAAGTTTTAATTATGTAAGATGTAAGATTTATGCAAGTGGTTCGGTATTTAAAATGGGAGCTGAGTTAATTTAAAGATTTAATTATGTAAGATGTAAGATTTATGCAGGTGGTTCGGTATTTAAAATGGGAGTTAACGAGCCTGAGGCTCGTGGACGATAGTTTTGCAAATGATAAATCGATATTAGAATCACTCAAAAATAAACAGAACTTAATAATTATCAGCATTTTCAAATACTTGCAAAAGTTGAATAATTAATTTTTATATAAATGTCTATACTAATAAAAAAAATATTATGGAATCGAAGAAAAAAGTAGTAGTAGCCTACAGCGGTGGCCTTGACACATCGTACACCGTGATGTATCTGGCTAAAGAGATGGGATATGAAGTACATGCTGCCTGCGCAAACACCGGCGGTTTCAGCGAGGAACAGCTGAAGACGAACGAAGAGAACGCCTACAAGCTTGGCGCCACGAAATACGTGACCCTCGACGTGACTCAGGAATATTACGACAAATCATTGAAATACATGGTATTCGGTAATGTGTTGCGAAACAACTGCTACCCTATATCTGTATCATCAGAGCGAATTTTCCAGGCCATCGCGATTGCACGATATGCCAACGAAATAGGCGCGTCAGCCATAGCCCATGGTTCCACCGGAGCAGGCAACGACCAGATACGGTTCGACATGACGTTCCTTGTGATGTGCCCTAACATCGAAATCATCACGCTTACCCGTGACCGCAACCTGAGCCGCCAGGAAGAGGTGGATTATCTGAACGCAAACGGATTCAACGCCGACTTCGCCAAGCTGAAATACTCATACAACGTGGGCATCTGGGGCACCAGTATCTGTGGCGGTGAGATTCTCGACTCCACGCAGGGCTTGCCGGAGAGCGCCTATCTGAAACACCCGACCAAAGAAGGGCCGGAACTGCTGAAGCTGGGCTTCGAGAAAGGCGAGCTGTGCAGCGTGAACGGCGAGAAATTTGACGACAAAATCAGCGCCATCAAGAAAGTGGAGGAAATCGGCGCCGCTTACGGCATCGGCCGTGACTGCCACGTGGGCGACACCATCATCGGCATCAAAGGGCGTGTGGGCTTCGAGGCAGCAGCTCCTATGCTGATTATCGGCGCACACCGTTTTCTGGAGAAATATACGTTGTCGAAATGGCAGCAGTACTGGAAAGACCAGGTAAGCAACTGGTATGGCATGTTCCTGCATGAGAGTCAGTATCTGGAGCCTGTGATGCCTGACATCGAGGCGATGCTGACCAGCAGCCAGCGCAACGTTACTGGCGAGGTGACTCTCGAACTCCGTCCGTTGATGTTCCAGACCGTTGGTGTGGATTCTCCGAACGACCTTGTCAAGAACAAACTGGGCGAATACGGCGAGACTGCCAAGGCATGGAGCTCCGACGACGCCAAAGGATTCATAAAGGTATCGGCAACCGCCCTCAGAGCCTATTATCTGGCTCACCCGAATGAGGAGAGATGATGATTTGATTTTAGGTTTTTTTGGGGGGGGATTATAGGATTTTATAGGATATTATAGGATGATATAGGATGATATAGGATATTATAGGATGGTATAGGATGATATAGGATATTATAGGATGATATAGGATGATATAGGATATTATAGGATGGTATAGGATGGTATAGGATTTTATGGGATATTATAGGATATTATGGGATGGTATGATATGTTATGGAAAAAACGAACCATTTTCACTATCATTTATTGACGACAATATGCATAAACAATTTTTTCTATCATCGACCGACAAAAAGATAGCCGGTGTTTGCGGCGGAATCGCCGAGTATTTTGATATAGACTCCCTGTTAGTGAGAGTTGGATTTATTGTGCTGGCCTTCGGATTCGGCGGCGGTCTGCTTGCCTATATCATCCTGTGGCTGCTTGCCCCGACAAAATAACAAGAACAATGATACGAGTTGGAATATTAGGTGCAGCGGGCTATACCGGCGGTGAGCTTATACGCCTGCTGATTAATCATCCAGAGACAGAGATTGTGTTTGCCAACAGTGAGAGCAACTCAGGAAATCTTGTAAGCGATGTGCATGAGGGACTTCTTGGAGACACCGAGATGAGATTCTGCTCAGAGATGCCTTTCGACCAGGTGGATGTCATCTTCCTCTGTTTCGGGCATGGCAAAAGTGTCAGTTTCCTGAAAGAGCATCCTGTGCCGGCAAACGTGAAAATAATTGACCTTGCGCAGGATTTCCGCATAGCCGACGCATCGCACGACTTCGTTTATGGCCTTCCTGAGACCCACCGCAACGAGATATCCCAGTGCAGCCACTTAGCCAACCCCGGCTGTTTCGCCACCTGCATACAAATCGGTCTGCTGCCTTTAGCAAAAGCCGGTCTGCTAACCCACGACATCAGCGTGAACGCCATCACCGGCAGCACCGGTGCCGGCCAGAAACCCGGCAGCACCACCCATTTCTCCTGGCGCAACAACAACATAAGCACCTATAAGGTGTTCACTCACCAGCATCTGCACGAAATCCGTCAGACCCTGCGCGAACTTCAGGGAAGCCTCGAAGTCAGCGTGGATTTCATCCCCTACCGTGGTGATTTCCCGCGAGGCATCTTCTGTACGGAGGTGGTCAGTTTCGACGGTGATGAGGGCACGGCAGGGAATCCCGACGCAGGGCAGCTTGAGGCAATGTACAAGGATTATTACAAAGATGCCGCCTTCACCCACTATGTAGATAGAGCCATCGACCTTAAGCAGGTTGTTAACACCAATAAGGGACTTGTTCACGTGGATAAATTCGGCAACAAGGCGGTCATCACATCCGTAATCGATAATCTTTTGAAAGGTGCTGTCGGTCAGGCAGTACAAAACATGAACATCATGTTTGGCATAGACGAGACTACAGGGCTGAAGCTGAAAGCAAGCGCGTTTTAGTTTGATTACTCAGAATTCTCTGATTACTTCCATTTATATAATTAACATTCTATTCTTCAGAAATTTAATTTCCAAATAAAAATTAAACCCCTTTTTCCAAAATAAAATGCAACTCTTCGACGTATATCCATTATTCGACATAACAATAGACAAAGGCCGTGGCGCAACGGTTTGGGACGACAAAGGCGAGGAATATCTCGACCTCTATGGGGGACATGCGGTCATCTCCATCGGTCACAGCCATCCCCACTACGTAAATAAAATAACTGAGCAGGTGAATAAACTGGGGTTTTATTCCAACTCGGTGAAGAACCCTCTTCAGCAGGAAGTGGCAAAGAAACTTGGCCGTATGTGCGGCTATGAGGACTACCAGCTGTTTCTTATCAATTCGGGTGCTGAAGCGAACGAGAACGCGCTGAAACTGGCCTCTTTCTACAACGGCCGCACGCGCGTGCTTTCAGCTGAGAAAGCCTTCCACGGACGCACCTCTCTTGCTGTTGAGGCCACCGCCAACCCGAAAATCATCGCCCCGATCAATGCAAACAACCATGTCACGTTCCTCCCGCTGAACGACTTAAACGCCTGGGAACGTGAGATCAGTAAAGGCGATGTATGCGCTTGCATCATCGAGTGCATTCAAGGTGTCGGGGGCATCCGTCTGGCTGATAAAGATTTCATGTACGGCCTCCGTAAGCTGTGCGATGCCCACAACACGGTTCTGATATGCGATGAAATCCAATGCGGCTACGGCAGAAGCGGCAAGTTTTTTGCCCATCAGCATCTGAGCGTCACTCCCGACCTCATCACTGTGGCAAAAGGCATCGGAAACGGCTTCCCTATGGGCGCAGTGCTGATATCACCTAAGTTCACACCAGTATATGGCCAGCTCGGCACCACCTTTGGAGGTAACCACCTAGCCTGTGCGGCTGCAATTGCCGTGCTCGACGTGATGAAAGAAGAAAATCTGGTGAAAAACGCAGCAACCGTGGGCACACATCTGATGGAAAGCTTGAAAGCCGCTCAACTGCCCCATGTGGTTGACATCCGCGGACGCGGACTGATGATCGGCATCGAGCTGGACATCCCTTACAAGGATGTACGCAACCGGCTGCTCCACAAAGAGCACTGTTTCACGGGCTGCTCAGGCACCAATGTGCTGCGATTGCTGCCACCACTCTGTCTCAGTATCAGTCAGGCAGACCAGTTTGTTGATAAGTTGGAAAGGGTGTTGAGAAGTTGTCAGGTCTAGGCTTTTAGGAATACCTAGGAAATCCTAGGATAATCTAGGAACACCTAGGAATACTTAGGAAATCCTAGGATAATCTAGGAACACCTAGGAATACCTAGGCATCCTAGAAATTCCATAAGCCCTTGAGGTCCAAGAACTCTTAATGCACAATGATCATTGTGGCACCGAATCCGTATTGCTGGAATGAGGCATCCTGAAAAGCGCAGTTCTTGTATTTGTGTTTCAGTTCGTTGACGATGGCACTGCGGAGAGCCCCCTCCCCTTTTCCATGAATAAACACGATTCGCTGCCCCTTACATTTGACATATTTCTGCATTGTGGTGCGGAACACATTCAGCTGATACTCCTTGATATCACCTGCCGACATACCAGCAGTGGTCTCAAGGAGCTCATGCGCATGCAAATCGACCTCAACCACCTCGTTCGCTTTTGGTTTCTTATCCGTCCGTGAGGGTTTTGGCTGACGGCGTCCTTCATGGTTTTTCTCGTTTATGGCCTGCTGAATCTCCTTGGCGTCGAACGAATAGCTGTGATAGGGCACATCGTCCTTCACGATAGCGAACTCCAGTGCAGGATCATCGAAAAACATGCTCTCATGGAACGTGTGGAACTTGAAGAATTTTGTGGTGTCGATCCTAAAATCCACGCTTACCGGCGTTTTCAGGATGAAAGGCTTGTCCTCCTTATAGGCAATCAGCTGCATCCCCACCCTTTCAATCTCCTGAAGCATGGAATGATCTATTTCCTCCACAAACACCTTCGTGTTGGGCTCCACGGTTCCCTGTGCACGGAGCGTGAACGCATTGTTTTCTTTCGAGAGGTAGGTGTAGTGAATGAAATAATTACAGTCGTTCACGAGATAGCACTCAAACGTGGTGGTGGAAAACTCCTTGGGATTCACAGGCACAAACGATAGATATACAGACAATTTATCTCCGTCTTTCCGTTCCTCCGGCTTCGCCTTATAGGTGATTTCCCGGTCAGCCAGATCCAGTTCTCTGTCATCGTCGAAAGCTTGATAAGATGCCACCGGCTTGTCATGACTGACAGCCATCTGTTTTTCCGTCTTCTTGGCAGCAGCCTTCTCATTTCGACCCATTGTGTCAACCTTAGCGATGTTGTAATCATCGGTTGAGACTACCACTACATCGGTTGCCAGCACCGGCACCTGGAAGCCATCTTCATCTTCCACCAGCACAATCTTGTTATTATTCTTGAATCCTTTCACAATTCCGCCCCCCACATCGCTGAGGAAACGGACACGGTCACCAATTTTCATGATTATTATTTATATTAAAACCTACTTCAAACACTTGCGCAGCGGCGACTTGATAGCTTTCAATCCTTTGGCAAGGCTCTGGCAGTTGAGTTGTGCACCAGCAAGGGATGTGTGTGTGTGGTCGTGGTTGAACATGGCAGCCGCCTTCTCCTTACCCATCTTGTCGAGCGCGTCGGCAGTGATGTTGTGAATGTCGATAAAATCGACACCTGTCTGCTCCACCACCTGACGGTATAGTTTCCCGAAGAAATCGTTGCGACGCTCCACTTTGCCGTTAGGCCATTCGTTTCGTGGCGTGAGGCTGAGTAAAATCGGCGTTGCCCCCTTCTCTCGTGTGTCCTCAATAAACTTTTTAAGATACCATCCAAAGGAATAAACCACCTCATAGCTTCCATCGTCTTCCATCCGATAGACATGGCATGAGTCTTGCGCCACAGGAATGACCCCCCTGAATTTGGGTTTGTCAATGCCGCTCATGTCGTTGTGACCGAACTGAATGAGCACATAGTCGCCAGGTTCAAGCGAGTTGTAAATATCGTCCCATCTGCCTTCTTTCAGGAAAGTCCGTGTGGATCGACCAGCCATCGCACAGTTGACGAACGTGCATTTGTCTCCATCGAACACAGAGGCAGCCTGCGATCCCCATCCCCACATGCCGTTCGGGTCCTTATCGGCATTCTTTCCCGTGGAGTCGCCTGCAAGAAACACGCGCGGTTTCTTCTTTTTGCCGTTGGCTTTTTTAGTCGGCTTAGTGGTTACCCAATTTGGATATTTCTCAATGACGGTTTTCGGATGCACCATGTCTGCTTTAAGGAATTGTTTCAGGTTAGCCACCTGTGGATGCTGACAAGCGTCTAGCCCCTCGGCAAAACTGGCAGCATTCATCTTTGCTCCAAACGCCGATGAATGGATCTTATCGCCGAAGAAATGATAATCCGCCTTATGCTTTCCGTATTTCTCCAGTTTCGTAGCAGATATGTCGTTGAGATCGATAAGCGGCGTGCTGAGCTCCTCCGCCATCGCTTTAATCCAAGGTGTGAACGAAGTGAGCTTGCGATCGACACGGTTAGTGTCGTCCTGTTCGTATGCATTCCTGGGTGTGAGCGTGAGCAAAATGGGTATGGCCCCTTTCGCACGTGCCTCATTGACAAAGCGTCGCATATAACCACCGAAAGTAAATACCTTCTCCTGCCGTCCATCCTCCTTGACAGTTACCACCGTGGAGTCCTCCAACAGGAACTTGTCGTACTGTCCGCCGTTGCTCTTCGACGTCTTATAACTCGATCGTGCCCTGTTCTCGTCGATAGGTCCGTTATCGTTATGACCCAGTTCAAGCACCACGTAATCGCCCGGACGCATGCCTTCCAGAACTGGTTTCCAAAGCTTGTTGTAGAATGTTCGGGGGCTGGTGCCTCCGAGTGCATGATTCTCCACCGTAATCTGCTTCTCATCGAAGAAGAGATGAGCATAATATCCCCATCCCCACTGTCCGTTATTTCCGTTGCCAAGTGTGCCGTTTCGCATGGTGGAGTTTCCCACAAGAAACAGCACAGGGTTGTCGCCCTTGCGCGATGAACCGCTCACGGGCCTCACCTGATTGGCTTTCTCAAGGGAGTCGAGCGTGACATCACGCACTCCGTTGATGTCTTTCCAGATGGCATCGTTTTTGTCCTGAGCTGCCACATTCTGCACAGCCAGCATACAGATGATAATCGTCAATAGTTTTCCCATAAAAATGTGTATTTAGCGTTTGTCACTACAAAGTTAGCAATTAAAATGTAAAAAAAAGGCATATTTATTTTGATTTTTTAAGAAAATTCGTATCTTTGCACAAAACAAAAGAAAATGCGCAAAACAGGATTCTCCATGGATTATATACAGAAGAACCGATCAGTGATGCGTGTGATTGAGTGTTCAATCAGAAATCATTGGACCAGTCCGGCGTTTTCTGACTATAATACCTCCATCAGCTTCACTTTCCAGGATCTGGCAAACCAGATTAGGAAGATGCATATCTTTTTCAAGGAGAATGGCATCAAAAAAGGCGACAAAGTGGCCGTCTGCGACAAGAATTCCAGCTATTGGGCAATCAGCACGCTTGCTGCGCTGACTTACGGTGCTGTGGTTGTACCGATACTCGTTGACTTCCACGGTGACCAGATTGTGAATGTGGTCAATCATTCCGACTCAAAAATGATGTTCACCAGTCCGATAGTAAGAAAAAAGATAGAGAAGGCTCTGACCGCTGCAGGCAGTGAGAAGCTGGATCACTGCGAGTTTGTGGATATCAGCATCGTTGGCGAGAAAGACCCGACGATAGACCTGACTCCGGATGATGTGCATTATTTCACAGATGATCCGGACGGTCTGGCACTGATAAACTACACTTCGGGTTCCACCGGTTTTTCAAAGGGTGTGATGCTTCCCTACCGCTGCATCTGGTCGAACGTGGCTTTCGGCGACGAAAAGCTAGGATTGCGCGAGTGCTGCAAGGTGCTGTCGCTGCTTCCTATGGCCCACATGTACGGTTTCACTTTTGAGTATTTTTACGAGTTCTGCATAGGCGGACATATCACGTTCCTCACAAAACCACCAAGCCCTACAGTTCTGGCAAAGGCATTGTCGGACATAAAGCCCGACGTGCTTATATGCGTTCCGCTGATTGTTGAGAAAATCATCCAGAGCCGTGTGTTCCCGAAACTAAAATCACTCGCCACCCAGAGTCTGATGGTACTGCCGTTTGTGAAAGGTATGATTTACCGTAAAATCCGTCAACGCATCATCGATTTCTTCGGCGGACAATTCTATGAGGTGATTGTGGGTGGTGCTGCTTTCAACCAAGAGGTTGAGAATTTCCTCAGCTACATCAAATTCCCTTACACCGTCGGCTACGGCATGACAGAATGTGGTCCGATTATCTGTTACCGCGACTATCACACGTTCGTTCCACGTTCTTGCGGACAGGTGGTGCCCCGCATGGAGCTGAAAGTGCTGAGTCAGGACCCAGCAAACGTTGAGGGTGAGATTGTTGTCCGTGGAGACAACGTGATGCTTGGCTACTACAAGAACGAGGAAGCTACCCGCGCCGCCATCGACAGCGAGGGTTGGCTTCATACCGGCGATCTGGGCACTGTTGACAGCGACGGCAACGTGTTTATCCGCGGGCGTCAGAAAAACATGCTGTTAGGCGCAAACGGCCAAAACATATACCCTGAGGAAATCGAAGAGAAATTCACTTCTCACGCATTGATAGACGAATGCGTGGTGGTTCAGCGCGACCAACAGCTCATCGGGTTGGTTTACACCTCCGACGAGACCCTAAAAGCGCACGGTTTGAGCCGTGAGGAATTTATAAGCCAGCTTCCGCGCTACTGCAAATACGTGAATGGCATGCTTCCCTCATTCTACAAAGTGACCAAGCTGGAATCCATGGACACCGAGTTTGAGAAGACTCCCAAACGGAATATCAAAAGGTTTTTGTATAAATAATTTCATTTGGAAGCTACATACCTGCGGAATTGGAAGTATTATCCATGAAGGACAGGACGTGTTTCTCCACGGAAATTGGTTATTAAAAAAACGGTAAGTCACAGTATTACTGCGGCTTACCGTTTATTATTTTTTAAAAAATCATCAGAATTATCAAAACAATCGGAATTATCAGAGTAATCAGAGTGTTCAGACTAAAGACTAACTGACGACTAAAGAAGCCATCTCTCCGCTGACGGTGATGATGCCTTTTTGTATCATCCAGTTCACTACATCCATGACAGCTTCTGAGAGTTTAGGTCCAAAATTAAATCCCAGTTTTTTGAGGACAGCTCCTGAAATCTTGCTTATCGGTGCAGAGAATTCCTCCCGTAGTACCTCTTTCACAGCATTGATTATTTCAATGGAAGGAATCTCGTTGATAGCACGTGGTGATGGCGAACGGTAATAAGCATAAGCATCAGCATACCTCTTCTCGAGCCAATATACCGGTTGACCATCGACAGGTGAATTCTCACGATAGAACGACCTCGTGGCGATTTCGAGCGCTTTCATGATGTTCTTGCTAGGAGAAACATAGCCCAATGTTTTCGCAAGACGCTTGGCAAGATAATGCTCTGTGATCGGCTGTTCCATACGTACAATCTCAAAGACGACAGCCTTGTTGCTGCGGTCTTCAGGATTGAAGGTTGACTTGTCCTCCACCTCATAATTCAGGATGACCGCCTCAGTGTAAGGCATCATGCAGCGGTCGCGCAATTCCTCATCCCTCACTTCTGTTTGTCTGATTCTGGATGCATCGAACACGTATGCCGGCTGCCGGATCTCAGCAGGAGACTCCTGGTCCTTACCTGCCTCCGCATCCCTCAGTTCTTCGAGAATCTGATCCAGTGCTCTTCCGCGGTTCTCGTACCAATCTATAGAATAGACTCTCATCACCCTCCATCTCAACATCTTCAACACATTGGGTTGCACAATCTCACGGTCGCGGGTGGTCTTCGTCTCATAATAATTCTGCCCATCGCAGAGAATACCAAGGATATACTCGTCGGGATGCTCCCTAGACGACACGGCAATATCCACCTTGAAGTTCGACTTACCCACATTGGAGTCGGTGAGATAACCTTGGGCATTGAGTGCCTCGCAGATCTGGTCCACCATCACATTGCGCTGCCGTCCCGCCAAAGTGTCGGACACAAACGGAAGTATGCCTGTCTCTGCAAACTCAAGGAACCGCTTCAGTCCCTCCACTCCCTTCGCTTTGCTGCGTTTCAAGTCAATCTGACTGGATTTCAGCGTGGAATAGACTATCATCTCATAGCGCGCCCTCGACACCGCCACATTCAGACGCCGCTCACCTCCGGGGTTGTTAAGCGGTCCGAAATTCATCGACACCTTCCCGTATTTGTCGGCTCCATAGCCCACGGAGAAGAGAATGATGTCTCGCTCGTCGCCCTGCACATTCTCCAGGTTCTTGATGAACACAGGCTCATTGGAGTTATAGGCAATCTCCTTGAGGTCGGGACGGCTGTCGAGTGCGTCGGTCAGCGCATCCTCGATGCAGTCGCCCTGCACCTTGCTGAACGCCACCACTCCGATGCTGTATTTGCTGAGCTCAGTATCAGCAAGCCTTCGAAGAATCTCATCGACGATGGCCTTCGCCTCCGCATTGTTGCTTCGTGTATGCCCCTTGTCATAAACACCCTCCACGGGCACAAGCCTGACTTTCGCCTGTCTGTCATCTACAGAGGGGAAGGTGAAGAGCGCATTGCCGTAATACTGTGAGTTGCTGAAAGCGATGAGACTCTCATGTTTGCTCCGGTAATGCCATTTCAGCTGGTGCTCACAAAGTGAGAGTGTGATGCAATCGTCGAGAATGCTCTCCATATCGTCGATGTCTGCCTCATCATCATCCACCTGTGTGGCGGTGAAGAAGCTGGTAGGCGGCATCTGTTTACTGTCACCGACAACGATAAGCGACTTTCCGCGTGCGATGGCTCCGACCGCCTCGCTCGTTGGCATCTGTGATGCCTCGTCGAAAATCACGATGTCGAACTTATCGGCATTGAGGTCGATAAACTGCGCCACGGAAATCGGACTCATAAGCATGCATGGACAGAGGCGCGGCAGTAGTGCCGGTATGCTGTCGAGGATAGTGCGAATGGAGGAACCCCGTCCACCATTGGCGATATTACGCTTGAGGATGCTGATTTCAGATCCGTCGATGGATGCGACCGACGCTGAGGGAACCCTTGCCGCTAGCTTACTGTAGAGTTCCTCTTTGCTCAGCTCCTGGAAACGCAAGGTGTCCTGCTTGTATTTTTCTATCAGCTGACGGAACTTCAGTCCGTTGAACATCCTCAGCTGGTCATTCTGGTCAATGGCATGACGGATGAGCAGATGGAACATCCCTTTTAGGAAAGCGTTCACTGCATCAGCAGGTTTTGCCCCGTTCTCCACCAGCCGAACCACGGGCTGCAGTCCCATCCGCTTCATCTTCTGCTTGATGTCAACCCAGAAAAACCAGTCGCGCACCGAAGCATAACTGCCGAGCCACCGGGATGCCGACTGACTGATGTCGGATCGCGAATAAGTGGTGACAGCGTTTCGGTTGATACCGTCGAGCAACGACGAGAGGTGGCTGTCGATATCCATGATTCGTTCTGTCTGACGCAGGAATGTCTGTCTCGACACAGCAGCATGACTGCCTGCAAAACGCCTGTAGGCCTGTTCCCGATCCTCATGCCGTATGGCATGGCTCTGGGCGAAAATTACCGCCTCATCGCCCCGTGTCTTCACATCGGCAACCGCCTGCTGATGTCCTTCCACCATATCGAACAGGCTGTCGATCCCCGACTCCAGCACCTGTCCGTAGCGTTGCATCGATTTCAGATATTTCCGTTTGGCGAAGAAGCGCGGAATGAACCACTTCGACTTGATTTCAGCCCATTCGCGACGGTTGGAACCGACATCCAGGCGCAATACATCCTCATTATAGGATTTCACTATCTGATCATGCCGTTCCTCCTGCACCGCCTCCGCCTTGAGCAGACCAGCAAAGAGCACGAGCCACTGAATATCCGCCTCTGTGGCAAGATCAATGCCGACCGTACGGCTCATTTCACCCTGCCGTTCGCTGAGCTGCTGCTCAGTCTGCTGGAATTCAGTCATCAACTTCTGCAGACTGTCGAGCGTGTCGATTTTATTGTCTGCCGGCTCCAGTCCGTTGAGCGGATGACGCGCAGGCTGTCCCACGATAGCAAGGACGGCATCGACCTGTTCCACCAGTTTGCGACATTCCGCCACATACTCTGCAGTGACCGTCTCTTTCGCTGGCAGTCCTTGCGACAGCTCATCCTGCGGGATGGAGAGGTATTCGGAAATACACTCATAAAGGCTGTATCCATGAGGCAGTTTCCTGTGGATCGCCTCCATATAGCTGATTAACTCCTTACGTTCAGCAAACAGTTCCTCCGACCGCCTGGCGTATTCCTCTGGTGCTTTGATTTTCGTGACCTTGAGCACATCCTCCATCTGTCCGAGGAAATGTTTCTTGGTCACCTTGTTGGAATGTAGCTCCAGACAGAAAGGGGCGAGTCCGATTTTCGCGAGTCTGGACTGCACGACCGAGAGGGCCGCCATCTTCTCCGCCACGAAAAGCACCCTTTTCCCCTGATAGAGCGCATTGGCAATCATGTTAGTGATGGTCTGCGACTTGCCAGTTCCCGGAGGGCCGTGGAGTATGAAAGTCTGTCCCCTGCCCGACTCCACGATGGCTTCCATCTGCGATGAATCGACATCGAGCGGTATGGCAAAATCTTTAGGTGCGTTCTCACGATCCACTTTGCCCGCATCCACGGGCTCGTGTGACCGATCATGCTTATCGCGGTTCTCGATGAGCGACGCCACCACCAGATTCTCCTTCAGCTTGTCGGCATTTGAATGGATGTCGTTCCACATCACGAACTTATTGAACGAGAAGAGTCCGAGCATCGATTCCTCCAGCACGTTCCATCCTTTCTGGTCGATGATGGCACGTCGGATATAAGTGAAAATAAGCTGCACGTCAAGTCCATGTGCGTCTTTTGGCAGATTGCTGAGCACATCGAGGTTGATTTTAAAGTTCTGCTTAAGAAACTCCACGAGCGTGATGTTCAGCATCATGTCCTCATCACGTTTGCGAATCACATATTTATTACCGCTGCGGCGTATGATATCCACCGGCATCAGGAGAATGGGCGCATAACGCGGCTGTTCGCTGATTTCCGTCTCAAACCATTTCAACATGCCAAGTGCGAGGAAGAGGCTGTTCGCACCATTCTCCTCCAAAGCAGTCCTCGCTGCCCTATACACATATTTCAGCCCACTGAGCAGCTCCGCCTCCGTAAGATACGACGCGATTTTGCCACTGTCGATAAATTCCGAGACAACGAAATGATAATCAGTCGCCTGCAAATGCGAATCATACATGCGGTCAGCATTCGGCTCTATTTTCGGACCTGGCGACGGGGTGATCTGATAATCCACATTCTGATGCATACGGTCTTCCAGCCGCTCAATCTCAAAGGAGATGAACGGAATGACACGCTTTCCTATTTTGGTGTTGAGCAGATTGTTGCGAAGTGTGAAGTCGAGCAGTTTCCGCTCCCAGAGTTGCTGCTTGGTGAGAGTCTGTCCGGCAGGCTCAAGCGACAGCTCATAGTGATTGCGCCGGCTGACTGTCTGCGTGGCGTTCGAGTGGTCCACCCCCTCGTTGTTGAATGTCCATGCCCCGTCTTTCATCACCCTTTGCGGAAGCGGACGGATATTACCCAGCCTGCAGCGGTGGATATCCACGAAATAGAGGAACTGGTCTTCCTGCCGTATCCGTTTTATCGCTCTGCTAACCGCCTCCTCAAAACTGACATCTCCAGACGATGCGATGCATGTGGTCTCAAGCAGAACGAGGTTGTCGTTACCGTCGGCTGTCTCCTTGAGGATGTAACTCACGTCGTCGCTGACCATGTTCGGCAAGACCACCGGCGTGAGCCATGCGCCGACCATGGCATGTCCTTTCATAAAAATGATGACGGGATTGATGCCGGCATCCTCAAGGCATGATGCCATGAGGATGCTGAGGTCGAGGCAGTTTCCAGTCTTGTCGGTCAGCACCTTGTCGGCTAGCCTCACCCGCTGTCCCAGCGACTCGAAGCTGGCAGGGATGGATGAATAGAACAGCCCTTCTGACCGGAGCGCCTCATAGATGGCTGCCACCTGATACCTCACCTTCGTGCGGTTCTTGGTCTGGTATTCTGTGAAAGCAGCGTCGCCCGTCCATTTCTGGAGGAACTGTGCGGCTGAGGCTTTCACTTTGGGCAGCAAGGGGTTGTTGGGCACGACGAATGCAGCGATGAACTCAGGCATGACGCTTCCTCCCGCCCATTCGTCGAATGCCATCAGGGTGATAGGGTAAGTCTGCTCGAAAAGCGCTGCGCCTTCAGTCTCGATTTTCAGTGTGAACGTGGTGTTCACAGCCTCTGTGGTGTCGGCGAGCACCTGTGTGTCAGCATCAATCGCCAGGTTACGCACCTGCACTGACTGTCCAGCCCTCAGCGTCTCGACAATCGCCACACTTTCTTTGATATGGCTGCCGCAGATGCTCACTGTAATCAAGCTCCAGTCTTTTTCATCGTGGTTTTCCACAATCAGCGCACTGAGCGTGCTGATGCCATTGTTTATCATGGCATAGTTCACTTTCGGCAGATAGTCGAGTCTGACCACAGCCTTATTTTGCCGGTTTGTAAAATTTTCTCCCATTAACAAGAAGGTGTTAGCAGATAAGTGCCCATAAGCATCTGATTTCGTCTTCAACAGCCAAGGCACCTCCGGATTAAAAATGTCGTTTACGGTTCAATTGCAAATTTACAGATTTTCCTTTAATATACAATCACTCCGGTAAATTATTTTACCGGAGTGATTGTATATATATAGAAAATGATGCATATTTGCAAGTTAATTCATAGACTTCATCTGGGAGACGGACGACGCTTATATCGTAGTAGAATACAAGACCTGCCCGGAGAACTACGGCCTTGTCTTCAACCCCTTCATTGAACGTTATGTGGGCCGTCATGAAAATCGACTCGACTA
>JAEEOB010000155.1 GCA_016284045.1 Bacteroidaceae bacterium
CAAATTTTGAGTGTCGAGGTGACAATTATAGGAGGCTATAAGAGGTTATAGGAAGTTATAGGATATTATAGGAGATTATAAGATATTATAGGAGGGGATAGGAGATAACAAAAATTATGGGAGCAATGGGGATGATGGGAGCAATGGGGATGATGGGAGCAATGGGGATGATGGGAGCAACAAAAGCGGGCCTCCAAACATTCGGAGACCCGGCAAGGCGTGATAAGGATTAATAAAAACGTGCCATATACATTATATATATAATATGGGTGGCACTCCCATAAATTTCAATGATGCTTACATCTCGATGGTCTGATGGCGGTCGGGACCGACAGAAACGATAACGATAGGTGTCTCCAGCTCTTTCTCAAGGAACTGGATATAGTCGTTGAGTTCCTTAGGGAACTGGCTTTTGTCGGTGACATGGGTGAGGTCGGTGTTCCATCCTCTCAGTTCCTGATAAACCGGTGTGATTCCCTCGTTGATATCGAAGGGGAAGTCACGTGTGACACTTCCGTCGCTAAGCTGATAGGCAGTGCAGGCTTTGATCACAGGGAAAGCATCGAGCACGTCGCTCTTCATCATGATAAGCTTGGTGACACCGCTGACCATGATGGCATAACGCAGAGCCACGAGGTCAATCCATCCGCAGCGTCTCTCCCTTCCAGTGACAGCACCATATTCATGCCCGAGGTCACGTATTTTCTTTCCAGTCTCGTCGAATAGCTCAGTAGGGAATGGCCCCGCTCCCACTCTGGTGCAGTATGCCTTTATAATTCCGAACACATCACCGATTTTGTTTGGTCCAATACCCAGTCCGATACAAGCTCCCGCACAAATGGTGTTGGATGATGTGACAAACGGATAGCTGCCGAAATCGATGTCGAGCATGGTTCCCTGTGCTCCTTCACACAATACAGACTTTCCCTCTTTGAGCAGCCTGTTAACCTCATGCTCTGAATCGACAAGCTGGAACTGACGAAGATACTCAATTCCCTCCATCCATTTCTTCTCCACCTCGGTGATGTCATAATCGGTGTAGTTCAGTGCTTTGAGCATCTGCTCATGCCTGGCCTTATGCTCCGCATATTTCTGCTGGAAGTTGTCGAGGATATCACCGACCCTCAGTCCGTTGCGTGAGGTTTTGTCGGTATATGTCGGCCCGATGCCCTTTCCGGTGGTTCCAACCTTGTTTTTTCCTTTCGCTGCCTCGTTGGCAGCATCGAGCAGACGGTGAGTAGGCATAATGAGGTGTGCTTTTTTGGATATATGCAGCCTCTGCTTAAGCTGATGACCGCTTTTCTCCAGCTCTTTAGCCTCATCCATGAAGAGATCTGGTGCCAACACCACACCGTTTCCGATGATATTAAGCTTGTTGCCCTGGAATATTCCCGAGGGAATGGACCTGAGGACATATTTCTGTCCCTCAAACTCAAGGGTGTGTCCCGCATTGGGTCCGCCCTGAAAACGCGCAATAACGTCGTACTTAGGTGTGAGCACGTCAACCACCTTTCCTTTTCCCTCGTCGCCCCACTGGAGGCCTAAAAGCACATCGACTTTCATTCTTTCAGTCTGTTTTCATCAGGAAAACAATCGGCAGGAGCATTTGATTGCCTCATCCTCCTCTTTCTTCCTGACCTTATTTATAATATAATTAGTTCTTTCGTTTTTGAAGTTCTCGCAGCTCCTCCTTGAATGCATCTTCCTTCTCCAGCTTCTTCCTCAGTCTGGTTGCTTTCGACTGGCAGGATGAGCAGATTCCATATACCGATGCGACAATCTGCTCAGGATGGAACCTATTGTATTTCACTCCGTTGAACGCGGCAGAGAGATTTGCCGCCAAAAACTTGCGGCATTTTCCGCATCTGGTGCATACCGTCCGGAAATACTCACGTTCTCCGAAACACGCCTGATACTTGATTTGGTTGTCAATCTCTATTCTGATGATGAGTCCAAGTTTATAGAGCAGCTGTACGCAGTTATAGACCGTTGCACGGCTGACAGCAAACCGCTCTTTCATCGTCTCAAACACCTGCTGTGGGGTGAACTCTTTCTCCTCCATATAGAACATCTCCAGTATGGCAAGCCTTTCCGGGGTGTTCCTCATTCGGTTTTCCTGGACATATCTGGCAAGTATTGCCTTGGCATCCTGAAATCTCTCTTCTCTCTCCATCAGTGGTGGTGTTTGGGTGCGTTCAGCCTATAGTTCAGACGGCTGTATCTTCAAAACGAGTGCAAAATTAAGGAAAAAAAACGAAAAAAAGAAGCTTGATACGTGAAAAGTGATAATTATTTACGATTTACCATTTACAACGTAACATTTACCATTTACGATTTACCATTTACCATTTATTTCAAAAAAGTCCAGTTTAAAAACAGAAGTGTAAAAAAACGCCCACATGGCAACTAAAAACTGAAATCTTTATAGCAGCCCTTTCACTTTCATGGCGGCAGCGGCGAGCTGGGGATTCTCGGATGTTGCAGCAGCATCTGCCTGGTCGGACAGCTCATCCCTGGACCGTTCAGCCAGCTGTCCGTCTCGGACCAGATGGAATACCGTGTAGAATCCGATGACTTGCTTCATCTCGTCCTCTCCTGCTATCCATCTGAATGCAGCGACAGAGGCAAGAGGCATCTTTGAAAAGAGATAGAGCGCAGCCATCTGTGCCAGCTCCACAGTACGTATGTCTTCTGCCCAGACATCAGCCAGATCGATGTCCATGCGCTGTTTCGGGTAGAGCATGAGGGCGATGATACGGCACTCCCTCACCGCCTCATGCCACAAATCCTGAGCCAGCCTTGCCCTGAACATTTCATCTACTCCGGAATCGGAATCCAGACGCTGTTCCAACTCGTTTTTCACATCTGTGATTCTGGGCAGCTCCACACCAAAATTCACGCGGTAGTCGGCGGTCATGCCCGCATTGCACATCGCCGCCGATGCCACGCCATTCATGTAAGCCCGGAAATCGGCTTTCAGTCCGTTAATGAGTTCTCTGTTCGTCATGTAGCCTGTCTTTGTTTTTCGTTGCAAAATTAATAAAAAAAACCGAAATACCCCGCAATATATCATACTAATCAACGATTTCTCATTTAATTAATTGCTATGCTCATAATGCTTAAAAAAATCTGGCCTTTCATCAACATAAATATCTCAGTTTCGGAACAACTTTTTTGACAAGCATTCAATTATTGACATTCTTATTCATAAGAAATTCAATCTAGGAAAATCTTTTTTAGACTATTTTCAATCTTGGAAGTCTTTTACAAGATGTTTTCAATTTTGTAAAGTCTTTTAAAATATAATTTTTCAATCTTAGAAAGTCTTTATTTAGATGGTTTTCAATCTTAGAAGGTCTTTTTTATAGAATATATGCATTTTAAGGAATCTTTTATTTGTAAAGTGTTCAATATTAAAAAGACTTTTCTATAGTAATTTTCTATCATAGGAAATCTTGAAATCAGAAAAACACAATTATAGAATATCAAATAAAATAAAATAATCAATATTAAGAAAGCTTTGATATTAATAAAATCAAATTTGAATAATTTTTTTAAATAAAATTTTCAATTATCGAAAATTGTTTATACCTTTGCAAAAACAGGAAACGAATATCAAAAAACAGAAACAATGGAAGATACCAGCATAGAAAGCTTGTACAGGACATCTGCAAGATTGGTGAAAGGGGTGAAGACCAGCATCCATAGACATCTGTATAATGAGATCAACTGGGACAACTGGCTCATTGCTATCAAAGGAGCAAGGGGGGTAGGAAAGACGACCCTGATCCTTCAGCATATCAAGGAGACATTCACAAAATCGCCCAGTCAGGCGTTGTACGTATCGTTAGACAACCTGTGGTTCACCACACACACGCTGTCGGAGGTGGTAGAATACCACTATACGCATGGGGGCACACACATCTTCATCGATGAGATTCACAAGTATCCACACTGGCAGACCCTCATCAAGAACATGACAGATGAATACCAAGATTTGCACATTGTCTATACAGGGTCATCAATGTTGAAAATGAGCGCAGATGAGGGTGATCTGTCGAGACGGCAGCGTGTCTATACGCTCCGCGGGCTGTCGTTCAGGGAGTTTCTGCTCTTCGACAAAGGGATAGCCGTCAGCCCACTGAAACTGGAGGATCTGCTGGCTAGCCACGAAGAGATTGCCATGAGACTGACAGAGAAAGTGAAAATCCTTCAGCTCTTTGAGAGCTATCTTCACCACGGTTACTATCCGTTCTACAAACGGGAGGCAGACGGATTCGGCGACCGGCTTCAGTCGGTGGTGAAGACCATTCTCTACGAGGACCTGCCGTATGTTGAGCCGGTGACACACGCCACCATCCGTAAGGCTCTGCAGATGCTGGTGATTCTGGCTAAAAGCATTCCTCAGACACCTAACATGTCGGAGCTGTACAACGTTTTAGAGACGAACCGTGAGCAGGGGATGAAAATGCTGGGATTTTTGGAGAGCGCATCGCTCATCCGCACGCTCACCACAGAGAAAAAAAGGATGCGAAACCTCGCCAAGCCGGACAAAATTTATCTTGATAACACGAACCTAATGTATGCATTGGCCGTGAAAACGGAAGTAGGGACGATACGTGAGACGTTCTTCCTCAATCAGTCCGACGCAGTGGGCGAAGTCACCTACCCCACCACCGGTGACTTCCTGATTGACGGACGGTGGCTGTTTGAGGTGGGCGGACGGCACAAGTCGTTCGACCAGATAAAAGACATCGCCGACAGTTTCCTTGCCATAGACGACGTGGAGACGGGACACGGCAACAAAATACCGCTTTGGATGTTCGGGATGTTGTATTAGTTTTTTTAAAAGAAGACAAGAAGGCTGGAAGACAGGAAGGCGAACAGACAAAGGAGAGACTCCTTTTGGGGTCTCTCCTTTGTTTAAATCCAAGAAATTCTAATATTTTTTGAGGTTGTCAGTTGTTCACGAGGGGCAATGTGGCATAGTCTTTGGAATAGCGGAGCATCTGCTGCGCATATCCCTCGGTATATGACACTTTCACGTCGGTGATGTTACCGTCGGCATCCTTCACAGCCGTATAGACCGGGTTGATAAATCCCTTATATGGCGCGAGGTTGAGTTTCTCATATCGTTCAAGCACCTCCTTGTGGAGTTCCGGGTCGATTTTCACGCCGTAACCCTCAATAAGAGCCTGAGCAGCAGCAAAATCACCAGTGCTCTTGATGCGCTGCACTTCAGCGAGCAGCTGCCCGAACAGTCCGCGCAGCTTCTCGTAGTCGTTGATTCTGACGTAGGTCTTTCCGTTTTTCTTCACCAGCTCCACCACCTTATCGGACTGTCCTTTCTCATAACACCAGCGTGCGATGAAGGCTCGGTTACGCATGTGCGCCTCTTCTATGTCGTTGCCCAGCTGAATGCGCACAAGCTGTGTCATCAGACCGTTCAGCATATAAGTGTAATATTGTGCCTTATAGGCTTCCATATTAGGAGTGAGTCCCAGCTCAACCATTTTCGGGTCGGCCACATAATAGAGCCCGAAGAGGTCTGCCCTACCCTCCTCAAGCGCTGATCCATAAGCTTTCAGGCTGTCGCCATCAACACCAGGCAAAAGTTTTCCGCTTCCGTGTCCGAGGCACTCATGAAGGTCGGTGTGGAGGTCGTCTGTGATGTCGGCATACTGGTCAACGAGTCGTATCACCTCCTTGTCGTCGATAAACTCGTTGCGGAATCCATTACCCTTTGCAGCAAGGTTATAAGCCTCGGTGAGATTGCCGATGGTGACAGACTTCGAGCCATGCTCCTTCCTCACCCAGTCGCTGTTGGGCAAGTTGATGCCAATAGCAGTCGATGGATAGAGATCTCCTCCAAGGATGGCCGCTGTAATCACCTTCGCGCTGATCCCCTTCACCTTCTCTTTCTTGAAACGGCTATCCACGGGTGAATGGTCCTCAAACCACTGGGCGTTAGCTGAGAGCGTCTCTGTTCGCTTGGTGGCGTCAAGGTCTTTGAAGTTGACGATACTCTCCCACGATGCCTTCATGCCAAGCGGGTCACCATAGCTCTCTGTGAATCCGTTGACGAAATCCACCTGCGGCGCGGTGTTCGCAGCCCAGAGGATGGTGTAGTCGTCGAAGGTGTGGAGATTGCCAGTGGTGTAGAACTCAATGAGTTTGTCGATGACCGCCTGTTGGTCGGCATCCTCTGCAAACGGACGTGCCTTTCGCAGACAATCCACGATTTTCGTGAGCGCCTGGCCATAGAGGCCGCGGGTGGTCCACACCAGCTCCTGTACCTTGCCGTCTTTCTTCACGAGACGGCTGTTCATGCCGAACATCACAGGATGCGGGTCATTCGGATTTTTCATCTTACCATAGAACTCTTCAGCCTCAGCCTGAGTCACACCGTCGTAGTAGTTGCAGGCAGAGGTAAGCACGAGGTCCTGTCCCTCAGCCAGATTCACACGCTTCTGCATCACCTCGGGGTTGAACATCACGTTGACAATCTCCGGCAGTTGAGCCTCGTAGGGACGCAGTGCATTGTCGGTGGTCATCACATGCTGAGCCTCCTTCCAGAACCAGTCTTTCGAGAACTCGGGCACGAACTTCTCGCAGCCGTAGTGATGGTGTATGCCGTTGGAGAACCACACACGCTTGAGATAGACCTCAAAAGCCTTGAAGTCCTTGCCAGCACGGTCTCCCTGATAGGATGTGTAGATATCCTCGAGAATGCGACGAATCCGAAGATTGTATTTCCCGTTCTGGTCGAAGAGGATGTCGCGTCCGTACATCGCTGCCTCTGTGAGGTAGTATATGAACGTCTTCTGCTTAAGGCTGAGCTGGTCGAACCCCTTCACCTGATAACGTAGCATCTGCAGGTCGGCGAACCGCTCGTTGTTATACTCAAAATGGTCGTTCTGTGCGGAAGCCTCTGTCTGTCCGCCAGCCAAAAATGCGCTGATAGCCATGATTTTTAGAATATTGCTCATTGTTTTTATGGGAGTTAATTTTTCTGAGAAAAATGGGAATTAATTCCTGCGGAATGGGAGTTAATTCCTGCGGAAAGGGAGTTAACGAGCCTGCGGCTCGTGGACGATAGTATTGCAAATGAAAAGCAAATGGAATCTCGCCCACTCGTCTTCTCGTTTTTTTTGCAAAGTTAAGCAATTCGGGGATGAAATCCAAAAATCAGACTATTATTTCTGTGGGATGGTACGGATGATGCCTACGTTTTTCATTCCAAGTATTAGCATTTTGCGTTATCGGCAACGATAAAGTTTTGCCACAAATTTATGACAAATTTGTGGCAAAACCAGACTTTTCCTCAAAAAAAAGATGAAAAGCTAAATAGAAGTCTGCAGGATTCCTGCCTGCTGTATTCACTTGCTGGCCATTGAGTTAATGACAGTCACAATGTCGCTGATATCCACTGTCCCGTCTCCATTCACATCCGCCTTGTTGAGGGATGATGTTCTCGCCATAGTGTTGATGACGGCCACGATGTCGCTTATATCGACTTTCTCGTCTTCGTTCACGTCACTCTCCATCACAACCTCGTCGTCGCCGGTCCGGTCATCGGTAAACTGACGTGAAGAGAAACGGAGCGGTTTGTCGATAGCATGTACGGCGACGAACGACTCGTGTTTTATCATGTCACTGCCAATCCAGTATTCGTTAGCCATGATATTATACAGTCCCGGCTGTGTGACGACATGGATTTTGTTGCCTCTCGCGTCAGTAATCGTCAGGCTTTTGTTATCAACATATATTCGCATACGGTAAGGACTTCCAGGCAATGTGGTCTCCTCATAGGAATCATCATACTCTTTGAAATATTTCGACACCAGAGAGGTGTAATAACCCGACTTGAACCCTTTATCGAGAAAGAGCGACTGTTCCTGCAGATGATACAAGACAAAGTCTTTCATGACAGCCCTCAGCTGATCAGCCGTCGGTGCTCCTTCATTCTCATGTTCGCTGTCGTATTGCTCGGCAACCAGGAGGTCTTCTTTCGAAGGCAGTCCTGCCCTATAAGCCTCCTGCATCGCGTCGTTTGTCGGCACATAGAGGGTGTAATGGAATGACTGCAGAAGCGGGAAAACTTTCCATTGTATTCCTTCCGTCTTCTTCGAGAATACAAGATTCCCGTATTCTCTGTCGGCCGGCGAAAGACGGTCGGATGTAGATGTACCTAACAGGCCTGACATATTCATAATATAGAGGAACTCGGAAAATTCTTCGTGCTGTGCCAATGTCCTCGCCACATTATTCATGCCCGTCAGCGGCGGGGAGTCAAGATAGATGGCCAGTCCGTTACCGAGCGTATTGTCTGATGATGATGCAACCGGCATGTCCAAGTTCGACTGCATCGATGCCGACACGTTGTATCCGCCACCTGCTTTATCTATGCATACATAGTTGTTTCCAAGTGTTTTATAGAATCGCTTTCCTTCCACATACGGCTCCAAAATGATGCAGTTCTGCATGATATGTTCAAGGCGGCTGTTAAAGCCGGCTGCACGCTGGTTCACCTGCCGTTTCACATCTCCAGTCCGGCTATAGGTTCCGTCGCTGTTCTGCTGGCATGCATAGACGTCTGCGTAAAGACTGCGTGACGCGCTGTCGTAATTCAATTCCCACAGCTCAAGCTCGCCGGAACCATACGTCACAGGATCCACAAATTTTCTCAACGCCGCGTCGGATGGCACCAAAGCTATCTGCCTGATAAAATCAGCATACTGAAAAACATTATAGTCAAGGTTCCATGCTGAGTTCAGATAGACGTTGCAGTCCGTCCGATGATTTGCGGCAATATCATAAAAAATCTCGTTATCACTCTGTGAGAAACCTATCAGAGTCTGAAACAGACACATTATGGTAAAAAATAATTTCTTCATGGCTAATTTCAATTATCAAGTGTTGTGAAAACCATGTCACCTCCAAACATCACCTGACGGCCAATACCGTAGTTGTTGAAAATGACAAACGGACGGATATAATAGGTTGTGCTTTTTTCCAAGTTTGTGAATGAGAGGTAGAACCTTCCGCCACTATAGAGCTTAAAAACCGTCTCCGGTTTCCATGTTTTATCTGCTAAACGCTCAATCATGTCGGTCATGCTGCACGTACACTCACCAAACAACAGGCCGTTCACAGTTTCTGTAGTCTGGCTCTGCAGATACATGTAATCTTTGAACAATTCTGATTCTGACGGTTTCTGATTCGGTTGCATTGACACGCAATAGCCCATCATGGCATTAAACAGATCCACATTCATGACGGTCTTGACAACCGCACTGTTGGAAGTAACCTCATCCAAGTAAGCGTAGAGATCCACATTATCCACATCCATTGTCTCGCCAGTCGTCGGGTTGGTGACAGGACCATTGCCTCCGATAAAAGAACAGGAGATACTCTTCACCGACGAGACGACGAAAGTGGTGTCTCTTCCGTCCTCTGTAAGCGCATTTACAGTAAAGAAAGTCTCCGATGGATTCTGAGCCATTGCCGGGACGAACAGGATTGTTGCTGTCAGTAAAATGATATATCGTTTCATATTGCATCAGTTTTAAACGGTTAGTTAAATCACAGCCGGTCCTCATTATAATCGGGATTGCCATACACACATTCAGGCACAATCTCGATATAGTCGAAATTCAGCTCATTATTTTCACTCTCCATCATCTGTCTCAGCCTGAGATAGTGGTCGGACTTTCCGTCGGAATGAAACCGTCCGATTACTCTTCTTAAAGTAATGTATGTGTCTCGGAAAACGGTCTTGCCGTCTGAGTCACCGGACTCAGACCAATTAGCCCAATAAGACGCAGGTCCCTTCATCCACCCCCTGTTATGAAGCACATGGTCGAAATAAGATGTCATCTCCTCGTCGCCACCCAGATCTTCGTCACTTGTCACTCCGATTTTGGGGTCTTTGCCTGAGGGGCGCATGTCAACCATATCCACAAACTCGCCGTCAATAAAATAGGCGATGATTCCTCTGGAAGAAAAGTCCGTCTGGCACCCAAACCGCAGCTCATAGTTCCCCTCCGGAACCGGAGGCAGTTTCACGGTGACGTCAAACCGGCCCTTTATCAGCACCTCGTCGCCTCCGTATGACCAGAAGTTGAGCACACGGTTACGTACATGCATGTGCGTATTGCCGGTGAATTGGAAATTGGCTGCCGACCCCGCCTTGAATCCAAGGCAGGTGTTCACGTTGTTGGCTGCGACAGAGCCCTGTCCTCCCCTTCCATATTTGCCGTTTTCGATATTGGAGCGAGTGTAATGTCCTCTTGCTCCGGAGGTGATGAAATCGGGCGACAACGTGGTGCAGTCAACCCTCATCCGGTCGGAGAACACGTAGGCCTGAATGTCGGTTCCGTCAGGCTGAATGCCATAGCTGATGATGTCGTCGATATAATGATATAAGCCGTTGACCGCTGACGTATTCAAAGGTACATCTGATGCGGGAAGCACCTTGGCTCCACGGTATCTGAATCCTCTTCCGTCGGGGCGGCTCTGTACCCCTCGCCTGTTGATATACAGTCCGTTTTCCGATCCGCTTGGGAAGGAGAATTTCATGGTGGAGTAAGGCATCATGGTCTCATACCAGTCGGTGATGTCGATTTCTCTGCGGTTGAAGTTACGTGCCAGCGTGCTGTTCGGACCATCGACACAGGTGAGATTGTAATAAGTGCCCTGAAACGGCAGAATATGGTAGGACACGAACCGGTTGAGAGAATTACGGCGGTCGGTCAGGTCTGTGACTGAAGCATCCTCAGGATACTTGGGGTTGTAAATCTGAGCGGCAAGGAGTTTCAAGTCGTCAAGGCTGGTTATGCCATATCTGGCGAACACGTCATTTGGCTCCACAAAGACCGTATGCTTGATATAGCGGTGCTCCATATACGCCACGTTGTCATATTCAACAGAAGCATGAATGCATAGTCGGTTGTTGGTCCAGTCGATGGAGTCTTTTCCCACCGAATACGAGGTGTCCTCAAAGGTTTTGAGCGAGTCAACCATACCGGTGGCATTCAGAGCCGCAACAAAAAGCGAGATGTTTCCATTTTCCTGCAGAATCTCCGACAGGGAATTTGAGTGCTCACGAGTGGAGGATGTGATGCTCCTGACTCTTGACAGAGGAAACACCACATTGGGCAAATTGTTGTTGTCGATAAACCTGATAAACTCCTGAGGGTTTGAAGAAGAGGAAGCGAAAGTGTAGTTTTTAACATCAGTGATGCCATACGTGGTTGTCTCACCTTTATTCTCAACCGTCACGGTCTGGTCATCAACCGTCACACTGGGTCTGGCTGACAAGGGGTACTCGTCAACCGTACCGTCAGCAAGTGTGACTTTCATCACGCTTCCCTGGCTCTGAGCCCATAAGCCTGTATGAAAAGCCAGAGCCATAAATGTTAAAATCGGGATTTTTCTAATCATAATAAAAGAATTTATTAAAGTTTAGTAATAGCAAAAGACATTTAGCCTGTATATTTCATACTAATTCAAGAATACCGAATTTATTGTTTCTCAGTGCGTATATATTTGATGATGGTTATGTATGCGGTTTTGGTTACAAGACGCACTACAGCGCGTCTCTACTGTCCAGCCATGATGTTGATGACGTTGACCACATCGCTGATATTCACGTCGTTGTCGGCATTGACATCAGCATGCAAGTAGGAGGCAGTCCCTGCCATGACGTTGATTACTGCCACGACATCGCTGATGTTGACTTCACCGTCTTCGTTGACATCGCCAATTAAAGAGGGAGGTGTCTGACCAAACCTGATGACGCCCTCTTTCACTTCCACCCATAACTGATTAGCGGAATCGCCACCATACGTATAAGGTTTGACAAACTGTTCAAACCCTTTTTCACGACATTCAACAGAGAAATAATAGTAGCCGTCCGGTATTGTGACAGGCAGCATACATTTCACAGTTCCGAAAGGATTTTTTCCATAGCTGCTCGACAAGGAGAATGTCAGGTCGTCGGAAGCCACAGTCGCCTCTTGCACAAAGTGTCCCGTCCGGTCGTAGAACATGACACCGACCGTATATGTACCCGCGTATGGAGCATGGTTGTAGATTCCCCCAATTTTCAGCATGAAATTGCTGCCCAGTTTCGGGTTCGTGGCTTTCATCTGTGCCAAAGTATCGGTCATAAGCATTCTGAACTGTTTTCGCTGGCTGTGGGTGCCCTCAGGATCCGGTATGATTCCTGTCACCATCTCCTGCTTGTCAGAGAATGTGTAGGCTGCTGGATTGAGTAATGTAAGGTCGTAATAGCCGTCATTATCACCGTCCCATCCCCAGTTCACGTGAACAAAACGGTTGGTGTCGTAACCGTCAATTACAAAAGCATGTCCTGACGCATCGCTTCCGCCTCCGCTGGCTGAGACCCCTGCATAAAGCACAGGACGTCCCTCATCGAGTTCAGCAAAGAGAATGTCTTCCCATGTCTGACCGCTCTCCATCGCGTTGCGGAGGTAAAGATTCATCGTCTCAGCGTTATAGCCGAAATTAGTGAACATAGCATTGTATGCATCCACGATTGTGGCGCCACTTCCCGACTCATTATAGTCCATGTAGCAGGCTATTCCACAGTCGTAGCACAGTTTCGCCACATTTTTTCCGCTTTCCTTTTTCCATTCCGTTGCTCCGAACTTGTCTTTCATGATTGACCAGTCGTAACGGCTCTCCCCAAAGTTCACTGTCACGTTCTCCCCAGCCACATTGTGGATAATTTCGCCCTTGCCCTCAGACGGGTATTTCCAGAAATACATAATCTGCGACATGGCTGTTGCCACGCATCCTACCGGCCATTGGTTGGGACAGTAGTAATTGTATGGACTGTTCTGTCCCCATTGACAGGTGAGAAACGGACCAGTCACCACCTCGCCCGTGATGTCTCCCTTTTCTTTGGAAACAGGCACCACGGCTTTTCCTGTCCTGACTTCGTCAACGTAGGCAGTGTAGGCGTCCATGAATCTTGTGAACGCCGGAGGACATTCAGCCCCGTTGCTGAGTGTGCTGGTGAGACTATATGCAACAACTGGAGGGAAAGCATCGTCGCCGGATATGATGACAAATCCACGTCCGTCGGCATTGTTGAACTGATAGAATGGCGGATGTTGGTATAATGACATCTTCTGATGGCGGCTTTGCCTGTTTGTGTATGACTGCACATCCACGACTGAGGCGGTTTTCCCTGTCAGAGAGTTCATCACATCCGCAGCCATGGCTCGTGCCAATCCTCTGTCAACAGGTTTTGCCGACACCGGGCTCACAACAGAGAATGTGTATAAAACAACTGATATGATACTATTCTTCATCATTTATCTTTAATGGATAACAGTCAGTCTCTCCTTCATTTCGATGAAACCGGACTGTAGTTGTCATGTGGATGATTCTAAACCGACGGCGGACGTCCGCTCTTTTTAAGCGCACGTCCACCAGTAAGGTAGTTAAACAACAGAGAGTCAACGTTTGGTTTGAGGCTTAATCTTTATATTTTTTGAGAATGTCACAGGGATGCTTTTTTTGCTGACATCCAAACGCTGTTTGCTTTCGGCTTTTCCTGTGAGTTGGAAAGTCTCAACGCCATAGTTGATATAACCGGCACTGACAAAGTAAACCAGGTTCAGATTGAATGTTCCCGTTGAGCTGTCATAGTAGCTCACGTCAGTCTCCGGATCATAGGAATCCTTCGACCAGTAGTTGTTTGCAGTGCATATATAAATAGGTCCATAATCATAGTAATCTGTTCCAAAGGGTTGAGGTTCTGCGCTCAGTTCTCCCTTTTCATCCATCTTAAAGATGAAATCCACGTCGTAGCCCCAGTGCTCAATCTTGAACATAGAGTTGTCGGTGGCCAGAATATTGAGAGTGAGATCCTCGTCAACATAGCCGGCAAGATCTTCTAATATCGTATAAGTGTAGTTTCCGATGTAGGCTGGAATCCAAGCTGGAGCCTCTCCGGTTGTGAATGTGGTTGCGGTGCCATAGACTGTCTCCTCGTTCACAGTAAAGATGTAGGGGCGGATGTAATAGGTTGTCTCAGGCTCTAACCCACCGTTTAAATTCACCTCGGCTCCGTCAGCCACAGCATCACCCTCAACCCAGTAGTTTTCGTATTCGGTGAAATCAGACGAGCTGCTGACTTGAATGCCTTGTTCCACCACATTCTCTGGTGCGCTCAGATTGAGGGTCACAACAGCACTGTTGTGTGTCACATCCTTGATTTCACTGATGCCGAAAACGGGGGTGTCGAATTTCTTCGTATATTTGCCGTCGATGTCGGCTTTGTCGTCCATTGTGTCGTTGCATCCCATCAGGGTAAGGACGGAAACAAGGAAGACTATTGTTTTATAGCTGATTCTTTTCATGATTTCTTATGGTTAAATATTTAATAATCTGAAATATTCATGCAGACATTACGGATTCTGGTCTTCCTCGGAAATCAAGTCGTTCTCCTGTATTTCCGCAAGTGGAATCTGATAAGTCCATCTCACGTCTTGTGCGGGCACCACGAGCTGATATCCTGCTAAGTGGTTGTTGCCCTGATAGGTGCGGTCCACTCCGAGGTTGTTACGTTTGAGGTCAAAGAATGCGAATCCCTCTCCCCAGAGTTCAATGCGCCGTTGAAGCAGTATGTAGTCGAGTGTCACATTGGTGAGATTCCAGCCGGGCTGACGTTTTGACATCAGCTCTTTCATCACGTTGGCAGCTTCTCCGCCTTTACCCTGCCGGACAAGAGCCTCAGCCTCAATCAGCACCATCTCAGCTGCTCGCATATAGATGTAGTCCATCGTCCAGTCCCCCTTGTCACCGAATTTCAGCGGTGCGTAAGGCATCTGTGCTCCCACCGACTTCTGTGCACTGTTCTCCTCAGGACCGTTGAAAAGAGCCTTTCGGTAGTCATTGTCGGGAATTTGGTTGTAAAGCCATGCATCCATCACCTTGGTGCAGTAGCCCATGCCGGAGTATCCAGGGGCAATGGCAGAGATATGGGAGAAAAAAGAAGCGAAGGTGGTCTCTGTGTCAGCAGTATGGTTGAATCCCCACATCACATCACTGGCAGTCACATCCATGAAGCCGTCCTTGAGACCAGCTGCATCACGTTGTGAATAGCCGGTCTTTGCTGCCTTAGCCGCCTTTGCTGCCCCTTCCCAATTCTGCACAAGCAGATAGTAGCGTGCAAGCAGTCCGTTTGCCACTCCAAGGTCGATATAGTCCTTACCGTTCTCGTCAGTCGGACGCTCATAGCCCTCGCCAAGCAACTCCACAGCTTTAGTCAGGTCTTTCTCTGCCTGATCGAGCACGTCGCCAACGGTGTTACGTCCTTTGAAAGTGGCAATCTCGTCCATCGTGTAGCCGTCTGCGATAGTACGCATAATTGGCACACCGGGAGCCGCGCGGTCAATCTTGCCCGATGCATCAAGATAATGTGTGAATAGCTGTACAAGATAAGTGTACGACATGCCGCGCACAGCAAGCGCCTGCCCCAGCAGACCTTTCTCGTCAGCAGTCTCTCCGCCGTCAGGATAGATGTTGATTACTTCGTTTGACTTTGAGATGGCAGTGTAGAATGTTGACCAGTTCACATTCACGCGGCGGTAGTTCTCCATGCGGTCATCAAACTGGTAGTCATAGATGAAATAATGGTTTGCCGTAAAGGCGATGTCCTGCGACATACAGTCGCCGGCAAGAAGTACGGACATAAAGTTGAAAGCGTCGTGTGCTGTGGCAATTGTACCCCAGTCAACGAGCCACGCCCATATTCCGTTGAGGAAGAGGTCGGGGTTTCTTCCAGCCGCCTCAGCCACAGCGTCCGGCTCAAGAGCGGAATGGTCTTCTGTGTCGAGATAGTCTCCGCTGCAAGCGTTCAGGCATACGGCTGTCAGGACGGCGATTGATAGATTTTTTATTGTTTTCATTGTGCTTGTTTTTATTATTAGATGTAAACATGATGGATTAGAATGACAAGTTGATACCGAACGAGTAGGAGCTGAGCTGAGAGTAGCCTCCCATTGCCGTTGCTCCGCTGAAACTCTGTCGGGGGTCGAGTCCCTTGCGTTTTGAGCGCAGCCAGATATTGTCGCCGGAGAAGAAAAGGCGAAGGTGGTCGATGCCCCATTTCTGCACGAGGGTCTTAGGGAACGTGTAGCCGAACGTGATGTTTTTCAGGCTGAAATACGATGCCTTGGTCAGGAAAAAGTCTGAAGAGGCGTCAATGGATGCGTCCTGGTCTGAGCTTACGAGCATCGGAATTCGGGTGTCTGTATGGTCAGGTGTCCAGCGGTTGAACAAATCCTTGTGCATTCCCTCACCAACGCTGGATACACTCATCAGCGCACTATACTGGTCGTCCATCACATAGCCTCCCAGCTGAAAAGCCGTTGCGATTGAGAGGTCGAATCCTTTCCATTCCACTCCCGTGGAGAATCCTCCAATCAGGTCGGGTATGGCCGATTTATGTGTCTGGCGCTGCTTTGTGTCTGAGGTGAGATTGACATAGCTGTCCCATTCGTCTTCCACAAGCTTGAAGTTGCCTTCACCCAGTGTCTCAGCTTCTGCAGCACTGATTCGGTTGCCTTCCAGGTCGTAGTAGTGGTCTGCGTATTTGTTGTAGCGCGGAGCACCTGTCACAGGGTCTGCACCTGCATATTCATACAGGTAGAAGTCGTAGAGTGAACCACCGATTTTCCTCCAGTACGAGCCGGCTGCGTAGCCATCGGGATAGAGTTCCTTCGGTTTGGATGCGGGCAGACGGGTGAGCTTATTCTTGTAGTGCATGAAGTTAAGTTGGGCATTCCATCTGAAATCCTTTGTCTTGATGATGTCTCCGCTGATTGTCAGCTCTATACCGGTGTTCTTCATATCCATCTCATTGCGCCAGATGTAGCTCGGTGTTCCCTCACTGCGGGCAAGAGGGCTTTGGTAAAGGAGATCATCGGTTTTCTTGATGAAGAAGTCGAACTCAATGTTCAGTCGGCTCCAGAAGCCGGCCTCTAATCCTAGGTTGAAGTTCTTGCTCTTCTCCCAGGTCAGGTCTGCGTTCCCGCGTTGTGTCTTGTCAAAGCCTGCTCCTCCCTCTGAGCGTGTCACAGCATACTGATCAACGTAAGCGTGGATGAGATTGATGTCGTCGTTACCCTGGGTTCCGTAACTCACTTTCAGCTTAGCATTGCTCACCCAGTTAACATTCTTCAGCCATGGCTCCTCTTTCAGTCTCCAACTGGCACCAAGTGCCCAGAATGTTCCCCATCGGTTGTCTTTCGAGAAGATGGAGCTTCCGTCCCGTCTGACAGACGCATTGAAATAGTAGCGGTCAAGATAGTTGTAGTCGCTTCTGAGGAAATAAGCATCACGGGTAATCTCATAGGTGTAGCTCGTCAGGGTCTGATAGGTATTCGCGTTGATGAACTCTGGATTTCCCCATTCTATGAAGTCAATCATTGAGCCGCTGAGATACTCTGTCTTGTTCTTCTGGTTCTCATGTCCTGCCTGCAGATGGAGTGCGTGGTCGCCGAACGAGTGATTCCAGTCGAGAAGCTCCTGCACGTCGAGTGAAGAGCTGTGGCTGGTTGTTTTATAGCCGCGTCCGTTCACTGTCAGCGCGTCACCTCCGATAGGTGTGTAATAGTTTGTTGTCCCGATGTTGCGGGTGTCATAGCCTAGATTAGTGGTGAATTTGAAGTCTCTCAGGAAGTTTGCCTCGAAATAGCCGCGGGTGGTGACATAGTCGCGGTTATAGAGCAGGATGTCCTCCCTCGTGGTGGCATAAGGGTTTGCTTCCGACGACATGGGACGCAGATACTCCCTGCCGAAATCATACTGCCGCTTGCCGTTCTGGTCAAGCAGAAGGGAGCCGTTGCTGATGTCATACAGATAGACAGGATAGATGGGTGCGATTCCCTGTGCGAAGTAGAACAGGTTTCCGTATCTTGCCTCACCCTCGTTGCGGTGCTGGTTGGACTCTGTACGTGTGTAGCCCACACTGCCTCCGATGCGGATATACTGACCGATCATCTGGTCAATTTTGATTTTTCCGTTGTAACGTTTGAAGTCGGAGTTCTTCACATATCCCTTGTCGCCGAGGTAGCCGAGCGAACCATATACTTTCGTGATGTCGTTTCCTGCCGAAACACTCGCAGTGTATTCTTGACGGAATCCGTTGCGGAACGGTTCTTTTGTCCAGTCGTCATTCCATTTATAAGACTTGGCATTAGGATTAAGCCTACCCGTTGCGGGATCTATAAGCGCATTGTCTTCCACGCCCTTAAACTTGTTGTATTTCAGGTATCCAGCGATAAGGTTTTCGGCAGCATACTCGCTTGCAGCCGCAAATCCCATTCCGCTCAGCGCAAGCTGGTTGCGTATGGCCTCATACGACATCTCATAATATTCTCCGGCATCCCTGACAATGTCGTAAAACGGCACACCCTGCGCATTCCATCCCAGTTTGGCATTGAAATCCACATGAGCTTTTCCTTTACGGCCGCTCTTAGTCGTCACCATAATCACACCATTGGCTCCACGGCTTCCGTACAGGGAGTTAGCTGCTGCATCCTTGAGAATGGTCAGGCTTTCGATGTCCTGTGTAGGTATGGAAGCGAGTGCTCCGTCATAGGGTACTCCGTCAAGCACGATAAGCGGATTCTGGTTAGCGCTGATTGAGCCGATACCACGTATTCGGATGGATGCTTCCGAACCAGGCTGACCTGTGGCAGAAGCGGTGTAAACACCGGCTACTGCACCCTCCAGTGCCTTGGAGATATTCGACACGTTCGTGTTCTCCAGTGCCTCGCCTTTCACTGTTGAGGCCGAACCGGTGAAAGCGGCCTTCTTCTGAGAGCCGTAAGCAAGCACAAGAACTTCGTCAAGTGCTGCATCAGTAGCTTCCATGCGGATGAGCAGATTCGGTCTCACTTCTACTTCTGTTTCTTTAAGTCCCAGATACGACACGCGTATGCGTCCGTTTCCTGGAACGTTCTTTAAGGAGAAATTACCATTCACGTCAGTCATCACACCGTTTTGTGTGCCAACGACAAGGACGGCTGCTCCCACAACTGGCTCGCCAGTATCTGACTCAATGACCTTGCCGGTCACGTTTGTCTGGGCGAATGCCATACCCGCTGACAAGAAGCAGAGGGTAAGAATCAAGCATAATTTTTTTCCCATTCCTTTAAGTTTTAGTTAAAAACTTAAAGGAATAGGGAGAGTTTAAAGCGCAAACTGTTGATAATAAACAATTTTTTTACAGAACACAACACATAATCATCAGAAATGGATAACAATATTAATAACAGAATCAGTCAAACACGCTGTCGAGAAGGTCGAGCGCCTCATCGCGTTTTTTGTCGATGATGTCGGCATAGATTTGTGTGGTGCTGATGCTTGCGTGTCCGAGCAGTTTGCTCACAACATATAGACTTGCGCCGTATGTCAGTTCAAGCGTGGCAAAGGTATGCCGCGATGTGTGGAATGAGATGTCTTTATCGATTCCTGCCTTTTTCGCCCATGATTTGATGCATCCGTTCACACCGCCAAGATGTCTGGGCAGCAGAAAAACCCGTTCGTTTCCATTTTGTTCTGGAAGCCATCGTTCCGCATTTTTGTTCAGTTTTATGGTCAGCATTTTCCTGGTTTTGCGCATCTCAACTGTAAGGTATCGGTTTTCACCCAGCTTTTTGATGTTGTCCCATCGTAATGAGCTGATATCTGATATTCTCAATCCTGTGAAGCATCCAAACAGAAACGCTTGTTTCACGACAATATTTCGGATAGGGGTGTTCATCATTTGGGTTAATTCCTCCACCGTCAGGTATGATCTTTCTTTACCGCTTGCTTTTAATGAAATCCTGTCTTCCCTGACTATTTCATTCATGGGATTCCATGTCAGGTATTTTTTCCGTAAAGCCATTTTCAGACTACCAGACAGAACGCCAAGATACAGTTTCGCTGTTGTTTTCCTGATGTTTTTCAATCCGCCATGACGTTGTTCTAATGCTTTATTTCCCAGATAGTCAATCCATCCGGCCAGAAAGGATTTGCTAACCGACCTCAGCTTGATGTCTTCTTTGTGATATTGGCGGATATGAAGAATGGTGTTGTCTATGTTACGGATAACCGACTCACTGTGTCCTGTCTGCATTTTATATTCTTTAAATTCTTCAAGCAAATCGGTCAGAAGCATGTTCTCTTTTGTTGTCCGGACTATAATCCTGTCCTTGTAAACTTCCGCCTCTTTCTGGGCACGGCGTTCAGCAGCTTCTTTCCAAATTGTCTTGTTATAGTTTTTAGTCGTCTGGTCGGTTTCCCTTTCGAGAATGAGATGAAGATTCTCATAGCGCCTCTCACCTTTTATGTAAATATCAAGATAGAGAGATTTCCTTCCATGAGCCAGCATCCGCTCACGGATTCGCACATAATGTCTGTTTTTTGTTGGTTTCATTTTTTTATTTCATTAGTTATTAAACTGTTTTCGCGTATTTTAACTCCTTTTTTTACTCCATCTTTAATTTCTATTTTATTTTCGGACATACAGAATTTTTTTTACTTTTCCAAAATGCGATTAAGCCAAATGAGAAATGATAAGCTTACTTAATCATTTCCATGGCGAAGCATTTTCAGAGAAACTAAATGAGCAGAGATAAGCTTGCTTAATCTATGCCATGGAAAGGGAAAAATCAGCGAAGCTAAAGTAAGTCCCTACAGACTAATGGGATATTACTCTGTTCAGTAATAATTACTAATTATGTATTATTAATTGTGAATTACATAAATACTTCCATTTTAACTCCCATTTTAACTCCCATTTTCGCTGAAAAAAAACTTGCAAATAGTGAATCACGCAAAATGCAACAAAAATATGCATTTTATATTCAAAAAATATTCAAAACAGCTAAAAAAACGCCCAAAATATAGCCATCTCCTCAAAAAAGCGCCATTTTTGTTAAAAATTTTGGTCAATTAAGATTTTTTTCATAATTTTGCACGAATAACTAAGAAACTTTAATATATAACCGCTTTTATCTCTCTAACTGCAAACAAAACTGAAAACAGACTGACGTTTGCTTAACGAGGTGATTAATTATATATAATGTGAAAGCGTTCATTCAATCCTATATTTCGGGGTTAATTATCTGTCTTATCCCTGTTATTATGGAAGAAAATAATAAAAAGAGAAAAAAAATACTATTTTAATTATTAACTAAAACTAAAAGGAATGGGAAAAAAATTATGCTTGATTCTTACCCTCTGCTTCTTGTCAGCGGGTATGGCATTCGCCCAAAAAACCGTCAACGGTACAGTGTACGAAGAGGAGACGGGCGAACCAATCATGGGAGCTACCATCCGCGTTGACGGCACCTCTGTGGGGGCAACGTCCGACATGAACGGTAACTTCGTGATTCAAAATGTGCCAAACAGTGCGTCAGCAGTGACTATCACTTATTTGGGCATGGAAGAATTACATGCGGCAATCAGCCCTGGCATGAAAGTTTACATGAAGACTGACCACAAACAGCTCGACGAGGTGATGGTTATTGCTTACGGTACAGCCAAGAAATCAACCTTCACAGGTTCTGCTGCTGTTGTTGGTGCCGCTGAAATCGACAAGACGCAGGTGACCAACGCCGTAGATGCCTTGAAAGGAAAGGCTTCCGGTATCCAGATCAACACTGCCTCCGGTCAGCCGGGATCAACCCCGACCATCCGCATCCGTGGTGTCAACTCCATCAACGCAGGTCTGTCTCCGCTGATTGTTGTCGATGGTTCCCCGTTCGACGGTGACATCAACCAGATCAACCCTATCGACGTTGAGAGCATGACTGTATTGAAGGACGCCGCATCATCCGCACTTTACGGTGCCCGTGGTGGTAACGGTGTGATCCTCATCACCACCAAGAAAGGAAAGAAAGGTGAGGCAGCCAAAATCACAGTTGACGCTAAATGGGGTTCGAACTCTAAGGCAATGCCAGAGTATAAGGTAATCAAGAGCCCTGCCAAATACTATGAGGTATGGTACAATGGTTTGAACAACTATGCTCAGAACACCCTGGGCTATAGCCCTGAAGAAGCATGGAAATGGTCAAACGAAGTGCTCATCGACGACTCAGAGTTCGGTCTTGGATATAATGTATATAATGTGCCTGCTGGTCAGTATATGATTGGTGCTAACGGCAAGCTCAACCCGAATGCCACTCTTGGTAACATCGTGACCCGCAACGGACAGCAGTATTACCTTATCCCTGACGACTGGGAAGATGAGATTTACAACAACGCTCTCCGCCAGGAATACACAGTTGCCGCATCAGGAAGCACAGACAGGAGCAACTACTACGCATCATTCAACTACCTTGACAACCAGGGTATCACAGCCGCTTCCGACTACAAGCGTCTCACCTCACGTGTCAAGGCCGACTACCAAATCAAGCCTTGGTTGAATGTTGAGATGAACATGGCATACAGCCATTACAACCAGAACGCGCTCGGCGACGATGGT
>JAEEOB010000156.1 GCA_016284045.1 Bacteroidaceae bacterium
CAACAAAAAAAGATAAAAAAACACTAAAACCCAATCAATATGAAAACAGTTACAAACACTATGAAGAGATGGCAGTTTGCCTTGACAGCCCTTATTGTGGCTTTTTTGTTCGTCCATCTGCCCCTGATGGCGGCTTCGGATGCCGATTATCAGGAAATCAAAGGGACAGTCTATGCGAGCAGTATCACGAACACACGTGTCAAGCTCGTGGGAGACGTTTCGCTCTATGTCAACCAGGACCTCTATCTGCGGGAGATTTATGGAGGTCCGGACCGTACTATCGCCATCAAAGTGGATTTCGGATGCACGCTCACCGTGGATCAGGACTGGGACAAGACGGCGGCAGTGGATGTGCGCAACCTCTATCTTTCGGGAGAGGGACACACCTTGATTACCGGCAAGCACTTCGGTGTGTGTATCCGTAAGGGCGTGCTGAGCATCCAGAACACCACTGCCACGTTCAGCGCCCGGTATAACGGCTCCAACTCTGATGCCTCATGGACCCAGGCGGTGATAGCAGAGAACGGCAGTGACATCTCCGTCATCAACAGCGTCGCCACGTTCAACAGCGCGTCGGGCTATGCGCTGAGCGGCTATATCTATAACAGAGACTTTGAGCATCATCTTAACTCTGTGACGGTGCAGGGCGAGAAGAGCAAAGTGTATTTCAACGCCACAGTAGGTTACAGTCAGGATATTGATAATTTCAACGTGAAAGGTGGTGAAGTCCATCTCACCGAGGACCACTGGGAGGCAGTAAGCGCGAAAAACGTGAACCTGACTGGCGGTAAAATCTATGTCAACAAGACTGGTTCCAGCGGATTGTGGCACGCCATCGTCTGCCAGAAAATGAGTGTGAGCAATTGTGAGCTGACCATCAATTCGTCCACGGCAGGCATCGTGTGCGACGGCATCACCATCAACAACGCGACGGTGAATGCGACCGGAGGCAGCAAGAACTATGCCATCTATGCAAATATCAACGGCATCGAAATCACGGGCGACAAGACCGTCGTGAACGCAGACGCCCCCAACGCCGGCCTGTATTCCGACGGCAACATCACCATCAAATGCAAGAAAGTGTGGGTGAACGCAAGCACCAAAGGGTGCTATGCCGTCTGGACCGCCCGCAAGCTGAATATCGACCTGCTGGACGTCAACAGCGTGTATGAAGCGCAGAGCAACCAGATAGGTCCGATTTACGCAGGCGAGGGTATCTATATGAACCGTGCCGCATCGATTTATTGCATTCCTTACACCGGCAACGGCTCAGGCACCCATGTGGATGTCAGCTACAACAGAGGGTCGCACAGTCTGACCACCACTGGTGGCGCCTACAACTACATCAACTTCTCCGCACCCACACTTCCCGATCTCGACCCGCCAATCCTTTCCGTGTATTCCGACCAGACTATCACGTTCGACCTGAGTTCCATTCAGGGTTATGTATGGGAAGACAATCCGGAAATCACGTTCACCATGTACAAGAAACTGGGGGTTGACGGCACTCCGAAGATTGTAGAGGTATATCATCCCAAATCCCTCTCATGGACAGTGACCCAAAAGCTGAAAGATTCCGACGACAAATACAACTACTGGGGTGAAATCAGTGTGGTGCCTTACAAAGGCACGCGAAAGACCCGCTATGCCTATCTGGTGCTGAAGGCCTACCCGAAGGGTGATGTGAACAGAGACTGGAATGTGAATATCTCTGACATCGTGGCTGTCATCAACACGATGGCAGGCGAGACCACCTACAAAGAGCACTCCGACGTGAACGAAGACGGAAAAACCGACATCTCCGATATCGTCGCCATCATCAATTATATGGCTGCTAATTAAACGGGATTTAACGTGCCTGTAGCTCGTGGACGTATCCTATAATTGCCTATAATCTCCTATAAATTATTACTCAACTTTCGGATTTACCACATACGAGATGATTCCTGGATAATTAAAGAGAAAATAAAAAAACTTCTTTTTAGTTGTAAAACGTCTGTTTGGTTGATTCTTGAAGAAGGTATTGGAGACGAAAGAATGAATGATAAAGTGTGTGACACTTAAAAAGAATAAAAAAGCAGTCCATAAATGAACTGGAAAAAACCGCTGACGCGGAAAAAACCATCCGGGCGGTTTCCAAGTAAGTATCATTATATCAGCATATAATTAAAACCGAAACTTTAAATTCTTATATTATACTATCAACTACTTTCTTAAAAAAATTCCATGATTCTCCGATTTTTCTGGCTTACGCTCCTATGGATTCCTGTCGCAGTCAACGCACAAGAATTCCCTTATCCCGATGTTCCCGACTCACTTCAGAGCCCTGAGAGCCGTATGGACTATCTGCTCGACAGGGAAAAGAAGGTGCTGCAGAAAGACGCTTCGCCACAAACCATCCTTCAAAATTTATCAGAATTACTCAAAAATGAGTAAAAATCTGACGTTTTGCAATTTTTTAAACGTTTTTTGCATGATTTTGAAAAGAAAAGCGTAACTTTGCAAAAATTTTAATCATTTTATTCATTTGTTTATGGCAAAGACAAAAGTGGCCATCATCGGATATGGCAACATCGGAAAGTACACCCTTCAGGCCATCCAGGCTTCGGGTGACATGGAGTGTGTGGGCATCGTACGCAGAAACGGCTCGGAGAACAAGCCGGCAGAGCTTGCCGACTATAAAGTGGTGAAGCACATCTCAGAACTTGAGGGCGTTCAGGTGGCAATCCTCGCCACCCCTACCCGGAAGGTGGAGGAATATGCGAAAGAATGTCTGGCATTAGGCATCAACACCGTGGACTCTTTCGACATCCACACCCAGATCGTTGACCTCCGCCGTTCGTTGGACGCCTCTGCAAAAGCAAACAACGCAGTGAGCATCATCTCTGCCGGCTGGGATCCGGGCAGCGACTCCATCGTCCGCACACTGATGGAAAGTCTGGCTCCCAAAGGCGTGACATACACGAACTTCGGCCCGGGACGCTCCATGGGTCACTCCGTGGCAGTGAAAGCGATTGAAGGGGTGAAAGACGCGCTGTCTGTGACCATCCCTCTCGGGACAGGCATCCACCGCCGTATGGTCTATATCGAGCTGCTTCCGGGATATGACTTCCAGACTGTTGCCGCACAAATCAAGGCAGACCCTTATTTCGTGAACGACGAGACGCATGTGCTGCAGGTTGACAGCGTAGATGCGCTCAACGATGTGGGACACGGCGTGAACCTCATACGCAAGGGCGTTTCGGGAACGACTCATAACCAGCTTTTAGAGTTCAACATGCGTATCAACAACCCTGCGCTCACCGCACAGGTGCTCGTGAACGTGGCAAGGGCTTCGCTCAAGCAGCAGCCGGGTGCTTACACGATGATTGAGATTCCGGTCATCGACATGCTCGAGGGCGACAAGGAAAACCTCATCAAGCATCTGGTATAAGCGCTTATCGGGGGGGATTACAGAATTATTAACTTTTTCACCCAAATTCCGTTACTGGAATTTGGGTGAAATTATTATTAACCCGATTATCGGATTCAGATCATCTGCGACAACGAATGATTGTTTTACTACAACGATTTTTCGAATTTTTCAAATGAACAATGCCAAACTTGTTTGAGTATTGTCATGAAAAAGGGAAAAACTGCGAAGC
>JAEEOB010000157.1 GCA_016284045.1 Bacteroidaceae bacterium
TCAGGGGCAGATGGACGAACAAAAAAGCCACAATAAGGGCTGTCAAGGCAAACTGCCATCTCTTCATAGTGTTTGTAACTGTTTTCATATTGATTGGGTTTTAGTGTTTTTTTATCTTTTTTTGTTGATTGAACATCCGAAACTTAAAATGTTTAAATAATCAAATAAATCGTAAATCTGTAAATCTGTAAATCGTAAATATATCTCGCAAATATAACGAAAAAAGTAAAAGCGAACGAGCAATTTAATAGATTTCTTTGGTTTTCTTAATGAAAAAGTAAAGAAATTGGAATAAAAACCGTAATTTTGTAAAAATAAAATGGATAACATTCAATTATTAATTATGTAGAAGAGAGACATGAGCAAAATAGGTTTCGACAACGAGAAATATCTCCGTATTCAGTCGGAGAACATCATGAAGCGTATCTCACAGTTTGGCAACAAGCTGTATCTGGAACTTGGCGGCAAGCTGTTCGACGACCACCACGCATCACGTGTGCTGCCAGGCTTCAAGCCCGACAGCAAGCTGAGGATGTTTCAGCAGATAAGCGACAGCATTGAGATTGTCATCGTCATCAGCGCTGAGGATATCGAGCAGAATAAGATCCGTGCTGACCTGGGCATCACCTACGACGAGGATGTGCTCCGTCTGCGCGATGAATTTATGGCGCGCGGCTTCTTTGTGGGATCGGTGGTCATCACCCATTACGACGGACAGAGGGCTGCCGACCAGTTCCGTGAGCGCCTCACCAGGATGGGCATCAAGTCATACTACCACTACCTTATCGACGGCTATCCACATAACGTGGCGAAAATCGCATCCGACGAGGGGTTTGGAAAGAACGACTATGTGGAGACGGAGCGTCCGCTCGTCATCGTCACAGCTCCAGGACCGGGAAGCGGAAAGATGGCTGTATGCCTCAGCCAGCTCTATGGTGAGAACAAGCGGGGCATTCATGCCGGTTACGCCAAATTCGAGACTTTCCCTGTGTGGAACCTGCCGCTCAAACATCCGGTGAACATCGCATACGAGGCGGCGACAGCAGACCTCAACGACGTGAACATGATTGACCCCTTCCATCTGGAGGCTTACGGCAAAGTGGCAGTGAACTACAACCGCGACATCGAGATTTATCCGGTGCTGAAAGCCCTCTTTGAGGGTATTTACGGCGAGACACCCTATAAGTCGCCTACAGATATGGGCGTGAATATGGTGGGATTCTGCATCTGCGACGACGAGGTGTGCTGCAAGGCATCGAAAGATGAGATTATACGCCGCTATTATGATGCCACGAACAAATATGCCGACGGTATGTGTAATGACAGCGAAATCAGCAAGATTCAGCTCCTGTTCAACCAGGCCGGCATATCCACAGCCGACCGCAAGACAACAGTTGCTGCCAACGACCTGCTGAAAACCACAGGGCATACATCGGCTGCCATCGAACTGGAAGACGGCACCATCATCAAGGCGCACTCAAGCCCGCTGCTCGGATGCAGCGCGGCACTGCTGCTCAATGCCACAAAGCATCTTGCTGGCATCGACCATGAGGTGAAACTCATCCCACAGAGCATGATTGAGCCGATTCAGAAGACGAAGACCGAATATCTAGGAGGGATCAATCCCCGGCTGCATACCGATGAGGTGCTCGTGGCGATTTCCGTGCTCTCACAGCACGATGAGAACTGCCGGCGGGCGTTGCAACAGCTGCCAAACCTACGGGGGTGTCAGGTTCACAGCACCGTGATGCTCAGCGAGGTGGACCGCAAGATTTTCAAGAAACTGGGCTGCAACCTCACCTGCGACCCCGTGAAGAAAAAACGGATTGTGAAACAATAACACCAAATAAATAAATGAACATGAACAAGAAAACGATGATGCGCATGATGATTGCGCTGGCACTGTTATTCGGTGTCACCAGTGTGTATGCACAGAAAGTGAAGGCTCCTAAAGGGGGTACAAAAATCAGTAATGAGCTGATTGGCATCTTCTTCGAGGATATCAGCAGCAGTGCCGACGGCGGTCTCTACGCCGAGTTGGTCCAGAACGGCGGATTCGAATATTCGCAGATAGAGCGTAACGAATGGCACAGCGGGGCTTTCTGGTCCATGATCCGCCCAGGACATTCTGC
>JAEEOB010000158.1 GCA_016284045.1 Bacteroidaceae bacterium
TGTGAACAACACGCTCCTTGAATCGGGCAATGGTAAATTCGAGACAATTGCCAATACACCAGGTGAACACACCTTCTCCGGGTATGTACTTCTGAGAAAACGCGACGGGTCGGTAATCCGACGCAACTTCTTCCAGACCTACAACGTGATTGCCATGAAAGGCGATAAGCCGAATGAGAAACCGGCAGAGAAACCCAAAGAAGAGCCAAAGAAGGGAGGCGATGACGAAGAAGCGAAGAAAGCAAAAGCAAAAGCTCCGGCACCGAAAATCGGATTCGCCACTGTTTCAGCAACGCTCATGAACGTACTCTATGCCGGATTTGAAAACCCCATCAGCATCTCTGTCGGAGGTGCAAGCAGCGTGACTGCTACCATGACCGGCGGTACGTTCACCGACCTTGGCAATGGCAAATACACTGCTGTGCCGTCAACCGTCGGACAAGATGTCACCATCAGCGTAACGGCATCTGTGGGAGGACATACCGAGCATATCGGTGACTTCCCCTTCAGGGTGAGAAAACTCCCCGACCCGACACCATACATCCAGACTGGTGCCGACGATCACTTCAAGGGCGGAAGAATCACGAAACAGGCACTTCTTGCACAGTCGGGCATCAAGGCAGCCATCGACGACGGACTTCTCAACATTCCGTTCAGCGTGACTGGATTCAAGATGGTGATGTTCGACAAGATGGGTAACGCTGTCGTGGAGGCATCCAACTCTGCCAGCTTCACCGAAGCGATGAAAGCGCAGATGAGAGACATGCAGCGCGGAAAGCGATTCTTCATCACAGAAGTAAACGCCATCGGGCCAGACAAAATCGCACGTACACTGCCTACCGCCATGCCTATTATCGTAAGATAAAAGAGATTTCAGATTACTCTGACTACTCAGATTACTCAGAATAATCCGATTACTCAGATATAAAAAAAACAAACAAAAACAATACACCATAATGAAGAAATTCCTGTTTTTAGCCCTTGCCATCGCACTCACACTGACGGCTGCAGCACAGCCTAAGAAATCAAGGGTGGCAGAGAACAATAAGGCGAATACTCAGAAGACGGCACAGAAAACAGACAGGGCAAGCATCATGTACCCTACAGCCGTGGCTGTGCCTGAAGAAGTGAGCTGGAGAAGGGATGTTTACCGTGAGCTCGACCTGCGGCTCGACGAGAACGCACCGCTCTACTATCCCGAAGCTCCCAAAGACGGGCAGCAAAACCTCTTCTTCACACTGTTCAGACTGCTCAACGTGGGAAGAATACCGGCATACAACTACAAGACGGACGGAACAGAACATTTCGACCGCGCCAACCGTATGCACTTCAAGGACATGCTCGACAGGTATGAGATTTTCTACCAGGTGGATTCTGCCAAACGGGCAATCAACGTCAGCGACGCGGACGTGCCTGGACAGGAAGTGCTAAGTTATTTCGTGAAGGAAAGCTCCTACTACGACCAGAACACCGCCACATTCCACACCCGCATCGTTGCGCTCTGTCCTGTGCTCCACCGTGCAGCCGATGAATTCACATACGAATCGATGTCGTACGATGACGAGGAGGAGGATGTCGCCGGCGAAGACACACCATCCATGCAGAAATATCCGATGTTCTGGGTGAAGTTCGAGGATATCGAACCCTACATCAGCAAACTGATGATCATGACATCAAACAAGAACCAGGCAGCTAAAATGTCTGTGGCTGACTACCTTGCCACAAACAAGTATAAAGGCAAAATCTACATGACCACTAACTTGCAGAACAAAGCCATCATGGACTACTGCAAGACCGACAGCGCAGTGCAAAAAGAGCAGAAACGTATTGAAAAAGAAGTCACAGATTTCGAACAGCATATCTGGACACCGCCAGTAGATTCAGCTGCCATCCTCAAACGCGACTCCATCGCAAAAGCCCAGGCAGATGCAAAAAGCAAGAAAAAACGCACATCCAGAGTTGCCACCAAAGCTGAAGGCGAGGAAGGAACAGAAGCAGCAGAGGAAGGTGAGACAAAGAAATTCAAGTCGAGAAGCAGCGCAAGACGCCGCACAACCGACGACGGCAGTGAGGCCACCGAGGAAAAGAAGCCGAGAGTGAGCGCACGCCGGCAAAGACACTAAACGAACCACACACCAATAAGTAGAGATATGGATTTTCCCAAATCTCTACTTTTTGTTTTATCTCTACTTTTTGTTTTCTATTTACCATTGATTATTGTCTTTTATTTCCATTGTATCTATTACCTCCTATCATTTCCTATCATCTCCTATAACATCCTATAATATCCTATAATATCCTATATCATCCTATCATCTCCTATAGTATCCTATAACATCTTATCATCTCCTATTTTCTCTATTAAAGTGCCTCCCCTAAAAGTCCAAAAACCTAAACAAAAAATGCACAAACAAATAAGTGTGTGCAAACTTTCTACACATTTTCCGACAATTTGTGCACAAATCAGCGTTTTATTTTGCCAACTGAAATAAAATGAGTAACTTTGCACCCGATTTGGGGAGAACAGAAAGAGAAAATTGTTATTCATTACATTTTAAGTATAAAATTTTATGGGTTTAAAAATCATTGTACTCGCGAAGCAGGTGCCTGACACAAGAAACGTCGGGCCCGACGCGATGACTCCTGAAGGGACAGTGAACCGCGCCGCGCTGCCAGCTGTGTTCAACCCTGAGGACCTCAATGCCTTAGAACAGGCATTAAGATTGAAGGATGCCAATCCCGGATCAACCATCACCATGCTGACCATGGGCTTGCCAAAAGCAACAGAAGTACTGAGAGAAGGCCTGTTCAGAGGCGCTGACTGTGGAGTGCTGCTGACCGACCGTGCACTCGGAGGCGCCGACACGCTTGCCACAAGCTACTCCCTTGCCCAGGCTATCAAGAAAATCGGTGACTTCGACATCATCATCGGAGGACGTCAGGCTATCGACGGCGACACCGCACAGGTGGGACCGCAGGTGGCTGAGAAACTGGGTCTGACCCAAATCACCTACACCGAGGAGATTCTTGAATGTACGAAAGAGAAAATCGTGGCACGACGCCACATCGACGGAGGTGTTGAGACCGTTGAAGGTCCGATGCCGATTGTCATCACCGTCAACGGTTCTGCCGCTCCTTGCCGCAGCCGCAACATCAAGCTGGTGATGAAATACAAGAACGCCAAGACACAGCAGGAAATCGACGCACTTCCTGAGGAAGAGAAAGCATTCTATGCAGAACGCCCCTACCTCACCATTACATCTTGGGGTGCAGCCGACATCGACGCAGACCCTAACCAGATTGGTAAAGCCGGATCACCTACCAACGTGAAGTCGGTGAAGAGCATTGTGTTCAAGGCTAAGGAGAACAAGAGCCTCACATCCAGCGATGCGGATATCGAGGGTCTGATTGTGGAACTGATTGAAAACAACACCATAGGATAAACAAAGACAGACATGAACAACGTATTCGTATATTGTGAGCTTGAAGGCAACAAAGTTGCTGAGGTAAGCCAGGAGCTACTGACCAAAGGACGTAAGCTCGCCAACACGCTGGGCGTACAGTTGGAAGCTGTATGCGTGGGCGCTGGCCTCGACGGAGTTGAGAAGCAGATTATCCCCTACGGTGTTGACAAAGTACATGTGTTCGACGCACCGGGACTTTTCCCATACACTTCACTCCCACACACATCGGCTGTGGTGAACCTCTTCAAGGAGGAAAAACCGCAAATCTGTCTGATGGGTGCAACCGTTATCGGACGTGACCTCGGTCCGCGTGTGTCATCAGCTCTTCATTCAGGACTGACTGCAGACTGCACACAGCTGGAAATCGGCGAGTTCGACATGAATGTGAAGAACGAGGCTGGTGAGATGGTTAAGAAGCACTATGAGAACCAGCTCTATCAGATCCGTCCGGCATTCGGAGGATCCATCATCGCCACTATCGTTAACCCTGAGCACCGTCCGCAGATGGCTACAGTGCGTGAGGGTGTGATGAAGATGGAGGTTCTTGATGAGAACTACAAAGGCGAGGTTGTACGTCACGATGTCAACAAGTATGTGCCAGTGACCGACTATGTGGTGAAGGTGCTCGACCGCCACGTGGAGGCTGCCAAGAACAATCTGAAGGGTGCCAACATCATCGTGGCAGGTGGATACGGAGTGGGCTCACCAGAGGGATTCAACCTCCTGTTTGAGTTTGCCAAGGAAATCCATGCAGAAGTGGGCGCAAGCCGTGCGGCTGTGGATGCAGGCTGGATTGACCACGACCGTCAGATCGGACAGACTGGTGTGACAGTACGTCCTAAAGTGTATATCGCTTGCGGTATTTCCGGTGCCATCCAGCACATCGCCGGAATGAAAGAGGCTGGCATCATCATCTCTATCAACTCCGACCCGAACGCGCCAATCAACCAGATTGCTGACTACATCATCACCGGCACAATCGAAGAGGTGCTTCCTAAATTCATCAAGTATTACAAGAAAAACAGCAAATAATCATGGCTAACATATATACTGATAATCCTGAGATTAAATTCCACATGCAGCATGAGCTCATGAAACGTATCGTTGAGCTCAAGGAACGCGGCTTCGAAGACAAGGACAAATACGACTATGCGCCTCAGAATTTTGAGGATGCCATGGACAGCTACGACCGCACACTCGACATCGTGGGCGACGTGACCACTAACGTGATTGCACCCAACGCCGAGGATGTCGATGCTGAAGGCCCTCACTGCGAGAACGGACGTGTGCGCTATGCATCTAAGACATACGAGAACCTCGATGCCACCATCAAGGCTGGCATGAACGGCATGACCATGCCGCGCCGCTACGAGGGTCTGAACCTCCCTATCACCGTCTATACCGCCGCCAACGAAATCGTCAGCGCAGGCGATGCCGGATTTGAGAATATCTGGTCGCTCCAGGACTGTATCGAGACACTTTATGAGTTCGGCAGCGAGGATCAGCGTCAGCGCTTCGTGCCGCGTGTATGCCACGGCGAGACCATGTCTATGGACCTAACCGAGCCGGACGCAGGATCCGACCTGCAGAGCGTGATGCTCAAGGCCACATACTCTGAGGAGGAGGGCTGCTGGCTGCTCAACGGTGTGAAGCGGTTCATCACCAACGGTGACTCCGACATCCACCTCGTGCTCGCTCGCTCAGAAGAAGGCACACGCGACGGACGCGGACTCTCCATGTTCATCTACGACAAGCGTCAGGGTGGCGTGAATGTTCGCCGCATCGAGAACAAGCTGGGTATCCATGGAAGCCCCACCTGCGAGCTGGTTTACAAAAACGCGAAGGCTGAGCTTTGTGGCGACCGCAAGCTTGGTCTGATTAAATATGTGATGGCACTCATGAACGGCGCACGTCTGGGTATCGCCGCACAGTCGGTGGGTATTGAGCAGAGCGCTTACGACGAGGGTCTGGCTTACGCACGCGACCGCAAGCAGTTCGGCAAGGAAATCATCAACTTCCCGGCTGTGTATGACATGCTTGCCACGATGAAGGCTAAACTCGACGCTGGACGCTCACTCCTCTACATGACCGCACGCTATGTGGACATCTACAAGGCACTGGAGGACATCGCCCGCGAGCGCAAACTGACTCCGGAAGAGCGTCAGGAGTGCAAGAAATACTCCCGTCTGGCAGATGCGTTCACACCGCTTGCCAAAGGTATGAACTCGGAGTTTGCCAACCAGAACGCCTACGACTCCATCCAGATTCACGGTGGTTCGGGATTCATGCTCGAGTACAAGTGCCAGCAGCTCTACCGCGACGCACGTATCACCAGCATCTATGAGGGTACAACTCAGCTCCAGACCGTTGCTGCGCTCCGCTACATCACCAACGGCACCTACCTCAGCATCATCCGCGACTATGAGGCACTGGGTGTACAGCCTGAGTATGAAGGCTACATGACACGCATCAAGGAGATGGCAAGCAAGCTCGAGGCTGCCACCAACGCAACGAAAGAGACCGGCAACCAGGAGTTCATCGACTTCTGCTCACGCAAGCTCTACGAGATTACTGCCTACACCATCATGAGCCACCTCATCCTGCAGGACACACAGAAAGCACCGGAGCTCTTCTCAAAGAGCCTCAACGTGTTCATCAACCACGCTGAGAGCGAGGTTGAGAAGCACTTCAACTACATCCGCAAGATGACTCCTGAGCAGCTTGACAACTATCGCGCTCAATAAGCAAGACTATATTATCAGAAAGGAGGACCGCCACAAGCGGTCCTTTTTTGTGTATAAAGACACATTCTTCGTTTACTAAGTTTTTTTTTACTGTTGCTAAGGTGAAATCCGAAAAAATTATGTAAATTTGCTGAAAAATAAACTTTGGCAGATTATGGGAACATTTATTAATTTAGGGAACAGCGGATTCCGCAATATTCGGAACAAAGAATATGTGGATAAGTCAAGACTGATTTCCGTGGTGAACTCCACACTTAACACGGAAGACTGTTGCAGTTGTGTCACCCGCTGCCGCCGCTTCGGCAAATCAATGGCAGCCAAGATGCTATGCGCCTACTATGACCAGTCGTGTAACTCACGCAGTTTGTTCTCTGACCTGGAAATCGCCTCTGACCCCAGTTTTGAGAAACACCTTAACAAGTATCCGGTGATATATCTTGACATGACTAATTTCACCTCACGTGAAGATATCACATTGAGAGAAATTGTACCAACATTACAGAAAGAGGTGAAAGCAGAAGTGCTTAATTTTTATCCCACTGAAACAGTAACAGAGAATGAAGATTTGATGGCTTCATTAATCAAGATTGCTGATAAATATAACGTGCAGTTCATCATAATCATCGACGAGTGGGACGCCATCTGCCGTGAAGCGTATGGCGACAGCACTGCGATGGACAGTTACGTGAAATTACTGCGACGATTATTTAAGGGGAGTAACACCCCAAATGTATTCGCAGGTGTATATATGACCGGCATTCTGCCTATCAAGAAATATAACACAGAGTCTGCTCTCAACAACTTCATTGAGTATTCGATGGTGGAGCCAATGACGATGTCTCGTTTTTTCGGCTTCACGAAAGATGAGGTGAGAATATTGGCAGAGAAGCACAGGATGGACTTCGATGAGCTGGTGAAATGGTATGACGGCTATCAAATAGGTGATGAGCTTTCGATATTCAACCCGAATTCAGTGATGAAAGCCCTTGTGGCACATCGTTGCCGCAGTTTCTGGGCGGGAACGGGGGCTTTCGAGCGAGTTGCCGACTATATCAGCTTAAACTACGAAGGACTGAAAGACGACATCATCAAGATGCTTGCTGGCGGACGATGTAAGGTGGATTCCACCGAATTCGGCAACGACATGTCAATTATCAGAAGTAAGGATGATGTGCTCACCGTGTTGATTCATTTAGGCTATCTCTCGTACAACTGGCGGAAGGACGAGTGCTACATTCCGAACAAGGAGGTGGAGGGAGAGATGGTGAAAGCTGTCAAGTATAACCACTGGACAACCGTGGTCGATGCCCTCCAGCAGTCCGAACAACTGCTACACGCTACGATCCGTGGCGATGAGGAGGCTGTGGCACTTGCGCTTGATGCCGCCCACGATGAAAGCACCAGTATTCTGTCATACAACGACGAAAACTCACTTGCCTGCGTCATCAGCATTGCCTATTATTATGCCCGCAACGATTACATCATCCACCGTGAGATGGCTTCGGGGAAAGGTATTGCAGACCTCGTGTTCATCCCACGCAAGCACGTTGATTTACCCGCTATGGTGGTTGAACTTAAAAACAAAAAGTCAGCCACTGCTGCCATCGACCAAATCAAAAAGAAAAATTATCCGGCGAAGGTGGCACAACACACCGACAACCTCCTACTTGTGGGCATCAACTACGATCCTGAAACCAAGTCCCACAATTGTATCATCGAGAAGTTCAAAGAGGGTGTGTCAAAATGTTGACAAGCCCTCGTTTTTTGAACGAATAAAGATTTAAAAGGATTTCCAGATAATCAGATGATTTTTTTCAGACATGCAATAAATGGTATAGAAAGATTTATTGCTGTCCGGTAAAAAATATCTAAGTTGATATAATTTTTCCGGACAGCAATAATTTTCACAACCTTGGAATGCATTCTGATTAACACTTTGAATTTTCTCTGGTAAGATTAATGCTGTTAGACCAGTACAATTATAGAAAGCACCAGTCACGATAGTTTCCACTTCTTCAGGTATAACCATCTCAGTTATCTCCTCGTTATCGGAATAAAGTCTTACGGGAACAGACAGACCCGCAGAAGTGTAGTTATGACTGTTTCCACAGAACGTGGACATATCACTGATATTAATCTTTAGCTCACCAATATTCTCACAGAACTGGAAAGCATTGGGAGACATGTCATTTATTCCATCCGTAAGAACAACGGATGTCAAGTCCGGACAATTATAAAAAGCGTCCGCTACGATGGACTCAACACCTGAGGGAATCACAACCTCTGTGATCTCAGCACCATCGGAATAAAGTTTAGCAGATACTGCTATACCCGCAGACGTGTAATCGTGACTGTTAACACAGAAGGAAGACATGTCTGTCACATTAATCTTCAGTTCACTGATATTGTCACAATCTCGGAAGGCGTTATCACCTATGCTGTTCACACCGTTTGTGAGTGTGACAGATGTCAGATTATCACAGTTGTAGAAGGCGTCCTTAACGATTGTCTCCACATTACCAGGTATTTCAAGATCTTTAATCTCAGCACCATCGGAATAAAGTTTGGCAGGTACCGCTATACCGGCAGCGGTGTAATCATGGCTGTTAACACAGAATGAAGACATGTCTGTCACATTAATCTTCAATTCAGAGATATGATTGCACCCTTCAAATGCAGATTCTCCTATTGTGTTTATTCCATCTGATATGGTAAAGGAAGTCAGTGCAGTGCAATATGAAAAAGCTCTTTCTCCAATGGATTTCACAGTTGTTGGAAGAGTAATATCCGTAAGACTTGAACATCCACTGTATTTGCAACTTATTGTGTACCAACTTGTTTTGATTAAAACGGTAGAAAAGTGATTGCATGGATTTAATGGAGGATGAAAATGACGAAGATTTAACGTATTTAACTTTTGTAAGCCACAAAAATGGAGATGGTGTGCATTTTTTGTGCAGAGGTTATTCTCGCAAGGAATAACTCTGGCTATCTCCGCTCTTTTGTTGTCTACAAGGCACAAAAACTCTTAATAATCTAAAAAAAAACATTCATAAATGTCATTTCTGAATGAAAGTTCTTTTGTTGTCGATTATTTTGTGTATCTTTGCGTTCAAATTAAAGATATTTATAAATGAAAGATTTGAATCGCATCAAAGTTGTACTCGTCGAAAAGAAACGGACAGCGAAGTGGCTTGCAGAGGAACTTGGTAAAAATCCGGCTACAGTCAGCAAATGGTGCACTAACGTATCACAACCTGACCTATACACATTAGACAAGATTGCAACACTGCTTGATATTGACAAGCGAGAACTCATAACAGGTAAAGATTAAAGCTATGACAGATATTGTACAGATTCAAGAATCAGTGTATGATGCAATTCTGCGACAGGCTGTCGCAGTTATTGACAGGACAAGAGCAATGGTGGCAACAACGGTGTGTTCCGCCATCGGAACCGCTCATTGGGAAATAGGAAAATTACTTCACGACAGGAAGATTGAAAGTAAGCATGGAAGCGGTGTGGTAAATCGTTTGTCCTTTGACTTGAAGCAACGTTATCCACAGATGGGAGTTTCTCCAAGAAACCTGTGGGACATGAAGAAGTTTTATGAACGGTTCTGTGGAAGCGATCCAAAACTGCGACAAGCTGTCGCAGTTTTACCATGGGGACATACTCTGACCTTGATGCGCAAGTTTGGAAACGATGATAATACCATATTGTATTACGCACAGGAGATTACTTCAAAAGGGTGGAATCGTGAACTTCTTTCCAGTGCCATCTCTTTGCAGATGCACAAGAGAAAGAATGAGCCATCGGACAACAACTTCGAGCAGACACTACCTGCCACTCAGGCAATGTTTGCCAATGAAGTGTTCCGAAGCGGTTAAAATCTGGGATTCCTTGGGGTTAAAGACCCCATCTTGGAAACGGAACTTGAAGCCCGACTGGTAGAGAAGGTAAAGCAATTCCTTTTGGAACTTGGCAAAGGCTTCACTTATATTGGCAATCAGCACGTACTTTAATATAATGGAAAACGGAGTAAGTTCGATATGCTTTTTTTCCTCCGTGCCCTGCATTGCCTTGTTGCCATTGATTTGAAAATTGGCGAATTTAGACCAGAATATGCTGGCAAGATGAACTACTACCTGTCATTACTTGACCGCTTGGAACGTAGGGAAGACGAGAATCATTCTATTGGCATCATATTATGTACTGAAAAAG
>JAEEOB010000159.1 GCA_016284045.1 Bacteroidaceae bacterium
GAACTTAACAGAACTCTCAATTTTGAAAAATATTCAACTTTTTAAATAAATATTCAACGAGAAACCTTGGCCGTGTCCTAGATTTCTGTGTGGGATTTATAAGGTCAAGGCATCCGTGTTATCCGCGTTCATTCCTTCCTCCCAAAAATTTCCTCTAATATTTCTTGCGTCAGCAATAAAATTCGGATAATCAGAAACCGTTCATAGCGACTTGAAGTGGGATGTGAAGGTCGCAGAAATCCTTAAAATATATTAAAACACATCGTTTTCGTGTAGTTTTTCATCTCCTTTATACCTCGTTTTCGTGTAGTATTCGTATCTTTGCATACCTCGTTTTGGTGTAAAGATTGTTATGAAAAGAAAAATTTATAATGAGCTGCTTAAATGGAAGCAGAATTGGGGTGGCAAAACTGCTGTCTTGATAGACGGTGCTCGTCGTGTAGGCAAAAGCTATATCGTTGAGGAGTTTGCAAAGAACGAATACAGGTCCTACATTCTTCTTGATTTCAGCAAAGTGAACCGTCAAATAAATACGCTATTTACGGATTATCTGACCGATTTGGACTCTTTCTTCCTGCAGCTGAGTTTGTTGATGGACGTGAAACTCTACCGTCGGGAATCGGTGATTGTGTTCGATGAGGTCCAGGAGTTCCCCCCTGCCCGTGCAGCTATCAAGCATCTGGTTAAGGATGGCCGTTACGATTATATTGAGACGGGCTCTTTGATGAGCATCAACCGTAATGTGAAGAATATAATCATTCCTTCGGAGGAGGAACGACTCAACATGTATCCGATGGATTTTGAAGAATTCCTGTGGGCCATGGGAAAGGATGAACTGATGGACTATGTGCGAGCCTGCTTTATTGCTCGAAAACCCCTTGGTCCCGCCTTGCACCGTAAGACCATGGAACTCTTTCGGCAGTATATGATTGTGGGGGGTATGCCACAGTCGGTCGAGATGTATGTGAATGAAGGCGATTTCGATCGAGTTGACCATGTGAAACGTGGCATCATCAAGTTATACCGTGCAGACATAAGCAAGTATGCTTCCGGTTATGAGCAGAAGGTCACACGGGTATTTGACTCTGTACCATCTCAGCTTCAACGTCACGAGAAACGTTTCAGAATAGGTGCTGTGGAAAAAGGTGCACGGTCGCGAGACTATTCGAATGTTTTCTTTTGGCTTGAAGAGTCGCGTGTTGTGAACGTGTGCTTCGCTGCCTCTGAACCGAATGTCGGTTTGCAGTTGAGTCGTGATAACGCAAGGATGAAACTCTACATGGCCGATACAGGTCTCCTGATAGCCATGGCTTTCAGTGAGAAAGACATTTATCAGGGACAATTGTATAAGAAGTTGATGTTCGACAAACTAGAGGTTAACAAAGGTATGCTGACCGAAAACATTGTTGCACAGATGCTTCGAACTGCAGGTAATGAATTGTTTTTCTATTCGAATGTATCCAGGGTAGCAGAAGATAGAATGGAAATTGACTTCCTTGTACGTAAACCTTCGGTGACTGATCGGCATAATATTTCGCCAGTCGAGGTAAAGTCCTCATCGCGATATAGCCTGACCTCACTTGAGAAGTTCACAAGTAAATATGGAAAGTATTTGGCTACTCCCTTTGTCTTACACACTGGCGATTTGGCCGAGAAGGATGGTTTAGTTTATCTCCCGCTCTATATGGCTGGAGAGCTATAGACTACAGACTCCACCTCATTTCCTCCTAAGACTTCCTCCCTGATTTCTTGCGTCAGCAATAAAACTCGGACGACCAGATTTTTTGTTTAAGAGGGGGGATAGCCAATATTTTTCATCTTCTCTTGTTAGTGTGCGATTCGTGTTCTACAACCACTGTTCCGCGTCTCCATGGTCAATCAGAATTTTACCCCAAATTCGGTCGATCAAAAATTTTTTAGTATTTTTAGTGGAACGATTATCGATTTGCAATGATGTTGACCCGAAGGGTTGGGGAATGGCTTGCGGTCAGCATCGGGGAGCTTGCTCATCGATGCTGAGCGGAAGACAGTCGCCAAGGGGCTTATCGAAGCCCCTCAGCATTGCAAATCCATTTTTCATCTTTTTAAAAAATAATTCATGAAAAATTCGTGATCAATTACATGATAATTCGTGTTAAAGAAAAAAGATTCGTGTGTGAGATTCGTGTTCAAAAACAACTCAAAAACCGCAAATAATCAGTTATTTCCCACCCATAAAAAATCATTTCAATATTTTTTTCACCATTTATTTTGTTCTTTCATTTTTTTCTCTTATATTTGCCCCGTAATATAGTTTATTGCAAATTGAGTTAAGCAACATAAATATTTTATTATGGATACTACGACAATTCTACGCCAGGCAGAAAACCTGGCGTCTGACGAGGAGAAGTTGGCGCTGTTGAGTGATTTCCTTGGAGAAAATATGGACAACCTGGAGTCAACGGATTTAATCCAGTTGCTGACTCCCTTGGTGGATATCACCAGGCGGATTTATGAGCAAAAACCTGTTCAGGAGACAATTTCCGACTATATGATAGCTTTGATAAAACTGGCTGAGAACTATATCCGTGACGACCAGGGCTGGTTGGCAACGCCTCTTCTGGTTAAGGCCGAAGAACTCCTGGATGAACAGCCGGATACGGAAGAGAATGCCCAGTGGAAATGTCGCTCATATTTTGACATAGGCGAATGCTACTCGATGGAAACGCGTCGCCCGATGGCGAAGAAAGCCTTTCAGCAGGCTCTCCATTATGCCACTACCGAGGAAGACAAGGAAAACTGTGAGTACAGTCTTGACCGGTTGGAGAATCCCAGACTGAAATACGACTCTGTTGAGGACAGCGAGGCTTATCTGTCTGTGATTGACGAAGTGGAGCGTAGGCTCTATGAAGAACTGAAGGGCGAGCCACGCCACATGGGCTTCTGTTTCCGCTATTGGTCTGCTAAAAGTGAACTGCTGGCAGAATATGGTATAAAATGGCGTTCGCCACGTATAATGAACCCAAGAGTAATGTTTGACTAAACGATACAACGATGTCTTCAGTATGTTATATTAACATCTATGATATTACCCACGACCGAGGTGTCAATATGGGCAGGAGTCTCATGCAGCAGTACGAAATTCCTGCTGAGGAACTTGTCGTAGGTCAGGAACTGCTTCATTGGAATAATCGTAAGGGGGACAACCCTGTCGTGACATTCTACGACGGGCGACAGCTCGGCTTGGAGTATAGAGGCGAGAAGTTCATTGTCAAAACTGGTGAGGAGGTGATGCTGAGTGAAGGAATACGAGCAGATTCGGAAGCTGCTATGGGTGGGATTCAATCCGAGATTCAGCATTGCGTCAAGTTGGCAAGACCTCATGGTATTGATATGAAACTGACTCCATCCGACGTTGCACAGCATCCGGGCAGTAGCTATTTCTGGGATGCCCCGCAGTTCCCGTCTGAGGATATGTATCCGTTCACAACCGATGAAGACGGCAATAGGTATCCTATGCAGTTCATTTGTCAGATTAACTGCAGTGATCTTCCCGATAATGACTGGTTGCCCAGGAAGGGGATGCTCTGGTTCTTCGGCGAAATAGACTACTTCCTCGGCTACGACGTCAAGCAGCCCTATGGACTGGGCAAGTGGCCTGAATATGCTGTCAAGGTCATCTATGCCGATGTGCCCTCAAGCACATTGAAACGCGTAAATCCTTTCCAGGAGGACGACATGATACCGCCTCATATCATCACCTTCACGGAAGGTCCGGTGCGTGGTGATGGCTTCCGACTTTTAGGCAAGCCCTACGAGGAAGATGTGGACAACGAGTTTGGAACGGGGTGGGTACAGCTGTTGCAGTTGGATACTGATGCCAACGACTATTTCGACCTTCGTTT
>JAEEOB010000160.1 GCA_016284045.1 Bacteroidaceae bacterium
CATACAACGGCAAGATAATGTCTGTTATGCTCCGAACAGACTACGACGAGGAGGTCAGGAAGCTATTGGAGGCTGTCGGTCTGAAAACCTAAACCCCGATTTGGGTCACCCCATTGCGGAAAACAGGAAAAGCAGGAGATAAACACCATGGATTTGGGTTTATCTCCTGCTTTTGATTTTTGTCAGTCTCTATATGGAAGAGCAGTGTTGTCCGTTTTGTGATGATTACTTCACTTCCTCGAAGGTGACGTCTTCGATGTCGTCGTCCTTCTTGTCGTTGGAGCCCTGCTGAGGACCGGCACCTGGCTGTGCGCCTCCAGTGAATCCGCTGAACGGATCACCTCCTGGCTGACCTGCACCTGCGCCTGCTCCCGGCTGTGCGCCCTGGGCTGCTTTGTACATCTCTTCGCCCACCTTGCTCATCTCAGCCATGGCAGTGTCGATGGCAGCGATGTCGCCGCTCTTGTGAGCCGCTTTCAGCTTGTCGAGTGCAGCCTGAATTTTGTTCTTGGTGTCGGCAGGGAGTTTGTCGCCGTTCTCCTTCAGCATCTGCTCCGTCTGGAAGATGGTGGCGTCAGCCTGGTTCATCTTCTCGATGCGCTCGCGCTCCTTGTTGTCGGCGTCGGCGTTGGCCTTAGCCTCTTCCTTCATGCGCTCGACTTCCTCTTTGCTGAGGTTGCTCGATGCCTCGATGCGGATGGCCTGCTCTTTGCCTGTGGCCTTGTCCTTGGCAGACACGTTGAGAATACCGTTCTTGTCGATGTCGAAAGTCACCTCAATCTGTGGGATGCCACGCGGTGCGGGTGTGATTCCGGTGAGGTTGAACTGACCGATCGTACGGTTCTGAGCCGCCATCGGCCGCTCACCCTGGAGCACGTGGATGGTCACCTCTGTCTGGTTGTCAGCCGCTGTTGAGAAAATCTGACTCTGCTTGGCCGGGATGGTGGTGTTGGCCTCGATAAGCTTGGTCATCACGCCTCCGAGTGTCTCAATACCCACTGACAGCGGAGTGACGTCAAGCAGCACGATGTCGCCCAGACCCGCATCCTCGTTGATGATGGCACCCTGAATAGCTGCACCTACAGCCACCACCTCGTCGGGGTTCACTCCCTTTGAAGGCACCTTTCCGAAATACTGCTCCACAAGCTGCTGCACAGCAGGGATACGGCTTGAACCGCCCACGAGAATCACCTCGTCAATCTCGCTTGTGCTGATGCCGGCATCGCGAATAGCATTCTTGCAAGGCTCGAGACAAGCCTGGATAAGATTCTGAGCCAGCTGCTCGAACTTGGCACGTGTCAGGCTCTTCACCAAGTGCTTCGGCACACCACCTGCGACAGTGATATAAGGAAGGTTGATTTCTGTTGACAAGGTTGATGAAAGTTCGATTTTCGCTTTCTCGGCAGCCTCTTTCAGACGCTGCAGCGCCATCGGGTCGAGTTTGAGGTCGATACCTTCCTCGCTCTTGAACTCATCAGCGAGCCAGTCGATAATTACCTGGTCGAAGTCGTCACCACCGAGGTGAGTGTTACCGTTGGTTGACAGCACTTCAAACACGCCGTCGCCGAATTCCAGGATACTGATATCGAATGTACCTCCACCGAGGTCGAACACAGCGATCTTCATCTCTTTGTCACTCTTGTTTAGCCCGTAAGCCAGGGCAGCTGCGGTAGGCTCGTTCACGATACGCTTCACGTCGAGTCCGGCAATCATACCAGCCTCTTTCGTTGCCTGACGCTGCGAGTCGGAGAAGTAAGCCGGGACGGTGATGACAGCCTCTGTCACTTCCTGTCCGAGATAGTCCTCAGCTGTCTTCTTCATCTTCTGAAGAATCATGGCGCTGATTTCCTGCGGTGTGTAAAGACGTCCGTCGATATCCACACGTGCGGTGTTGTTGTCTCCTCGTTTCACCACGTATGGCACTCGTGAAATTTCCTGCTGCACTGCGTCATAGCTCTCGCCCATGAAACGCTTGATAGAGAAAATAGTACGTTTCGGGTTCGTGATGGCCTGACGCTTGGCAGGGTCACCCACCTTACGCTCACCTCCATCCACAAAACCCACAATTGAAGGGGTTGTACGTTTACCCTCACTGTTTGCGATGACAACTGGTTCGTTGCCTTCGAACACGGATACGCAACTATTGGTCGTACCCAAGTCAATTCCAATAATCTTTCCCATAATAATATTTGTTTTTTAGTTTTTTGCTTGTTTTGTTAATTGATTTGAAGCCTCGTGGCAGGAGAGATTGTGCTTTTGTCGCACACTTCTGCCTGTGGTTCCACATCAAATTATGCAAAATTCATGCCAACTAAAAAACAAAAATGTCATGACACGGGTTTCTGCCAGTTTGGCAGATTGGTTTTTAGTTTGTAGTTTATAGTTTGTAGTTTATAGTTTGTAGTTTATAGTTTGTAGTTTATAGTTTGTAGTTTGTAGTTTGTAGTTTATAGTTTGTAGTTTATAGTTTATAGTTTGTAGTTTGTAGTTTATAGTTTATAGAATTTTACAAGCGTCTTCGGGCATCGAGCCCTCGACGGTTGGCACGGACGAGACGTCCATGCCCCCAGTGATTAGTTTGTAGTTTGTAGTTTATAGTTTGTAGTTTATAGTTTGTAGTTTATAGTTTGTAGAATTATACAAGCGTCTTCGGGCATCGAGCCCTCGACGGTTGGCACGGACGAGACGTCCATGCCCCCAGTGATTAGTTTGTAGTTTATAGTTTATAGTGGGTTTGTTTTGGCGATGTTTTTTTGCGGTTTTATTTCGTCTCCACAACACCTACGGTTATTGCCTGCGTGGGAGGGGACTTGGAGGTCGTTTATTATATTGGGTATATGCTTTTAGCAACAGTTAAAAATTAATTTAGTAAATTCAAGTTTCGGAAGTTCAATCAACAAAAAAAGATAAAAAACCGTTTTGTCATGGGCTGTGCCCAATGGTATGGATTGCAGGCATGCTTGCCTGAAAACAAGTTTTCCGCACCCATGCCCACAATCCATACCGCACTACGTGCTGACAAAACTTAACAAAAAATCGCTACATTACATTCCGCTAAACAAAAAACGCTTCGCTTAGCAAAAAGCCATCCGGTTTGATTGCCAGAACACAACTGATAATGTATTGTAAAACAACAAATAATGACTTCGGAAACTTGAGTTAGTAATAAGTTTTATCCGTATCCATAGAAAAATTTTTGTCATGCGGATGATTTTTCCGGTATGTCGGTATGTCTGGGTTCCGGGAGTGATAGGAGAGGGGACTACAGCTCGTCGCTGGAGTAGAAGCTGCTGTGGGATTTGGTGTAATCGACAAGCTGGGCGAAGATGGGGTTTCGGCAGACGATTTTGGGATTGCCCACCATAATAAGATGTTCCTGCGCACGTGTCATTGCGACGTTCAGTTTGCGGTCGATGAGTTTTCCGTCGTAGTTCTGAAAGACATTGCCGGCAAGGAAATTCAACTGGTAGGGCCGTTGTACGGTGAATCCGTAGATGATGTATTTCCGCTGGCTGCCCTGATACCGCTCCACGGTGTCGATGCTGACTTCCATCAGTTCTGGGATGTTCGCCTCGGTGAGCACACTTCTGATGGTGGCGATTTGGTTGCGGTATGGCACAATCACACCGACGGTGGTATCCGGGTTGAAGTCCTTTCCTTCGATATTGTGTATTTCCTTGAGCATGTCAGCAATGAGTATCGCCTCGTTGATATTAGATTTGTCTGACTTGGCACATTCCGGTCCCTCGCTGCTTACGAATGCGATTCGCCTGGTCCGCAGCATCTGTTCTATCCGGTTATCGCTTTCCACTGAATCCGGCAGTGTCGTTGTCTGATGGGGTAGTGGCACCGGTTCCAGCAGTCCGCCATAGAACAGCTGGTTCGGGAAGTCCGCGATGTCCGGGTGCATTCGTCCGTGACGTGTCAGCTGATAAACCATATCTGTGTTGCCGTTATACTTTCTGAGCATCCGTTCGAAGAGCGACTGTCGGCAGTCGGTGAAGAGAATGTCGCTCAGGTCGGGCTCTTCCACCACCGAACATTCCGCCTCTTGCTGCACAACTGCTGGCAGCTGCTTGTGGTCGCCAATCATCACGAACTTGCTGATTGTCGGTTGTGACATACCGTTCTTGTCCAATGATGCGCAGCTGAATAGTCCGAGCAGCTGCGCCTCCAGCAACTGGGATGCCTCGTCGATGATGGCGAGTGAGAAGCGGTTTTTGCTCAGGAACTGCAGCTGTCCGTTGAACGACTGCACGGTTCCTGCAATCACTCGGTAGCTCCCGATGGTGTATTCCAGTTGCGACAGGTTGTCGCATGTTTCGGTCACCTTGTTGATGTGATGGTCGAGGAGAGTCTTGTCGCACGACAGCTCGCTGCCGATACGCAAGAAGTCGATGCCCGCCTCCTGCAGCTTGCCGCACATCTCATCCACGGCGCGGTTGGTGTATGACAGCAGGAGAACCCGGCTGTCTGGCTCCAGCAGTTCTTCTTTCAGCGTGTTGAGCATTCCGTAGGATGTTTTGCCGGTGCCTGGAGGTCCGATAATCAGGAAGAGGTCTTTCGCCTGCTTCACCTTCAATGCCAGTGTGTTGAAGTCTCCATAATCCCCTTTCAGCGTCACGCTTTTATCTACTCTCGGCTCACGCTGAAACAGCAGGAGGTCTCTCCTGTCTTTTGGAGCTGAGAGGAACGAGTAGATGTTGCTGTAAGCGGAGTTGAACGAAGTCTCCATCATGTCTTTCTCAATCGCCCATTTCTTTCCTTGGTAATAGTCGAAAATACGTGAGTCAGTCTGCGGATTTCGTAACCTGATTGTCAGCGTGTCTTTGTCCATGCTTTTCAGCGTTCCCCTTAACACCATCGTTGTTCGTATGTCGGGCTCACTTGGGGGTTGGTAAGGATGGAGCACCACGATGTCGCCTATCCGCAGGTTGGTGATATAGCGTTCCTCGCTGTTACCCATTTCCAATGTCACTTCGCATATTTGCTTGCTGCGTGCTTTCTGTGGGATATCAAGCGTGAGTCCTGTCATGATGGATCCGTTTTGCACCTTGTCCTCCAGATTCTGATGCCATGAGCTGGCGAATCCCGACCCTTCCTTTTCTTTGTTTCCCAGTTTTGCGGCTATGTGTTCTTCTGCCACGAATTTCATCAGCCGGAGGCAGTAATGTCGTTCCAGAGGGCTGCATTTTTTGATTGGATCGAGCAGGTTGGAAAGTTGATGAAAGGTGTATTTCTTCCACAGCGGTGTTCTCTCAGCGTTTAGCTCATTCAGTTTGTCTGGGTTGAGGTTTTCAAGCACAGCATATCCCTCTTTCCTGATTCTCACCAGGTCGTTCCATGCTATCTCGTTCCTTACCTTGAAAGCCTCAAATAGTTTTTCCGTCACGAAATGCACGTCGATTAGGCTCTGAGGGTATTTAGAGTAGAGTAGGAATGCATGTAGCTCTCGGTTGTTCTCCTCATATTCTTTCCTGTAGTTATAGCGCAACACTGCCATATAAAGCAGTAGTTGTATGGTGTGGTCCAGTTTCTCTTTTAGCAATGAGTTTGAGAAATCTCCCGGGATGAAAGCTCCTTTTCCTGACTTCTGTTCAATCAGCACTTTCTTGTTGAGTTGAAGGAAGTCCATACGTCCTTGCAGTCCCAGCATTTCGCTGAAAAACGAAGGCTCTACGATTCCGTTCTTCGAGTCAAAGTTACTGATTACATTCGGCAGTGTCTCATGGATGGCCCGGTCAATATTTGCTTTCTGTTCCTTCGCCATATAATGGAAAGACTTGTCCATTCCTTCAGCCGATAGGATTTTCATCGCATAATTGGAGAAAAACTCTACCGCACTGTCTTTATATGTATGTGATTCGTGCATGTGATGGATGCTCTCATCAAGCAGTTGTCCTGCGAAATTACCGAGTAGCGTGTTTTTTGTGTTTTCGCTTTTTTCAATCCGCCTGATGATATTCACCATGGCTGAGTGAGCGTATTCCTTAAAGCATCCGGCGATGGTGGAGATATCCACGAGGTAGTCTGGCTCAAAAATCCATAGTTCTGGATAAATCACGTCGCCTGATTTATATGGTCTTATCAGGTTGAATTGTGCCCCTTCGTAAAACAGCTTTTTCAGATAGCTCCAGTTGTAGTCTTTGAATTTATTATGATGAGTGTAACACACTTTCAAAGTCTCATCTGTTGCCGCCTCTGCATGGCAGTAGGCATAGTCTTCATCCCAGTTTTCCACAATCACTCGGAGGTATTCCCCCAGACGCAGTGCTTTTTGCTTTTTGGATGTCTGTTTTTCCGGGTAAAAGATTATCAGGTTGGCAGGAACGGTTTTGCCCGTGATCAGTGCGATGAATTCACAGATGTTGCGAAGGTCCTGCCTGAAGTGCTCTCTCAGTTCCGTCTCTGTTTGTTCTCTTCTCGTTCTGAAATATTGTCGTGTGTCGTTGATGTCATTAGTCAGTTCTCGTGAGGCTTTAAACTTCTTCAGCAGATAGTCGGTCTTGGCGTATGGGCTGCTGAGAGGCAGTCCTATTCCCCTTGTCTGCTCATTCAGGCATCGCATATACACGCTGTTCATCATCGTGTATAAGCTCTTGTTGTCAGCAGCTGTTTTCACCGCCAGTTCCAGTTCCTCGAAGTAGTCGGTTGGTTGCATGATTTATAAAAATAGGGAGTTAAAATTTCATTTGGAGTTAATTCCTTTGGAATGGAAGCAGATTTTATTTAAAGATTTAATTATGTACGATGTATGATTTAATTTCTTTGGAATGGAAGCAGATTTTATTTAAAGATTTAATTATGTACGATGTATGATTTAATTTCTGCATGTCCTTCGGGATGTGAGATGTAATCTTTGATTAGGAGTTAACGAGCTTGGGGCTCTTTGGGCAACATTTCATTTCAAATATAGCAATTATAACTGAAATATACAAACTTTTTTGGATTATAATCCGAAATAGTCTATTATTTATTGGAATACAATCCGAAATGGTACGTTTTGAAGGGTGGATTAAAACCACAAAAGCCGAAGTTACTTTCACTCGACAATACAAATAAAAAACTCCGTTTCTTCTTTGTACTGCTCTCGTTTTTTCGTACTTTGGCTTCGCCGAAGTTACTTTCACTCGGCAATACAAATAAAAAACTCCGTTTCTTCTTTGTACTGCTCTCGTTTTTTCGTAACTTTGTAACAGACAAAAGCATGACATCCCGAATTAGATGATGAATCCGTCTGAACTTAAAGAGATTATGATGTCTCTTGAGGGGGATGCCCCTAAAGAAGTTTTTTAAATTTATAATAATTATTCTTGAATTATGAATGCAGGAAATGTACGGCCGGCTGACATGGAGAGGATAACAACTCCTGAATTGGCCAAGAAATTTATTGACGAACAGTTAAAAGAACTTCGTGCCCAGATAGGAGATAAGAAAGTGCTGCTGGCACTCTCTGGTGGCGTTGACTCTTCTGTGGTGGCTGCATTGCTCATCAAGGCAGTTGGCAAACAATTGGTGTCGGTTCACGTGAATCATGGACTTTTGCGAAAAGGTGAACCAGAACAGGTTGTCCGTGTGTTCCGTGATGAGATGGATGCCAATCTGGTCTATGTGGATGCCACCGACCGGTTCCTCGACAAACTGACTGGAGTGGCTGACCCTGAAGAGAAACGTAAAATAATCGGAGCCGAGTTTATCCGTGTGTTTGAGGAGGAGGCACGAAAGCAGGAGGGTATCAGCTTCCTAGCCCAGGGTACCATCTATCCTGATATCGTGGAATCCGGGCCAGTCAAGTCACACCATAATGTTGGTGGCCTGCCTGATGATCTGCAGTTTGAACTGGTGGAGCCAATCAAACTCCTTTTTAAGGATGAAGTACGTGTTGTCGGTAAAGAACTTGGATTACCCGATAATATGGTGTTCCGGCAGCCATTCCCCGGCCCCGGATTAGGTGTGAGATGCACTGGCGCTATCACCCGTGACCGCTTGGAAGCACTTCGTGAATCAGATGCCATTCTTCGTGAGGAGTTTGCCAAGAATGGTCTCGAAGGCAAGGTCTGGCAGTACTTCACCATTGTTCCGGATTATAAGTCAACGGGAGTGAAGGACAACCGTCGTAGTTGGGACTGGCCGGTTATCATACGTGCCGTCAACACCCGGGATGCCATGACGGCAACAATAGAGGAAATCCCCTATCCGTTGTTACACCATATAACCCAACGTATCATCACGGAGGTGCCTGGGGTGAACCGGGTGCTCTATGATCTGACCCCCAAACCAACAGGTACAATTGAGTGGGAATAAAGCTACATTATAGTTCATAGGCTTTGTGGAACCCCGAAAGCTATTATCAGTCTTTCGGGGTTCATCTTACTATTATGAAGTTTAAGTTTCGGATGTTCAATCAAGAAAAAAAAGATAAAAAAACGTTTTGTCATGGGCTGTGCCCAATGGTATGGATTGCAGGCATGCTTGCCTGAAAACAAGCTTTCCGCCCCCATGCCCACAGCCCATACCGCACTCCGTGCTGACAAAACTTAACAAAAAATCGCTCCATTACATTCCGCTAAACAAAAAACGCTTCGCTTAGCAAAAAGCCATCCGGTTTGATTGCCAGAACAAAACTGATAATGTGTTGTAAAACAACAAATAATGACTTCTGGGACTTGAGTTATGAAGAATATTTTAAAGTGAATAGTTAAAAGTGTAGTTACTTTACAGGAATTATCAGAATTAATTGAATAATTTTTAAACACGAATTGCACGTATTTTTACTTTACAGGAATTATCAGAATTAATTAAGAATGTGGGCTGTGCTTCGCCAGCCATTTGTGCGGTCGAGACGACCACAACCCCAGCCGGTGTCCTTTCGGGCTTCAGTGTTTATTTTGATCACCTCAGCAGCAGATAATCTACAATCTCAACTGCGAATTATCTAAATCCGAAATAAGAGTAAATGATATGTACATCAGATTAACAATAAATAGTTAAATCTGAAACATAAGTAGATGAATATGAAAAAGATATCTGTTTTATTTTTTCTGTGCTTCTCTTTGACCCTTTTTGGGGGGCTTACCGCTTATTCACAGAACCAAAAGGGCGAGTCGACAAATCAAGAGAACTCGCTCAGTAAGTTGATGATGATGCTCAACAACATGACGGAAGAGCAGAAAGCTTATGCCCGTGCCAACTGGCTGGTGACTCCGGAGCCTTATTCCCAGAAGCGAAACCATCCCGTTTCATTCGTCATCTTCCCGAATCCTGTTCCCGACACCCAGACCAGCAATGAATGTGCGGCTTGCTCCAGTGCTTACCTGCTACGGTTCTATGGAGAAAACGTTGATGGCGTATCGCTGTATCAACAGCCTTCTTTTCCTTGCAAGTATGCAGAGGGTGCCTATCCCAAGTGTTTCAAAATCCTGTTTGAGGAACAGTACAAGAACTTCACGGCAAAATATTATACGGGGACGACAGATGATTTGAAAGATGCTGTCAGTCAAGGTGTTCCAGTCGTTGTGCTTTTATTCAATGGCAACACACTTCATTATGTGCCGGTGGTTGGATATGATGAATCACACTTTTTTATACAAGACTCTGTGGAGAAATACAGAAACATTGCTGATAATCAATCTTATAACGAGTCTGTCGACATCAAAACGTTTGATGAAATGTGGAACATCCCTATTGAATCGTGTCAACGCCTGTTTGTCGTGGTCAGAAAAACAATCCAATGATAAGCCGCCGAACACCGAATTACACGAATTTTTATTTTACAGGAATTATCGGAATTAATTGAATTATTTTTAAACACGAATTACACTAATTTGAAGAACACGGATTACACTAATATGCAGAACACTAATTACACAAATTTGAAGAACACGGATTACATGAATAAAAGGAGCTATACCAACAGGGAGGGCGTGGGGCAGAATTATCCTTTAGAATTTTCGTAATTTCGGAATAAGGTGATTTCGGATTTTAGATTTTTTGTCGGGGATATTAGTGTCTTCGGCGCTTGTTTGCTATGGCGGTGTAGAAGGGACGGTGTTGCTGCTGCTTGAGTAGGCGGATATTTGGTTTTTGGAGAGACGGTTTTTGCTCTTCTGATTGAGCGGTGACGGAGTCACCACCTATGGAGAAAGAGGGGGATGGCGTGTCTAAAGTAGATGGATTTAGACGCTGAGCTTCTGCTGCTGATTGAGCGGGACACGAGGCCCCGCCTACCTCTCCCGTGGGGTTGGTGGAGGTGGTGCTGTTATTAAGTCCGTCAGAAGGCTGATTTAATTCAACGATTTTCTGACAGCCAGCGTTCTGAGCTGGTTCGATGTATTGCTCTGCTTGTTCGGTGCAAGTTTCTTCTTGGGCTTGCCGCTTTGGTTCTTCTTGATCATCTTGTTCGTTGAAGAACTCCTGTTCGATTTTCATGAAGTTGTCTCTTCTCTGCTGGAAATTTTCTCTGACTCTGTTTTTGTCATTTCTTTGCTCGTTGAAAAATTCATCGACCCGCTTATAGATCATTTGTTTCACGTCCTCTCCGTCCATTCCCAACCTGTTGAACTGTGCACATACGTCGTGTATCATTTGCCATTCATAGGAATACTGAGAATTGATGTCTTGAATTGCGTAGTTCTCTTCATGTTCGATTCTTTGTTTTCTTCTTAGCAGGTGGTCGGACTCATACATCTGGAACCACTCGTGGTCCATGCTCTGGTCCATGACCCATTCGCCTCCGTTTTTTCCGGGCTGTTCCTTAGCGCAGATGAAGGGTGTCATCTTAGCGATGAAGTTGAGTCTTTCGTTAGGTTTTGCTTTCTGGAAGCTGTCTTCCACGAGGTCGTAGTTGTTCATCATGAGAGCTTTGAACATGTACTTGGCCGATGCTGTGATTTTGTTTGGAGTGCCTTTCTGACGTCCTCCGGTTTTTTGTCCGTTCATAGTATTAAATAGTTTATAGAATAATAGTAGATTCAAGTTTCGGATGTTCAATTAACAAAAAAAGATAAAAAAACGTTTTGTCATGGGCTGTGCCCAATGGTATGGATTGCAGACATGGTTGCCTGAAAACAAGTTTTCCGCACCCATGCCTACAACCCAAACCGCACCCCGTGCTGACAAAACTTAACAAAAATCGCTCCATTACATTCCGCTTAACAAAAAACGCTTCGCTTAGCAAAAAGCCATCCGGTGTGATTGCCAGAAGACAACTGATAATGTGTTGTAATACAACAAATAATGGCTTCAGAAACTAGCGTTGTATAGAAAATATAGATATTTTTTGTATATGTTTTTCGGTGCAAAGTTAATCTGATTTCGGATAGGTTTCCGACGTTTTCGGAATATCTGGACACGAATTACACGAATTAATGAAGAATGTAAAAAATGAAGTCAGTTTAATGACCGACGCAAGTCTGTGAGTGCGCTTTGCGAGCAGATACGTAGTCGCATAGCAAATCATATAGATGGAGGTGAGGACTACTTCTGCATAGACTCCAAGCCCATTGAGGTTTGCCGTGTTGCCCGTGGCAAACGTTGTAAGATGGGTCGGTACGGCGAGTTTGCCAAAGCTCCGGACTTCGGCTACTGTGCATCCCAAGGTTGCTATTTCTTCGGTTACAAATTTCATGCCCTCTGCGGATTAAGCGGTGTGATTCATTCCTATGACCTGTCAAAGGCAAGTGTCCATGACATCAATTATCTGAATGACATCAAGCCTCTTTATCACGATTGCAGCATATTCGGTGACAAGGGGTACATTGGTGCAGAGGTACAATTGGATCTGTTCGAGACTGCTAATATCAAACTTGAATGTCCGTACAGGCTCAATCAAAAAGACTGGAAACCAACATTCGTTCCTTTTGCCAAAGCCAGAAAGAGGGTTGAAACCATTTTCTCACAGCTTACTGACCAATTCCTTGTCATCAGGAACTACGCTAAAGAAACAAATGGTCTGTTT
>JAEEOB010000161.1 GCA_016284045.1 Bacteroidaceae bacterium
CATACAACGGCAAGATAATGTCTGTTATGCTCCGAACAGACTACGACGAGGAGGTCAGGAAGCTATTGGAGGCTGTCGGTCTGAAAACCTAAACCCCGATTTGGGTCACCCCATTGCGGAAAACAGGTGTCTTTATACCCAGCCATGATAGATTTCCAAAAATTCGCACCAATTTAATTAAAAATTTCATATAACATCCTGAGAAACACAAAGTTGCCAAGAATTTTTCATGTCAGATTTTTTACTTAACTTAATGGTGCAAAAATAATCAAATAAAAAATCTGATGACATGGCAAAAATAGCAATAAAATCCGAAAAAAACACTCCTTTTGGCGGATTTTTTTCATGTGATGAAGATATTTTCCAAGAATTTGAAACAGGTAATTGAAGAATTGGTTGGTAGTCGTTGCAAACTTGTAAGCTACCAGTATGGTGAGATTTTCAGTTCACTTATGTACTTCTTCTGTGGCGACAGCTTCATGTAGCATGTTTCATGACATTTTGAAATGCCACCTGTCTATTCATTCCTTTTTCAAGACATGCAGATCGGATACAGTTCTCCGTGCCATATCCGAACTCAAGGAATCAAACACCATCAATATATCTGATTGTCATAAAAAAATAGGCAAGTGGAAATTCGAGTTGCACCTTATTGTAGATACTGTCGGTGATGACCCTGCTCTACTCATTTGGTCTCATAAAAAGCTTAGGCTTCCTGCCATTAAACTCCCCGAAAAAGAGTCGTTCACGATTCACCGCCTGGTCCAGCAGTTGAATGGTTGTTGACGGTCCGAGGTCTGGATTTTTCCATGAACAGAGTTTCCACACCACCTTTCCCTCCCGGTCAATCTCCAGTGCCTGCACCGGTGCGTTGATTGTATCCATGGGTGTTTTGTTCCACTCATTATACCAGTTGTTGACGATGTGGTTTCCATTTTTCAGACGGACACATTTCTGCGTCTGAACAGCTCCATATCCATCTGCCGAGAGTTCCCAAACCGTATGTCCAGTACGCGTGAACTCCCTGACGAGCCCCTTGCTGCAAGTCGCAAGCAGATTTCCGTTGTCGAGTTCCTGCACCGACCACACACGCGGCATGGTCCACCTGTCCAACTCCTTACCCTCGCTGTTGTATTCAGCTACAAATCCCATTCCCATGTTCGCCACGAGCAAAGTGCCCCGCTGCGTCAGTCTGGCATTACGGAACTGTCCGTGTACAGAGCCTTTCTCAGATGTCGGCAGTACAAACTCCCGCAGAACAGTCATCGACGGCACCTGCATCACCACACACTTAGCCGGCTTACCATTCTGCAGGAACACCACACAGTCGTTTCCGACCGGCTGAATGGTGTGAATCTCAGTCCCCTCTGGCGCATCGTAGTGCCATACGACCTGATGGTCCTGTGTCACTTCGGCAATCCCATACTGATGAGCCAACAGGATATGTCTGTCGGTCATCAACAGCGCATCGCTGATTTCCCCGCGCCATTCGTTGTTCTCATATTGCCAGCCCACTCTTCCGTCTTTCACGATAAACATCCTGATGCGCTTGCTCTCTCCCGCATAGAAAAAGTCATGACGCTGTAGAGACTGACTGACATCGGTCTGTGCCCTGACCTCAGTTTGGCATACAGCCAAAAGGCAGCATAGCCATAGCATTGCTTTTTTCATCTTATACATTATTATTATTCAAGTATCTGAAGTAAAACTGGAAGCCGAGTTAATTTAAAGATTTAATTAAGTAAGATGTAAGATTTAATTAAGTAAATTGTAAGATTTAATTAAGTAAATTGTAAGATTTAATTAAGAAGTTCAGGATTTAAAAAGCCTGAGGCTCGTGGACGATAATTTTGCCAATGATAAACCGAAATAAAAATCACTCAAAAATAAACAGAACTTAATAATTATCAGCTTTTTCAAAAACTTGCGAAAGTTGAATTATTTTTTTACAATTCATCTTGCGACCTCGAGGGAATAAATGGCATCGAGGGTCCATGTGGCTGCATCGTTGGTGGCGGTGACAGGGTCGGTAGGCGACTTGAAACGTAGGATGTCCTTCCATGCGGCATCCTTGAGAGTCTGTGAGTTGAGGAGCCAGCCTGCGTATGCCTGAAGCCGGGGAATGCGGAAATGGTTTTTGGAGATTTCAAGCGCTTTCTGCTTGTAGTCACGGCAAAAATCGAGCCACGTCCGGTCCCATTCAGGCAGGCAGACCATCGGCATCAGTTCGTTAAGAACCTCAAAACCGCCCATGATGGGGAGAAGATGGTTGGTGTTTTGCACCGACGAATCGCATTCGTTGGTGATGATGCCCGTGGCGGGGTCGAAACCAAGAGCTTTAGGCCCTGAGAAGATGCCATGTTTGAGAGCGGCAATGCTTTTCATGCCCGCAATGATCTTATCAAGGTAGGCTGTGTTTTGCGTCCGTTCCCATTCTGTCATCCAATTGGCAGCGTATGCCAGCCAGTCGGGACCGATACGCAATCGAGCCGGAGCAGTGCAAGGATAGAGGTCGCGAGGCTGTGCCAGCCGCATCGGGTCGAGGTGATAGAGCATCTGGTCGGCATCTCTCACCTCCGTCATGAGTTCACCCGTGCGCTCGTCGGTGGTGAGATAATAATAAAAACGGTTCCACGCCGCCTGACTGATACGTGCCTCTTTCGCCCCGCATCCCCAGTGAGAAACATTATGACGTGAGCCGAGCATCGCGTTCGGACCGTCATGATAGACATCGACCTCCGAGGTGTGACGACTCATCGCCTCCGCCATGGTCCATACATCTGCCCTACCCGACCTCAGGAAATTATACCAGAACATCATGTTCGACGCCAGCTCCGTATTGTCCCACGCATAGCCGCCTACATCATACATCCAAGCCTTGCGGTTGTAATCGAACTGATGCATCACGTCGCCATAGTTCCAGAACCCATACCATCCTTCACGATCGATAGCCTCCCTGTAGAAATCCATGATATATGCAAGCCGCTGCTCCACCTGGGCATAAGCCGGGTCGTCGGTAGGGAGGCTCCAGACACCGAATGCCCGCTTCGCATGCAGATAATCCGGCTGGCAGACCAGCTGCCGCGGACTTTGGAAAGCAGCAGCCAGACGTAGGAACTCAGCAGCGTCCGGAGCTGTCGTCATCGGGCGCAGGAATACCACCGACGTGCGCGCGATTCCGTATGGTGAGCTCATTCCCGGCTGCACATCCTCGTAAGCCGCATCAAGCGTATGGGGAATGGTGTCGTAATGCGCCAGGTTCATCGGCTCTGCCTCCGGGCTCCAGAACCACTGTATCGCCTTTGCCTCACCTGACCTTGCGTCACGCACCTCAAGCGACGATGGACACGACTGCCAGAAATCCTTCATCGCCAGCAGCAGCCCTCCCGACACATCGCCCACGAACATCGCTCCGTTAGCCCGTCTGCCCTCCACCGTGCCAATCCACGGCGACTGCGTTGTTGCTCTCTTCCGAATGGAATACGCATTGGGAGAGAGCTGCGACAAACGGAATCCGTCCCATGCCGCCAGATGACCCACCAACGGACCTCCAAAAGGGTCTAACCCGTCGGGCTCAGGCACCCGCTGCTGTTCCACCTGTAACGCCTCTGCCATCTTTTCTCCTGCAAAAACGAGACGCCTCGCTGCCAGCGGCTGCACCGCCTCCGTCCATCCATCGAGACGGACATGACGGTTGTAAAGCTGCTCACGCATCGGCACCCCCCATTCGATTCCGAGCGACGAAATACGCCGCTCCGCCGAAAGCGAGTCGATGACGATGGAATGGACGATTTTGATGTCTGGGCTGTCGTACCAGGCATACAGACGAACGATAAAGGGGAGCATGGTTTCCCCTGCAGCATGATGGGTGCCACACAACTTGATCACACACGACGCAACACCCCTTCGTTCCACCACCGCACTGTCGATATGACCAACTGCGCAAATGCGATTCGTTGTTATGGCAGATGCTGAGGAAGAGATGTCATCGTAAGAGCAGAGCAATCTACCTCTTCCTCCGACCGTTCTGCCGTTGATGAGCATACTGTCAATCAAGGCATCACCTTGCTTAGAGAGAAAGAGGGAATAATCACGGGATTTGACTGTGATTGAGGCAGATGTCTCATCAATCTGCAGTCCAGGAGCAGATGAGGCTTGATTGCCTTTTGAATGATGCCGGCGAGCCAGCTCTCCCAGAGGATTGCTTCCTGCCTTTTTCACGTTCAGTCCCCCTTTGGCCGCAACCGTAGAGAACCCTTTCCACTTCACCGAGCCATCAGGCCAAAACGCCAGGTTCCATTCGTCATGCAGACACACATTATTATTATTGTCGGTCAGACAGAACCATTGTCCCGGCTGTACGTCTCCCATAGCAAAGGGAACACCGAAGGCAACGGGTGTGGGCTGACCGACAAGTGAATCGCCTCCAATCCAGTTGAGCGGGATATTTGCGTCCTCCTTGTTGAGTTCCCTGAAAGAAAAATCGCGAAGTTGGGTATGCGAGAGCGTGGTTCTAAATCCAAACCATCCGTCTTTGAGCGGAGCCGGGTCGAGCCAGTTGACCAGACACTCGTTGTCGATGAAATACCTGACATGTCCGTTGATGGCCTCAAGCCGGATATGATACCAGTGGTTCGGCTTGAGCAAATGCTCCGGGTCGGTGTATTCTCTGAGAATCTCCGGACGGAACTGCTCCTGATCAACACCTCTGCGGTCGCCGTCATAACGTCGGAAGCGTGTGGTGGAGTTATGGTTGCCACCGAAGCCCATATAATATAGCTGCAAGGAATACGAGTTGACGAATTTTCCTGCCCGCTGCCTCAGCCCTGCAAAGACATCCTTCGCCTGGGGGTCGGATGCCATCCAGAAACAGTTGAGGTCGCTTAGCCGGTTCCATTTCTCAACGTTATCCTCTTCGACGACAACCCTTGCCTCATATTCGATGAGGACATCGCCGTGCATCTGCTGATTATACCAGAGAGTCATGCCTTGCGGAGCGATGATGTCTGCAGTTGTGCCGTTCCACGAGACTTTGGTTTGGGAACTCTCCGCCTCGACGGTCCAAGATTTTCTCTGTGCTGCAGCCATGAATGCCATGCAGAGCATCATCGTTGTTGTCAGTAGTCTGTATCTCATAGGAATGAGTGTTATAAAAGAAACGTCAGTAATTCTTCTACAAAGTTAGGGAAAAAAGCAAATAGTAGTTAGTTTTTAGTTCTTAGTTTATAGTTTTTATAATATATATAATGGTGAAAATCCCGAAAGAGCAGATGTTCTTTCGGGACTGTGTTGATATGGGGGATGTCAGAACCAGAGCTTGCTCTTGGCAATCCATCCGCGGAAGCCACCATTGCTGTTATAGATGCGCTGCCATCCACCGGTTCCGTCGCCCGGATAAGTATAGACATAGCTGCCGTCGCGCACTTTTCCGACGATGCGGTAATTGGTTCCTGGGCCATTACGCAGGTTGGTGTATCCCCCCTCCTGTGCCACCTGCACAGAGATGAGTCCGCCACCGTCGTCATATCGGTCGTAGCGTGGACGTCGTGGTTGCCCACCCCGCCCGAAGACCACCTTGTTGGCTGAAATATAGCCCACGAAACTGCCTCCGGCTGAATAGACCTCATACCATCCCCCCACGTTGTCGCCCACGAAGATAGGGTTACCGTCACGTTCTTTTCTCACAATGCCATAGCCAGTGCCCGGGCCACGGCGGATGTTGGTGTAGCCCCCCTCACGCTTCACGAACGCCTGACGCTGTGCGTCGGCACCCATGGCGAAGCAGAGGAACATCAGAAAAAATAAGATTTTCTTCATAACACGTAAAAAATAAAGGTTAATAAAATCAGGGTAATATTAATTCGGTATGCAAAGATAAATGATTTTCCCAACAAATTCAAATAAACGACGAAAAAAAACGGCAGTGAAACAATTTTCATCTGTTTCTCCCGCCTTTTAATCAAACCGTCCATTAATATTCAGCGTGGGGTGTGTGTTCTGGCATACATTCGCCATGCGTTATTTCTATCCATGTGCGTTATAAAATGACATACAAACACTTCATTGGGATACTACGCCCACCTCTCCGGGAAGTTATGAACACCACTCATAAAACCAGTGATGAATTGTTGATAACTTTGGCGATGAAAAGGGTGTTTTATTTCGTTAAAGGTTTCGGTATGTCATTTTTTTTTCGTAACTTTGTACCATAATTGAGAGATGGCATTATTAAAGATTTCCAGCCTTCTCTCCACAAAGAAAAATGAAATAAATGGAAGAAGAGAATTTGATGGGCGGTAACAACTATACCGCCAATAGTATTCAAGTGTTAGAGGGCTTGGAGGCCGTACGTAAACGTCCTGCTATGTACATCGGCGACATCAGCGAAAAGGGTCTCCATCATCTGGTTTACGAAGTAGTTGACAACTCAATCGATGAGGCGCTTGCAGGCTTCTGCACCCACATAGAAGTAACCATCAACGAGGACAACTCCATCACGGTTCAGGATAACGGACGTGGAATTCCAGTAGATATGCACGAGAAAGAGCAGCGCTCCGCTTTGGAAGTGGTGATGACAGTGCTCCATGCCGGCGGAAAGTTCGACAAAGGCTCCTACAAAGTGTCTGGCGGTTTGCACGGAGTAGGTGTGAGCTGTGTGAACGGTCTGAGCACAAAGATGATTACCCAGGTATTCCGCGACGGCAAGACTTATCAGCAGGAATACCGTCAGGGTAAGCCCCAGTACAATGTGAAGGAAGTCGGCACCACAACCCTCCATGGTACTCGTCAGCAGTTCTGGCCCGACAAGACGATATTCATTACAACCACATATAAGTTCGACATTCTAGCCAACCGTATGCGCGAGCTTGCATTCCTCAATGCGGGCATCACGATTACGCTGACAGACAAGCGCAAAGACGTGAATGCCGAAATTGGCATTGAGGGTGACCGCACCGAGAAATTCTACTCCCAGGGCGGTCTGAAAGATTTCGTCCGTTATCTTGACAAGAGCCGCACCCATCTCTTCGACGATGTGATTTATCTCAACACCGAACGTCAGGGCACCCCCATAGAGGCAGCCATCATGTATAACACCGGGTTTTCAGAGAACCTGCACTCCTACGTGAACAACATAAACACGATAGAGGGCGGCACACACCTTGCCGGCTTCCGCCAGGCTCTGACCCGCGTGCTGAAACGTTATGCTGACGACAATAAAATCACCGAAAAACTGGAGAAACAGAAGATTGAGATCAGCGGTGAGGACTTCCGCGAGGGTTTGACTGCTGTAATCAGCGTAAAAGTAGCAGAGCCACAGTTTGAGGGTCAGACGAAGACCAAGCTTGGCAACAGCGAGGTTTCAGGCGCAGTGAACTCTGCGGTGGGCGAAGCATTGACCAACTACCTTGAGGAACATCCCAAGGAAGCCAAGATGATTATCGACAAGGTAGTTCTTGCAGCTACAGCACGTGTGGCAGCCCGTAAGGCCCGTGAGAATGTTCAACGCAAGAACCCGATGACCGGAGGCGGTCTGCCCGGCAAACTAGCCGACTGTTCCGACCGTGATCCGGCAAAATGCGAGATGTTCATCGTAGAGGGAGACTCCGCCGGCGGTTCTGCCAAGCAAGGACGTGACCGTCATTTCCAAGCTATTCTTCCTATCCGTGGTAAGATATTCAATGTGGAGCGTGTGATGTGGCACAAGGCATTTGAGCACGAGGAGGTGAACAACATTATCCAGGCGCTAGGTGTGCGTTTCGGTCTGAATCCAGAAGACACGAAAGAAGCAAACTATGACAAACTTCGTTACTACAAGACAATCATCATGGCCGATGCCGATGTAGATGGCGCTCATATCGCCACCCTCATTATGACCCTGTTCTTCCGCTATATGCCCCAGCTCATCAAAGACGGCAGGCTGTTTATCGCAAACCCTCCTCTCTATAAATGCACTAAAGGCAAAATCAGTGAATACTGCTATGATGACGTAGCTAAACAGAAATTCCTCGACACTTACGGCGACGGTACTGAGACCGGCGGCAACATCCGCATACAGCGTTACAAAGGACTTGGAGAGATGAACCCGACTCAGCTTTGGGAAACCACAATGAATCCAGCCTCACGCCTGCTCACACAAGTGACAATAGAAGATGCCGCAGAGGCCGATATGACATTCTCCATGCTGATGGGAGAGGATGTGGCTCCGCGCCGTGAGTTCATTGAGCGCAATGCCACCTACGCCACAATTGACGCATAGTATAGTTTTCAGTTCTTAGTTTTTAGTTTTTAGAAAACTACTGACAAAGGACAAAGAGCAAACAAAAACGCATTTATTTCATTCAATTCTTACATATATTCGCCGGATCAACAAGAAGTGATTCTGACCGTGCCGGCATCGTTTTCTCTATTCCAAAAGAGATAAACAAAAAGGGTTCAAGAAGTCGTTCTTGAACCCCTATTTTTTTAGGTCAAACTGCTTTATTTATTATTTCAGATTATTCAGATTATTCTGATTATTCTGAATATTCAGAGAAATCTTATTATTCTGAATAATCTGAATTATCGGATCATTCAACAGCCGGAATCACCCCGTTTGAGAGATTCTCAAGCTGCTCAAGCTGGCTCTTTTTCCTTCCACTTGTCGGTAGTGAAACAACACTGGAAATCAGGTTGTCGTTATCAAGGTCGCGTTCTTTGAAAACGTAATAATAGATAGGCACGTATCTCAAACCATTAGATGTTTCTGTGCCATAGTAATCAACCCTTCTTCCGAGTCTCTCTTCTTCCATCCGGCGTTGATTCTCGTCTTTTTTAGCCAGTCTTTCGTTCATCTCATCGCTGTTGATATCCGCCATGCCGAATCCCGATGCCAGAATGGTAATCTTGATTTGATCCTTCAACGACGGATCGTTTGAAAATCCCCATTTCGTCTCGATATTGTCATCACGCATTTTGCCCATGAAATCTTGTATTTCTCTCATTTCCTCCATCATGAGGGGCTTATCGCCATCTTCACCCGGCTCAACAATGTTCAGAAGGATTTTTTTCGACTTGAACACGTCTCGGTTATTGAGCAGCGGTGAGTTAAGCGCATTATCAATAGCCTGCTTAACACGCCCCTCTCCCTGTCCAAATCCTGTGCTCATGATAGCCACTCCACCATCTTTCAGGACGGTTTTCACGTCCTGATAGTCCATACCCACTTTTCCGTGCATCGTGATGATTTCAGAGATACTTTTTGCAGCATTGCAGAGTGTGTTGTCCGAAATGGCGAATGCCTCATTCACAGTCTTATCAGGATAAATTTCCAAAAGTCTCTGGTTGTTAATAACGAGGAGCGCATCCACGTTTTTCTTCAGTTCATCCACACCGTCGAGTGCCTGGTCGATTTTTGCCGCACCTTCCCATTTAAAGGGTATGGTGACGATACCTACGGTAAGGATATCCAACCCCTTCGCCACGCGCGCAACCACAGGTGCAGCCCCCGTTCCGGTGCCACCTCCCATTCCAGCCGTGATGAAGACCATCTTCGTGCCGTCTTCGAACATCTTCTGAATCTGAGTAAGGGACTTCTCTGCTTCCGCCTTTCCTTTTTCCGGTTTGTTTCCCGCTCCCAGTCCTTCTTCTCCAAGTTGCAGTTTAAACGGTACAGGTGAGCCCATCAATGCCTTTTTATCAGTATTACATACTGCGAAAGTGACATCATGAATTCCCTCGTTATACATGTGGTTCACGGCATTGCTACCGCCACCACCGACACCAACCACCTTGATGATGCTATCGATTCTCGTTTCCGGAAACACGAGTGGAAGTTCATCCTTATCGTCCTCATTCTGACCATACTGGTTGAGGTCTAAATTTAAATCCAATATGTCGTCGTTCATAATCTTAATTATAATATTTTGTTTTAACAATAATTATTCATTTTCTCCCTCTCCGTTGACAAGATTTTCCAGTTTTGCCTTCCATCTCTCGAACAAGCTTGTGCTCTTCTTAGCCTTTGCAATAGCATCTTTGAGAGTTGAAGCCTGTTCGGACAGTTTCTGCTCAAGACTCTTAGCCTCATTGATCCGCTGGTCGTTCTTAAGCTTCACCTCCAGTGACTGCAAAAGTTTGTTGTAATCTTCGTTGCACACCGCCATCGCCTCATCGATATACTGCAGTCCCTCATTGCGTAGAGCCTTATTCTTAGGATTGGCTTCAATCGCATTCTGCTGACGTATCAACCTGTTGATATGTTCCCTCATGCGGTCCTTAAAGGTTGTCAACCGTGCAATCATGTCATCGATTAATTTCTTCTCCGCGTCGTTCTTTGCAGTATTCTCATGAATGGTCTGATCGGTTTTATTAGCTTCAAAAATATCATTACCACTGTAAGCCTGCGGACTCACGCAGTTGACACCACCTGAAAGCAGAAGTGAAATAACAGATCCGCTCATCGCATTATCGAGTGTGAGGGATGCAGCATTAGTTGATTTTATGACAGGCTGGACGATAGACTTGGCAACTCTGATAAGCTCGAATTTCTTCTGCCTGGGATTATTCTTGAACGCCTTGTCAATATTCTTCATGTTAGCCCCACCACCGGTGATGACAACTCCAGCCAAGAGCACATCACTGTATCCACTGTTGACAATCTGCACCACGGCATTGACTATGATCTCAGTAAGTCGCGCATTGATAATTTCATGAATACCAATCACAGGTTTCAGATTCCCATTTGAAGTCTTATAATTATCCTTTAGCAGTTCGGTAACATCCTCGTCGGGATCAACATACGCATTACCGTATTTTATCAACACATCGGTGGCTTCTTTATCCTCAATCTGAAGTAGAGACTTGAGGTCATCGACAATGTTATTGAATCCAATTGGAATAGTAACAAGATAGCGTATGATGTTCTGTTTATATACCACGACAGTAGTTGTGCCTGCGCCTAAGTCAACCATTGCACATCCAGCCCTCTTCTCATGTTCTGTCAGCATATTCTTAGCGAGCTCAATGGGCGAGAGTTTCGTGCCAGCAATCTCAATCCCCACATTGTTAAAGCAAGTCTGGATGTTGCCTCGGAGCTGTTTCCGTGCAACAATATTGAGGAACTCTCCCTCAATATTCGAGCCATACACCCCCTGAGGGTCGTCTGTCGGTGAGGAATCGATGATATATCCCTGGGGAATATTCTCCAACAGTTCATAATCAGGAATAGCAATGTCCATACTCTCTTTTCTCAGTTCCTCGATATGCGCTGCTGTTATCGATGTCTGTTCAAGCATATTTCTCGGCACTTTCTTCCTGATGGATCTCACGGACTGTCCTCCGATACCCACATACACCCGATATACTTTCTGCCCAAGTGTCTGGCTGAGCATCTCCACCACCTTCTGTATGCTGCGAGTGGTTTTCTCTACGTTATAAACCAATCCTCTCTTGATGCATGCGGTTGTCTGCTCTTCTGCATAGGCAAGAATCTGGAAGCTCCCATCCTTCTTCTTACCTGCTATGCCAGAAATACGCGACGTCCCCAACTCAACCGCCACAATGATGGGTTCGTTCATCCCTATGTTTGATTCGTTCATCATATCATTCAGCTTTTATGTGTTTATATTATTATGTCTGTTTACTACCGACCTTTTTCTGTTATACAATCAATTCTTTTGTTTGGAACCCGTTTTCGGCTCTTCCTTAAGGACATCAGCTTTTTTTCGCCTCCGTTTTTTTGGATTCCTCTTTCTTAGGCTCAGCTTTCTTTGAATCCTCTTTCTTTGGCTCAGTTTTCTTTGAATCCTCTTTCTTTGGCTCAGCTTTCTTCGGCTCCTCTTTCTTTAACTCAGCTTTCTTTGAATCCTCTTTCTTTGACTCAGCTTTTTTCGGTTCCTCTTTCTTTGACTCAGCTTTCTTCGGCTCCTCTTTCTTTGACTCAGCTTTCTTCGGCTCCTCTTTCTTTGACTCAGCTTTCTTCGGTTCCTCTTTCTTTGACTCAGCTTTCTTCACATCCTTATCATTCTGATCTTCTTTCTTTTTTGTCTCATCCTTATCAGAACTATCCTGGGCTGACGCACCGCTGTCGGTTGCCATAACTTGCGGTTCCTTTCCTCTGATGATACCCACAACCTGGTTATCAAATTCCAGGTTCAAAATGGAATACTTGTTCCATCCCACGACAGAGAGTCCACGTTCATAGAATTTTCTCAGCCTGGACAGCTTTTTATCATACTTATCAAGCGTTCCCATAAAGATTCTCTGATCGCCTACTCTTGGAATTAGTGTGACTATTCTATCATGGTTCTTATTGTATTCCACAAAAATCTGCTCTATCTGACTGTTCCAGAATTCATCATTCCTGATATAATTGGCAAAAGGTGTCAACTCGTCTGCAATGAAATTATCATCGGGTATGTCGTTGAAAGCATTATGTATTCGTGCTCCCCACACACTCCAGCATTCATCCGATTCCTCACTGCTCTCTTGCACCTGTCTTCTGTTTTTGTTTTCAATCCCGCTGATATCACCATTAGCCACAAGAATGTTTTTTGCATAAATGGAGTCGGTTTTGATTTTACACCCCAGCTTGTCAACATAGTATCTTCCATATTTATTATCAAACACAAGGAGCACCGGCACCATTTGTTTGATTCTTATACATACTCTTCCTGTTCCCACTTCCATGCCGTTGTTGTTGCCATAGCAATCGACCATAGTGACAAACGGATTCTGCATGAGCACCCGCTCAATTTCGCGCATGTCGATATTTCCCATCTTCTTTCCTTTCAGAGTCACACCAGCCTCATCAAGCATTTTTGAGACAGCGAGACTGTCAATAAAGATATCTTCATCGTCATCATCAAAAAGATAAACCACTTCCCCACAGACCTCATCAGGACTCGTGGGCTTCATGCCTAAGAATGCATATCCCACGTAGGCTATCAGTCCGAGGAAAAGGACGATGGCTGCGATTATTTTTATTGACTTGGGAAATTTCATTTATTATTCTGTTATTGGGTGGAAGTTGTTTTGCGGACATTCCAGATAATCCGGAAATTCCTGGGTTACGGAGTTTAAGGAAAATTATATGAGGTATTTTTGGCGGAGCATTTCCTCAATTTCAGGCACCATGTCCTCAATATCGCCAGCTCCTAATGAAATAAGCACATCGAAATCGCCTTTGCTCAGCAGCTCTACCATGTCCTTCTTGTGAACAAGAAATTTCTCCATTCCCAGGCGTAAGTTATCGTAGATAAGCTGAGAAGTGACCCCAGGAATGGGTTCCTCCCGTGCCGGATAGATGTCGCAGAGATATACAGTGTCGAGAAGTGACAGACTGTCGGCAAAATCCTTGTAGAAGTCGCGTGTACGAGTGTAGAGATGTGGTTGAAATACAGCAGCGATTTTCTTATCGGCGTAGAGTTCCCGTATCGACCTCACGCTCTGTTCAATCTCGTTGGGGTGATGAGCATAATCGCTGAGGAACACGATTTTCTCCGTCTTGATTTTAAAGTCGAACCGCCGGTCAACCCCCTTATAGGTTTTCATGCCGTTACGGATTTCCTCATCACTGACACCATTGAGCTGTGCTATCGCCATGGCAGCAATACCGTTATCGATATTGATACTCACAGGCACGCCCAGTTCCACATCATGAATATTTCCAAGTGGCGAGACAAAATCAAAGATAATATTTCCGTTTCCAATCCTTATGTTCTCTGCATGGAAGTCTCCTTTATCGCGTGCGTACTCATATACTTTCACCCCCGGTTTCACATCGGCCTTCATCTCCAAATCAGTGTGAATCACCAGCACACCATCTTCCCTGATGAGGGATGAGTAAATCCTGAAGCTCTCAAGATAGGCCTCCTTCGTTCCGTAGATGTCGAGATGGTCGGGGTCAGTTGCTGTGATGACCGACATGTAGGGTTTAAGCCAATGAAAGGATCTGTCGAACTCGTCAGCTTCAATCACAACGAAATCGCTGTTTTCGGAAAGGATGTAGTTAGTGCCGTAGTTTTTTGATATTCCACCAAGAAAAGCATTGCATCCCACACTTGACTGATGAAGCAGATGTGCAAGCATCGTAGATGTAGTGGTTTTTCCATGTGTACCTGCCACACACAGCCCCTTCATCTGGCTGGTCAGCAGTCCAAGCACCTGTGCACGTTTTCTGACATCGAACCCGTTATCGCGGAAAAAAGTCAGCTCAGTGTGTTCCTCAGGTATGGCCGGTGTATAGACAACGAGCGTGCTGTCCTTATCCATGAAGCATGGTGCCACGAGCTGCATATTATCCTCATAATGGATGTCGGCTCCTTCCTCAATAAGCTTACAAGTGAGCTGTGAGGGTGTCTTGTCGTAGCCCCCCACCTTACATCCCTGATGGAGAAAATATCGGATGAGCGCACTCATGCCTATGCCTCCGGCTCCTACAAAATATACTGACTTTATCATGATTTTTAGTCTTTTGTTTTTTAGTTTTTAATCCATGCGGATGTTTTCTTCACAGTAATACATCGAATGATTCTGAAAGATTACCAATTGAACCTTTCGGATTATTCATTGGCCAATTTCCACACTTCTTGCGCAATGACCTGTGCAGAGTCGCGGAATGCCATCTTACCTGCATTTTCCGCAAGCGACAGAAGCGCCTCTGTATCTGATACGGTCTGCAGTGCCACATTGACAAGCGTATTTCTGGCATCGGCATCACGTACGAGAATAGCTGCACCACGGTTTGAAAGAGCCTGTGCGTTCTTTGTCTGATGATCCTCAGCCACATTTGGCGAAGGCACAAGTATGCTGGGCTTCTCAAGCAGGCAGATTTCCGAGATGGAACTGGCTCCTGCTCTTGAAATCACAAGGTCTGCAGCTGCGTATGCCCTATCCATGTCCTTGATAAATTCTGTGGCTATGAGATTATCCACCTTGTCGGTCTTTGCAAGTGCCTCTCTAATCTCAGCACTATAGAATTTACCATGTTGCCACAGAATTTGCACGTCGGAAGCATTACGGATGTCCTCAAGGTGCAGAAGGATGCTCTCATTCACAGTTCTTGCACCAAGGCTTCCTCCAATCACGAGAATGGTCTTTCTTGCCTCGTCAAGTCCAAGCGCCTTACGTGCCTCTTCCTTTGTCAGCTTCGTCTCTGTGAGACTCTGGCGCACGGGATTACCCGTCATCAGGATTTTGTCTTTCGGGAAGAAACGTTCCATACCCTCGTATGCCACACAAATCCGCCTTGCTTTCTTAGCGAGCAGCTTGTTTGTGACACCCGCATAAGAGTTCTGTTCCTGAATAAGGGTTGGAATTCCCATTTTAGCTGCCTGATTGAGCAACGGTCCGCTAGCATATCCACCGACTCCGACCGCCACATCGGGGTTGAATTCCCGTATGATTTTCTTTGCCAGTCTCTGGCTTTTCCATATCTTATAAAGCACTACAATGTTCTTGAACGGATTTTTACGGTTAAATCCCTGAATCGGCAGTCCGATGATTTTATATCCTGCATCGGGCACCCGCTGCATCTCCATCCTTCCTTCTGCTCCGACAAAAAGGATTTCTGCGTCGGGATGCTGCTCCTTTACCGCATTGGCAATAGAAATAGCCGGGAAGATATGTCCTCCCGTACCGCCACCGCTTACGATTACCTTAAGATTATTACCTTTCATAATTCCTTTTTTTTTAATTCCTCAGCTAAATGATTGCCAACTATCTGGTTATCAATAAATATTCAATTGAAATTGCACAAGTGGACAACAACAGCTAAAACAACATGCAAAGATACGAAAAAAAGACGAGAATCAGGCATACGAAGGATAAAAAACAATGCCGCCCCATCTTTTTCTCAGCCTGGCACTTCACAGAATCAGACCATTCCAACCGAGCTGTAAATCTCGTTGGTCTCTACGATGGAAGGCCGTTTCAACGTTTTAGTCACGGCCTTTTGTTTTTCTTTTCCCTTTGACGCATAACGGCTCACACTCAAAATCATACCGAAATTGATACTCATGATGATGATGGATGTTCCTCCATGACTGATGAGAGGAAGGGTCTGTCCTGTGACTGGCATAAGCCCAACAGCCACCGCCATGTTGACAAGTGCCTGTATCACCATCATCAGCCCTAATCCGATGACGAGGAAGGCTGGAAAGAACTTATCACACTTCTGTGCCACTCGCCCCACTCTGATAATCAGCATCACAAAGAGCAGAAGCACGAATGCAGCTCCAGCCACCCCCATCTCCTCAATAATGATAGAATAGATGAAGTCAGATTCGGCATGAGGCAGGAAGTCCCGTGTGACGGAATTTCCCACTCCCACTCCTGTTATGCCAGATGATGCGATAGCCACCTTCGACATGTCAGCTTGCCACGTCTTGTCCTTATATTCCTGACTGTTTTTATCCACGTCGAGAATCCCGACAGCTGTCTGAATACGGTTTTTCCAAGTAAGCGTACGTTTGAATTTACCCAAAGTCTCATCTGGAGTAATCAGCAGAATCGCCACAAAAGCCACGGCACCGACAGCCAACACTCCAACGAGTCTGAACAACAGCTTGCGAGGCACATTACCCACAAACATCATAATAAGAATCACGAGGAAAAGCATCATCGCCGTGGAAAAGTTCTCGGGCACAATCAGTCCACATATAATCATAGCCAGGATCACAATCATCTTGAAAGCCTTGGAATAGCCTCCCTTTGTTGCCATAATCATTATCTTCGTGCCGTTTTTTGTCTGCACCCTCTCCTCTTTCTGAAGTTTTGACAAAATCACCGCCGTGGCAAGAATAAGCATTGTTTTTGCCACCTCAGATGGTTGAAAATTCACACCAAACAAGGCAATCCACCTGTGTGCCTGATGTGACTCATTAATGTCGCTCTTCATAAAAAAAGCATAAATCAGCAAAAGAGCCACAATCGGGATACCGAAAATCGGAATCAGTTTGAAATACTTGCAGGGTATCTTGCTCACCACAATCACCATGATGAATCCCACAATAAGATAGGTGATATGTGAGAGCAAGGGTATCCAGTGCCTTCCCGTCGTGAATGACAAACGACTAGATGCACTATAGATAGTGGCAATTGAAATCATACAAAGGAAGAAATAGATCATCCACAGACCCACATCTCCCTTAAAGATGTTAAGCTTAAAAAAATCGCTGATTTTCTTTCCCATGGCAATATGAATTGGAAGTAAAAATGGAAGTAAAATTGGAAGTAAAATTGGAAGTAAAATTGGAAGTAAAAATGGAAGTAAAAATGGAAGATAAAGTGATACCGGTTATAGATTTCTCACACATTCTTTGAACTGTTCACCTCGGTCCTCCATGTTTTTGAAGAGGTCGAAGCTTGCACAACATGGACTAAGCAACACACAGGTTCCCGGCTTCGCCATAGCATAGCAGGCATCCACACAGTCTTTCATCGACTGGACATCCTTGACTGGAATACCGAAACCATCAAAAGCCTCATGCAGCTTTCGGTTGTCCACACCCAGAAATACCAGTCCGACACATTTTTCCCTCACCAGATCGAACAATTCTGAATAGTCGTTTCCTTTATCAACTCCGCCAAGAATCAGGACCGTGGGTTTACGCATACTCTCCAAGGCATACCAACATGCGTTGACATTCGTAGCCTTTGAGTCGTTCACAAATTCCACGCCTCTCACTTTCCCAGCTTTCTCAAGACGGTGTTCAACTCCCGCAAAGGAACTCAGACCTTTACGTATAAACTCATTGCTCACTCCTGCAATGTTTGCAGTGATACCGGCAGCAAACGAGTTGTAGAGGTTGTGTTTACCGCGTAGCGCGAGCTCTTCAAGCTCCATGTTGAACGGTGTAGGCTTCTCTATGATGTATTCTTGCTCTTCGGCATAGGCGATGGCGTCGTTCTCGTGGAACTCAGAGAAAGGGAAGAGCTGTGCCTTGATATCATACTTCTCGAGTTCTTTTTTCACGATGGGGTCATCGTTCCAGAACACAAACGCATCGTTTTCAGTCAGGTTCTGCGTGATACGCATCTTTGAATCGACATAGTTCTGCATCTTGAAATCGTAACGGTCGAGATGGTCAGGAGTGATATTCATCAGGATGGCAATGTCGGCCTTGAAGTCATACATGTTGTCGAGCTGGAAACTCGAGAGCTCAATCACATAGTAGTCGAAGCTGCACTCAGCAACCTGAAGGGCAAGACTGTTTCCGATGTTTCCCGCAAGTCCCACATTATATCCGGCGCCTTTCAGAATATGATAGATAAGGGATGTGGTGGTAGTCTTACCATTGGAACCAGTAATGCAAATCATTTTGGCATCTGTGTAGCGTCCTGCAAACTCAATCTCAGAGATGATGTGGATGCCCTTTTCTCTGAGTTTCCGAATTATTGGAGCTGTCTCAGGAATGCCAGGACTCTTCACAACCTCATCGGCATTGAGAATCTTCTCAGTCGTATGCTGTTTCTCCTCCCACTCTATCCCATATCTTTCAAGCTGTTGTTTATATTTGTCCTTTATTTCCGACATATCGGACACAAACACATCGAAGCCTTTTTTCTTCGCAAGCACGGCAGCACCTGCACCGCTCTCTGCTGCACCTAGTATTACGATTCGAGAAGCCATTTTTTTACTATTTAACGATTTACTATTTACGATTTTTTGGGTTATTATTCTTGAGATTCCGGTTTTTCCGGAGATTCTGTTTTTTTAACCAACTGGCAGGGAAGACGGGCGGTCAGCCCGCCTCCGCCAGTTTGAAAAACTGAATGAATGTTATTGAATTGAATGAATGTTATTTTCTTATCTGATTTTCAGTGTAATGATGGTGATAGCCGCCAACAGGATGGTGATAATCCAGAAACGGATTGTAATCATGTTCTCGTGTAGCGGAGTTCCTGGTCTTTTGATGAGATATTTTGCTCCAGGTATTAGTTCGCTCTTCGTCACACGGAAATGGTCGTGAATAGGCGTTCGCTTGAACACCCTCAGTTTCAGTCCTTTTTTATTTCCTTTCTTAGCATAAGCCACCTGAAAAATCACCGAGAGACTTTCTATCAGGAAAATGCCACATAGAATGGGGAGCAGCAGTTCCTTATGGATAATGACTGCAGTCACCGCAATCACGCCTCCGATGGCGAGCGATCCAGTATCTCCCATAAACACTTTTGCAGGGAATGCGTTAAACCAGAGGAATCCGATGAGCGCCCCTACAAAGGCGCACAGGAACACCACAATTTCCTCGGATCCAGGAATGAACATCACATTGAGGTAGTTGGCAAATTGTATATGTCCTGAGACGTATGCCAGAATGCCGAGTGCTGTTCCGATGATGGCAGAATTTCCCGCACACATACCATCCATACCGTCGTTGAGGTTGGCTCCGTTGCTCACCGCAGTGATTACGAAAGTAGTGACGATGATAAACAACACCCATCCGCAAGCCCTGGCAGTCTTACCGTTGGTAATCCAGGAGAATGCATTGAGGTAATCGAGGTTGTTGTTCTTCATAAACGGCACGGTTGTGATTGTGGATTTCACTGGAGGGTCGCTTTTATAGACCACCTTCACCCCATCGCTTTCTTTTCTCACATTCTCATGGAGAACAGCCTGCGGGCTGAGATATAGAACCACGCCCACAATTGTACCAAGAGTGAACTGCCCCAAGAGTTTGTATCTTGGTTTTAACCCGTCTTTGTCACCCTTCAGCTTTTTCCAGTCATCGTAGAATCCAAGCACTCCGAACCACAAGAGAGTGACAAGCAGCAGTATGATATAGACATTCGACAACTTGCCTAATAAGAGAACAGGCACAAGCATCGAGAATATGATGACAATACCGCCCATCGAAGGCACTCCTTTTTTCTTCACGCCATACGGGTCGGTCTCCTCATCACGAGGTTTCTCTATATGACGTTTGCGTTTCATATAGGTGATGAACTTCTTACTGAGCCAGAACGAAAGGATGAGTGAAATCATCAAAGCCAGCAACGAACGGAATGACACATAGTGGAAAAGCCCAGATCCGGGAATGCCCCACTGACGTAAAAGATGTGCGAGATGGTATAGCATAAACGTGTAAAGATTAAAGTGAATAGTGAATAGTGAAAAGAGTATTTACTAAGGATTAAAAGCCAAATATTAAGGATAAAGAACTAAAGACAAAATGGCTGAGGTTTAAAAGCATTTCCTCACCTCCTCCTTGTCATCGAAATGGTGTTTCACGCCTTTCACTTCCTGATAGTCCTCATGACCTTTACCTGCCACAAGCACGACATCGCCTTTCTGCGCCATTCGGCATGCCGTCTTGATAGCTTCTCTGCGGTCTGTGATAGAGATGACTTTTTTGAGCTGTGTGTCATCGAGCCCGGCAAGCATGTCGTTAATGATGTCCTGAGGCTCCTCAAACCTGGGATTATCGCTTGTGATTATCACGGTGTCGCTTTGGCGTACCGCTTCCCTTGCCATAATAGGACGCTTTCCCTTGTCGCGGTTACCTCCAGCGCCGCAGACAGTGATGACCCTTCCTTTGCCTTCAAGCACCCCGTGAATGGCATTAAGCACATTCTCAAGCGCATCGGGTGTGTGCGCATAATCTACGATGGCAGTGTAGCCCGCAGGAGAGTTGAGAGCCTCGAATCGTCCGTTCACAGGCCGCATCGTACTCAATGCCGTGAGCACCTCGTGTGAGTCAATCCCAAGCAGTACAGCTGCCGCATAGACAGCCAGTAGGTTGCTCACATTAAATTTACCGATGAACTGTACTCCAACCTCCTGCCCGTTGATTTCAAGATACATCCCTTCGAAATGGCATTCAATGATTTTAGCCATGAAATCTGCCATGTTGCCTACAGAGTAGGTCTTAACAGCAGCTTTTGTGTTCTGAACCATCACCATACCATTCTTGTCGTCTTTGTTGACAACTGCAAAGGCATCGGAACCGAGGCGGTCGAAGAATCCTTTTTTCGCATCGCGGTAATTCTCGAAGGTTTTATGGTAGTCAAGGTGGTCACGTGTGAGATTGGTGAAGATACCGCCTTTGAATTTAAGGCCTCCAATACGGTTCTGAGCCACAGCATGAGAGCTCACCTCCATGAAAGCATAAGAGCATCCGGCATCCACCATCTGAGCCAACAGCTCGTTGAGCGTCACTGGATCGGGAGTTGTATGCTCGGTAGGCACAGCCTTTCCGTCAATATAATTGCAGACCGTTGAAAGAAGTCCTGCCTTGTAGCCCATACTTCTGAACAGGTTGTAAAGCACCGTTGCGATGGTGGTCTTTCCGTTCGTCCCAGTCACGCCCACCAGAGTGAGCTTCGATGTGGGGTCGCCATAGAAATTTGTGGCCATCTGTCCCACAATCTGCTCGGTGTTCTCCACCGTCACATAGCTCACACCCTCTGTCAGTTCAGAAGGCAGTGTCTGACACACAACCGCACGTGCACCCTGTTCGATTGCCTTGGATATATAGTTATGGCCATCGGCAGCAGTACCTTTCACCGCGAAAAACAGTCCTCCCTGCTCCACCTTCCTAGAGTCGAGTTGGAGCGATTTAATGTCGGCATGAGGATTTCCAATGATGTCCTTAACATCAATGTTTTTCAATATTTCAGAAAGAATCATATTATCAGTTATGTTATTATTATTCTATTTTAGAAGTCAAGAAGACAAAACAAAGCAGAGTTCTACCCAAGCCTGATGCTGACCGTGGCACCGCGCTTCACACTTGTACCGGGTTTCACACTCTGTTCCACCACTTTTCCACAACCTTTCAGCACCCCTTTCATCCCACGCAGCTCAAGTGCATAGAGAGCGTCGCGGGCACCCATCCCTTTGAGGTCGGGCACCTGCGACCATATAGTCTCCTCGCCCTGAATCACCAACGTGTTGTTGTTAACAGAAGCTTTCCCCCAGTGTGCCATACCATCGCCTTCAACCCTTGGAGTCAGGCCGAGTATGCCAAGCACCCTCCTGGCCATATCCATATTTCCGGCTTTCACCGTAGGCACCACAGAGTTGGTGGTGTCGCAAGCCATGCGTATGTTCGTCGTCACATGCTTGGAATACACCTGCTCTGCTATTTTCAGGAACACCGGTCCCGCAACAGCACCTCCCGATACGGGATTATGATTTGTTCTGATAGCAACGAGACATGTGTATTGAGGATTGTCAGAAGGATAATAGCCGCAGAAGCTGACATAATGCCTCGGATTGGCAGAATGGTAGCCACCCTTCTCGTCAGCCACCTGAGCTGTTCCTGTCTTGCCGGAGATATAGAAATATTTGCTCTTTGCCCGTTTGCCCGTGCCCCCCTGTCCGTTAACCACCTCCACGA
>JAEEOB010000162.1 GCA_016284045.1 Bacteroidaceae bacterium
ACCGTTCCCACGTTGGCGTTAGCATACCTGATCTCATAGCCTTCGGGCAGCTGCGTGTCGAAACTCACCTGCTGGTTGGCACGGATATCGAACAGCGTCGGTGGCACCACCCACGTGGTGTCGCCGCATTCTCCATTAGAGAGCGTTGCCATCGTTGTCGTACCAATGCTTTCGGTCAGACTAACCTTGTAAGAATCACCGTCCATTGCTGCTACTTGATGCAGCGCTCCGCAATCGAGCGAAGCCCCTGCCTCGATGTTCGTGATGCCATGGTAGCACACCATAGGCACATCGTCTTCAACATCAGCATAGAAGTAAAAGACATCGAAATACTGTTCGTTCTCACTCAGTTGCAGTCCCGTTCCTTCCAGCGTGAAACTGCATAGGGAGAGCGTCCAGAAGAGAGAGAAGTCTCTGATATGGTTGAACCCCACATTGATGGTCAGTTTCTTCGCTCCAGTATAGAATAGCTGATTGATACCTTTCAGATTATTATAACGCAGATCCAGCCACTCCAGCGAGTCGAGCAAAGCAAGCGGCTGTAGGTCGTCGAGCTGATTATCACTCAGGTCGAGTATGCGCAAGTTGGGCATCAGCGGCATATCGCGCACGTCACTGATTCCCCGGTGCGACAGATCTATCTGGGTAATCGTGTCGAGCTGTGCCATGCTGATGGTTGCCGACTCCGCTATACGGAGATGCTGGCGTACCCCCGCTTCCACTTCCGCAGAAAAGAAAGTCACCTCCTGTGCGGCACTTGGCAGTGCCGCCAGGCAGCAAATCATGATAATGATATATTTCCTCATAGCCATTACGGTTTTACGAAATTTAGTTTGTTGGGAATAAACTCAGGATTCTGGTTAGCCTCCGACTGCAGTTCCACCGTAAAGATGGCTGGTGTGGCATCATTATCAGCCATCTTATCAAGATTTTCTATTTTCACGAAATCGTTGTTCACCAGCGGCACGTGGGTCACTCTCTTGTTTTTCCACGTGATCACCATCCATGCCTCTATCTCGTTTCTTCCATCTGCTATGCCTCTGCCGAACTTCACATTCTTGATGGTGATGCCCTCGTCGGTGAGTTCTATGTTTTCATTGCCCACCACTTTCGTGTATTCCCCGTTTCCGGTGGGGCTCTTCAACTGAACCTCGATGGTCTCTATCATTCCGTCGTGCTTTGTCTTGGCACCTTTTTCCAGGAAGTAATCTCTTCCATGGAAGTAGCCTCCATGCCCACCGGAGGGAGTAGAGCGGCGTACCTTAATATTATATATTGCATTTCCTTCGGCCAGACGGTTCCACAGATACTGATGTGAGATAGTGTTGGCAAATCGCTCGGCAGCATCGGCCATCGCCTCGCCTACCTCGAAATAGGTCTTATACACACTGATGACAGGATCCGAATTCCACCCGTTGTTCAGCTTTACATACTTCAAGACGAGCTTTGCCAGTTCGAAGAACTTATGGTTGTCATCTGCATTCACAGCATTGTAGGTTTCCTCTATCTTTGAGTAGAGCTCATAGATATTGTGATGAAGCTGGGCAACCTGGAATCCCTTGATGCTCTTCTCAGCCAGCTTCACCGCCTTGTCCATGTCGCTGAAGAAGCAGTTAAGCAACAAGCCAGTTGACTTGATGGCAGCATCGACCACATCCTTGTTGAGATCCTTAAGGTCGAGGTCATTTTCATACGAGTCGATGATATTGTCTAAAGCCGTTTGTGTGGCTCCCTTCGGACCAAATGCCAGTTTGAACGGATCGCCCCAGGCAGCAAACTTCTTCAGCAGCTTCAGCACCTTGGCATAGCCTTTCATGTAAGCTGCAAAGTTCTCTAAATCGGTAGTGACGCAATTCTTCGGGTTGAAATCCACCACCATGGGTTTCGTGCCGCTGTATAGCAGCTCTTTCTTCTCGTCAGTGCCTTCCCGCTGCGAATACACATAGACGTAATACTCCTCTTCCTTGTTTTTCTGCGGCAGGTCGATAATGTCGAGCGACAGCACGGTTGTTTTCCTTCCCTCCAGCTCAACGCGCTGGTTGGCAGAAGTGACATAGACAGGCCGGCTCTCGAAATAGTTCTTCGGTGTGAAGGCTGTCTCCCACAGTGTGGTGCCCTCACCGCTCTCCATCTTGTCGTCAATATCCTTATGCTCTTTATTGACAATCACCACTATCAGATTGCCTTTCCAAGTATTCTTCGACTTGTTATAGACGGTCATCTCCCACGCTGCGGGCGTGACCGTAACACTTCTCTCCAGCCTCAAATCATAGGATTCATGCTCGGGCTGAAGGTCATCTGTTTCTGTGGAAGTGCCATTGAAAAGGTATTTCTGATGACGCGTATTCTCGTTAACGATCAGTCTGACATTCTGATAGGAATGGTTATCTTCCTCTATCTGGATGTTAACATCAGTACCATAAGGTATATCTCCTATCACAAAATGACCCTGCTGCTCTTTACAGAAATAATAATTCGTCTTATATGCGTCCTCGCCATTAATCAATACCTTATATTCATGGAAACTAGGATTTATGATTTCCTTACCGTCGTGGGTGATGACACCATTGATAGCTCCGCTCTTCAACGTAGAAGCTACCTTATCTACTGTCACGCTGATATTGTTTGAATACACCTTCTGAGGCATATTGTCAACATCTGCATAGACACCTTCCACATAATAAGTATAAGTACCAACTGGCGGTGTATCGGTCAATTGCAGACTCAGCGGATGCTGCGTAGTTTCAAGATGTTGCACTTTTCTCTTTGAGCCACTTGGATATACCCTTATCAGATTATATTGAAGAGCATTGGCTAAAGAATTGAACTTAAAGGTCGCAACGCCTTCTGTTTCACTGACGCTGGCATTAATCACCGGATCATCAATCTTACTCTTAGTGAACTTATGGTCAAGAACACCGCTCCAAAGTCCTGCCGAGTTGCCGAACTGCACGTGCAGTGTGTGTTGCCCATCAGAAAGACGGCGAGCATCAATTTTATCGGGCTGCGTAATGACATTATTTGGATAAGCCACCGACAGAACTACCGGTTCTTCATTGTCAAACCAGTAGGCCTGATCTGTTACCGTTAAATTCTCTGGATGATCCATATTATACTTCGACTTCACTATCACCGGGGTGCTCACCACAGCGGTCACCGTGCGACGGCTGCTGCTCACCGCACGACAGAACAGGCGATGGTAACC
>JAEEOB010000163.1 GCA_016284045.1 Bacteroidaceae bacterium
CTCACGACCGATTTCCTGCAAGTACTTATCCAACGACTGGCTCTCACGGTTCGTGATACTTTTCGTAATCTTTAACTGTCTCATTCTTGACTCCATATAAAACATACAAAATTACTGAAAATTTTTCGTTTGACCACATTTTTTTATTGAAAATTTTAATACAATACTAATTATTTAACATCATTTAATTGTTTGATGCCCTTTTTGACTAAAATCATCCCGCTTTGTTTATGAATTCTTTTGGAATCTTCACCATACACTGTCATCCCGAGCCTTTTACAATCCCACATTCATTCTACCCTACCAAAATTCCCCGTGTGGTGGCTTAATTGAAACCTGTAATGAACAACGTTGCCGAAACCTCTCCGAAACACGTCTTTTAGGAACCGAAGTCTCCGAATGTTGGACGGCAGAATTTTTTCTGAATCACTCGTTCACAACCATTGCATTCGTCGTAATAAATGCTTACTATGTCATGCCATTCTACGATTCAGTTTCTTTATTACTTGGTGAAGATCGGAGTCTTCACCTCTTATCAGTCAAACAACTTGCAATGTGAATTTGCTTAATCGGGATTTTCGACACATTTTGAGAGAACTCCTCATTGCCAATGGTAAACAAAAGGGGGCTATAATAATTTTTTTATATAGAAGCTACCCTTTCTAATATATAATTTAGTTAAAAATAATAATATCGCAGAATACTTGATACAAAACCATTTTTTTGTGAATTTTTCTAAATTATTCATCACCTCTTTGCCATTTTTACCCTTTCTTGCGGATTTCTCCTTTTATTTTTGTAACTTTGCATGATTTTTAGTCCAAATTGAATAATAACTTGGTATTACTAATCGAATCATGAGTGAATAAGATAGATAAGTAAGACAATCGTCTTGTCTTCTTGACTTCTTGTCTTCATCAGTATCCCGCCAGTTTAACTATAACTTGTAAATTTTTTCAACAATGAATAAGATGATTCGCCTGTTTATAACAGCTTTCTTTCTTTTAGCTTGCTCGTTTGACGCTTTTTCACAAGAAGAGAATTACGACATCAGCCAACGTAAACTCAGTAAAGCCGACAGGCAAATGTTGAAAGACTCAATCAACGCTAGAAGAAAACAAATGGCACTTGAAAAACAGGCTGAAAAAGAATTCTGGAAACGGGAAAGAGCAAAAAGCAAGATAAAACCCGTATCGGAAGAAGATGTGATTTATATCTTTGGAGTCGGCACCAACTTCAACGACTCTACCATCTATCTTACAGAAATCACACCGATTCAAGGACTTCGACTCGACCCGAAAACGAATTTCCTCCCCGGTAGAACCGATTTCAGCCTGCAGTTCCGTGAATATCTGGAGGGACAGCTTGGGCTGGTCTATGAGACAACATGCGTTTTCTACAGTGTTAAGCGGGCAAAAGCACAGAAATATGCCTATAAGTTAAGGAGAAGATACCTCGACAAGGGATATAAAGACCTTATTGTCGTTGACCCCCAGAAATTTACTTTTAAATTGCCCGAATATCTGACGAATCAGTTGAACTCGAATCAATAAGCTTATCTATGATTAAACAATATAAGGTCGGTGGACATGCATATCAGGTGATTTTCGCCGAAGGGGGTATCAACAACGACAAACTGCTTGAATCCAGCAACCCCTTTGAGACAGAAGTCGATGACTCTGAACTGCTGTTCCGGATGGTTGTCGATGATAAATTCAGACCTGAAACCACAGGGAAGGAAATCGGACAGTTTGATTCCGGGGGCAACAACAACGGGGTCTATATCAGAGAAGACGGCTCTTACGAAATTAGAATTAGCGACTATTTTAAAAGACAATGCTGTCTGCTCGATGCTTCTCATGACTTCGCAAACGTCAGAATCGCATTAAACGGTGATTTCTATATGAGGCAATTCGGCATCAACAACGCACTAATGATGACCATGGCATTTGCTGCTGCTGACAAAGACACACTGCTCATTCATGCTTCCGTGGTCAGGGAAAATGGCGTAGGCTATCCCTTTCTTGGAGTCAGTGGAACCGGTAAAAGCACACACACATCCAACTGGCTTAAATATATTCCAGACACAGATCTTATGAATGACGACAACCCTATCATCAGAGTTGTCGATGGGACACCTACGGTGTTCGGGTCTCCTTGGAGCGGGAAAACGCCTTGCTATAGAAACGTACAGGCTCCTATAGGGGCTATCACACAACTCAAACAGGCACCGTATAACAAAATCAGAAGGGAAACCGTCATAGAGGCGTTCGCGTCTATTCTGCCAAGTTGCTCCATTATGAAATGGGATAAGAGAATTTACTCGGGCATCTGCGACACTGTGACCAAGGTCATAGAGACGGTACCTGCCTATCTCCTTGAGAATCTCCCTGATGAAGAAGCGGTCAGACTTTCATTCAGCACCATCCGAAGAGATATTCAGCTTTCGTAATTTTCCCCTGCGAACTTTCTCTCCATACTGTCTTCTACGAACTATAGGTTCATTTGTTACCATTTTTACTCCCACTTTTACTTCCATTTTTACTTCCACTTTTACTTCCACTTTTACTCCCATTTAAATAATGATGTACGTCTTTTTGGGCTTTGCGTTTTTGATTTTGATTGCCGTCGTTTTCTATCTTGTAAGAAAAAGAAGCCTTCAAAGGGAGAAACTGCGGATTAAACAGGAATTGGCTCATTCTAACCAGTTCCCTAATGAAAAGTGGATACCATTGATTTGTGAATATCTCAGCGATACCAAGCCCGTCATTCTGAAACTAAGAGGAAACAGCATGAGGCCTTTCCTTGAAAGCGACAGGGATCATGGTTTTTTACTTCTGCCCAAGGGATTAAAGAAAGGGGATGTGGTGCTCGCTGAAATTGAAGACAAGCATTTTGTGCTACATCGTATCGACTCCATAACTGTCAACGGACAAAAAATCAAAGGTTTATGTGATAATCCGGAAGCTGATGTCACACTCCGGGGCGATGGGAATCCTGTAGGCACTGAGAGCTGTAAACTTAAGAATGTCAGAGCGATTTGCGTAAAAGTCCGGAAAAACAATAAGATTTACGATTTGACCACCTCCAAACGTTGGGCAATATACTCCTGGTGGTGGACTCACACGCTTTTCATGAGAAGATATCAGTTGGCTCTCTATAAGCTGCTTTGGAGACACGAACTCCCTAATCGATGGAAACATTAAAATTCATAGTGTAGCCCCCCACTCAAAAAACTTATGCAGCCCGAAAGGACATCGGCTGGGGGCGTGGTCGTCCCGACCGCGCCAAGTGTCGAGGGCTCGATGCCCGAAGACGCTTGTGAAAAACTATAAACTACAAAACTATAAACTAAAAACTAAAATATATGAGAATTAAACATGGTTTTGAATTAAGAACTATCTGTGGCGAACATATTATTATTGCCCACGGACTGGAGAACATTGATTTCACAAAAGTAATCAGTTTGAATGAGTCGGCTGCGGATATTTGGAACGCAGTGGTCGGGAAAGACTTCACTGTCAACGACATGATAAATGTGCTGCTCGATCTTTATGAGGTGGATCAGGTACAGGCTTCTAAAGATGCAGAAGAATTGCTCAAACAATGGATCAGTGCTGGGTTCATTCAGCCTGAATAATCTTCTCTACAATCCCTTGTTAATTACAATTGTTTCATCTTCTCGTCTTCTAGCCTTTTCGTATTCTTAAATAACAAAATGTCTAAATACTCAAATAAATAGTAAATCGTAAATCTGTAAATCGTAAATATAATTCGTCTTCTTGTCTTCTTTTTTTCAGACTTCTATAGTTTGAATTTCCCTAAAATCTTATCCATCACCCAGTTCACAGATGTCGAACTGATATTATCGCATTCGCAGTGACCTTTACCCTGAAGATGATGAATCACAGCGGTTATCAAAGGGAGCTGAACGTATGAGGGATTTACTACTACAATCTCCTTATGACCATTATGGTTGTCTAGGACTATTGGGGTATAGTCATACACAGAGAAACCAATTGTTCCTTTATCACCGACAATCTCGATTCTGTCGCTTCGCGCTGATTCGTAAGCCACAAAACACCAGCTTGCTGAACCAGTCACTCGGTTGTCGAACTTGAAGCAGGCGTTTATCGTGTCCTCAACAGCGTATAAACCTGCCATGTTACTGTGGAAACCCTCTGCCTCTATGATGTTTGATCCAAGGATGTGCTGAAGCAGGTCTATCTGATGAGGGGCTAGGTCGTAGAAATAGCCACCGCCACCGCCTATGTCGGGCTGAAGACGCCAGGGAAGGTTAGAGGTGTTGTAATCTAGCTCACGGGGAGGAACTGCAAAACGTAATTGTACGGATAATAATTTTCCTATCTCGCCACTTTCAACAATCTCTTTCACTTTCATGAAATAGGGGAGATAACGGCGGTAATATGCCACGAAACAAGGGACGCCCGTAAGCTTGGAAATGCGGTTGATTCGAAGGCATTCCTCGTAGCTCGCTGCCATTGGCTTCTCTATATATACAGGCTTGCCTGCAAGCATTGCCATGATGGCGAAGGTGGCATGTGAAGAGGGGGGAGTGGCGATATAGATGGCATTCACGCTTCCATCTGACACTAAAGACTGGGCATCACTGTAATATCGGTCTATACCATGACGACGGGCGTAGGAACGGGCTTTCTCTTCATTGCGGCTCATGACGGCTACCACACGGCTGCCTTCTACTGAGGAAAAGGCGGGACCGCTCTTTTTCTCAGTGGCCTCACCGCAGCCTATAAAACCCCAACGTATTGTGTCTGATGAATTCATTTGGTGATTTTTGAATTAGATATACCATAAAGCATAAAGCGAACTATCAACGAGGTCGGCTGATGCGATGGATTTTTTCCCTGCAAATTTACAATTATATGACCAAAAAACAAAATTTGTCACTTTTTTTTGACTCTTTGGCACTACAAAAAATGGTATATCACGTTAATAATACCAGCTTATTTCATTTTTTTTGCAACAATAATCCGATTGTCGAAAAAAACAACCGACTTTATTTTGTTCTTCATCATCCTTTTGCTAAATTTGCAGGAAATTTCGTGCAAAATCACGGACTGATTCTTTTTTATTTCCACGATTACTCTGTATGAGGTGGTTAAATGATAAACATAATTATTTTTTTGAATTGATGGACGAGTTTTGGAATTTGATGTGGATTCATAAACGGAACTAACCTTTTGTCTTTTCGTCTTCTCATCTTCTCGTCTTCTTTTATTCTATTATTATCATGGATAATTCTGACAATAATAAATCTGCATGGAATGAGCCTTTTTTCAAGGAAAGAACCATAGGAAAATGTGTGTCTGATGGAATTAGTCTGATTTCTAACAGGTTTTGGAAAATCATTAAACTGGCTCTTCCGGTTATAGCTTTGGCTGCTTTATGCATTACAGCAGTTACTTTTGTGTTTTGTAATGCCGAACTGGAAATATCTGTCAGCGAAAACGCTGTTTTGTATGGTTTAATGATTTGCGTTCTTCTGATTCCTATTATTTTGCTTACGGCTTTTGCCTATAGATGTGTGGATGTTTATAAAGAGCGATTGAATATTTTCAGTATTGGATATAAATACATTTACAATAAGGAATTCGGAAAGAAAACACTGGTGGCTTTCATTATTTTTGGAATCGCTGCGGCTGGCTTAGTGTGCATTTCTTTAATTGAGTCTTCCTTGATTAACTTGTTTTCTGCTGATGATGCTTTTCCACAGCAGCATTATGGCATCTCACCTGTCTCACTGATTGTGTTTACTTTTTTTGCCATCCTTTTTGTCATATTCTATGTACCATTAATAATGGCTCTGAATGTCATGATGATAAACAATAGCCAAATTTGGAGTGATTTCAAAAAGGGATATGCGCTGGGATGGAAAAAATGGGGACGTTTGTTTGCGCTAGATGTGATGATTAACGTTATTATCATTGTAATGGCGGTGTTTTTGCTCGCACCGGCGTATGTCATCTCTATTATGCAGCATTCTGCCACACTTAGCAGACTACAGGGAGATGCGGTTGATATTCCTGGATATTTTTCAATCATCACTTTATTGATTCTGTTTTTTTCCTCTGTTTTGTGTACCATCATTTTTATTACAAAGGTTCTGCCTCATGCTCTTTTTTATGCAAATGTGGTGTGTGAGGATAAACAGGATGATAATAATAATGTAGAGAAATGAATAGAAAAAAAGTGTTTCCTGTTTTTGAGAAGATCACCGTTGAAGCAGTTGCTGCTGAGGGCAAGGCTATTGCCAGAGTCGATGATAAGGTCGTGTTTATTCCTTTCGTCGTTCCAGGCGATGTCATCGACATTAAGGTGACAAAGAAGAAAAACAGCTATATGGAGGGAGTGGCTGTTAAATTCCATCTCTTGTCTAATCTCAGACAACAGCCTTTTTGTCCTCATTTTGGGGTCTGTGGAGGATGTAAGTGGCAGACACTCATTTATGAAGAGCAAATCAAGGCGAAACAGCAGCAGGTTATTGACAATCTTACCAGAATCGGGAAAATCGATCTGCCTGAAGTCAGTCCTATTTTGGGCAGTAAGAAAACAAGCGAATATCGCAATAAGCTGGAGTTTGGATTCTCTAACAAAAGGTGGCTGACGGAAGAGGAGATTCAGAGCGACACGAAATTTGAGTCCATGGATGCCCTCGGATTCCATATAACTGGGGCTTTCGATAAAATTCTTGATATTCAGGAGTGTCATCTGATGGATAATATCAACAATTTGATTAGGAATAATATCAGAGACTATGCGCTTGACAATCAGTTGACTTTCTACGACTTGAGATTAAATAAGGGTCTGCTCAGAAGCATGATGATTCGTAACTCTAACATGGGAGAACTGATGCTGCTTGTTCAGTTCAGAATGGAAAACGAACAGGAGAAAGAACAGGCTATGGCACTAATGACACATTTAGCCAAACGTTTCCCTCAAATCACATCACTCCTTTATGTCGATAATCATAAGTGTAACGATACATTTGCCGATCAGATTGTTCAAGTATTCAAAGGGAATGATCATATTTATG
>JAEEOB010000164.1 GCA_016284045.1 Bacteroidaceae bacterium
GAAAAATTTTCAGTAATTTTGTATGTTTTATATGGAGTCAAGAATGAGACAGTTAAAGATTACGAAAAGTATCACGAACCGTGAGAGCCAGTCGTTGGATAAGTACTTGCAGGAAATCGGTCGTGAGGACTTAATTTCAGTTGAAGAAGAAGTAGAGTTAGCAGGCAGGATCAGACAAGGCGACCGTCGCGCATTGGAGAAGCTCACGCGTGCAAACCTCCGATTTGTGGTATCTGTTGCAAAGCAGTATCAGAATCAGGGTTTAAGCTTGCCGGACCTCATCAACGAGGGTAATCTGGGCTTGATAAAAGCGGCAGAGAAATTCGACGAGACGCGTGGTTTCAAATTCATCAGCTACGCAGTGTGGTGGATACGTCAGTCTATCCTTCAGGCATTGGCAGAACAGGCCCGCATAGTGCGCTTGCCGTTGAATCAAGTTGGTTCACTCAACAAAATCAGCAAGGCTTTAAACAAATTCGAGCAGGAGAACGAGCGTCGTCCTTCTCCCGATGAGATAGCCGACCAGTTAGGAATCCCCGTTGAGAAGATAGCCGACACGATGAAGCAGCAAGGTCGTCACATCAGCGTTGACGCTCCGTTTGTTGACGGTGAAGACAACAGCCTGTTGGACGTATTGGTGAACGACGATTCTCCGAGTGCAGACCGCACATTGGTAAATGAATCCTTAGCCAAAGAAATCGACCGTGCATTAGACACGTTGACTCCTCGCGAGAAGAGCATCATTTGCATGTTTTTCGGCATAGGCGGTCAGGAAAAGACGTTAGAGGAAATTGGCGATGAATTCAATCTTACCCGCGAGCGCGTCCGTCAGATTAAGGAGAAAGCGATACGTCGCCTTCGCGTAAGTTCCCGCAGTAAACTGCTGAAAACCTACCTTGGTTAACTGTTTTTGGTTATTAGAATTAGAGGCTGTGCTTAGCGCAGCCTTTTTAGTTGACTTACGCTCTGAAGAGCAATCAACACTACATGCAGGTTAATTTATTAGTTTTTAGCAGACGTTTGAGATTTGAAAGTTAATCAGAAAAAGAAAAGGTGACAAGAGTTTTGTACGGTTTTATTTAGACCCCACCTTTGCACTTAACGTCTTCTGCTTCGCCTGCGTTCCTAGGCTCGCACAAGCCGAGTGCTGCACCACCTCATCCCACAATCGATTATCAATCGATTCTGTGCTGAGTTCCCCACGGGGAGTCTCTACTTTACCTACATTAACAGAAATATGCGAATTTGAATCAGATATCTTTATCCTACAAAATGAAAAAATCAGAATTATACAGGAAAGTAATCAAATATTTCGAGCAGACAATGCCGGAGGTGGAAACGGAGTTAGTTTACGAGAATCCGTTTCAGCTGCTTGTGGCCGTGATTTTATCTGCCCAATGCACAGACAAACGCGTAAATATGGTGACCCCATCACTGTTCCGGTCCTATCCCACTGCAGAAAGCATGTCGTTAGCCAGTATTGATGAGATTTATGAACATATAAAAAGTGTCAGCTATCCAAACAGCAAGGCACGTCATCTGTCAGGAATGTCGAAGATGCTGGTTGGAGACTTTGGCGGTGAAGTTCCCCAGACCTTAGAGGAGCTGGTACGTCTCCCCGGTGTCGGGAGAAAGACAGCCAATGTGATTCAGTCGGTCGTATGGCAGAAAGCCGCCTTTGCCGTTGACACCCACATCTTCCGCGTGAGCCACCGTTTAGGGCTGGTAAGCCCCAAAGCGACGACACCTTACGCCGTGGAGAAAACACTGACCCAATACTTTCCTGACGATGTGATTCCCCGCGCCCACCATTGGCTGCTGCTTCACGGACGGTATGTATGCCAGGCACGGAAGCCGAAGTGTGAGGTATGCGGATTGCAGGAGGTATGTGGTGAATTTAAGAAGAAGAGAATTTAAGTGAATAGTGAATAGTGAATAGTGAATAGTGAAAAGTGAAAAGTGTATTTACTCTGTATTGATATTATTTACAAATTCTTGATTATAGATTCTTTCATATTCTTGTTTTTTTAGAATTTGGCTACGCCGAAGCTACTTTCACTCGGCAATACACAGAAAAAACTTCGTTTCTTCTTTGTATTGCTCTCGTTTTTTCGTAACTTTGCATAAAATTAGTTCATTACCCAATAACAAAACTGAATTATGAAAATTAACGATTACAAGTTTGCCGGCAAGAAGGCAATTGTGCGCGTTGACTTCAACGTGCCACTCGATGAAAACGGTAAGATAACAGACGACACCCGCATCCGGGGTGCGATGCCGACCCTGAAGAAGATCCTCGAGGAAGGCGGTTCTTTGATTATCATGTCGCACATGGGCAAGCCGAAGGGCAAAGTGAACCCAAAGATGTCTCTGTCCCAGATAGTTGACGCAGTATCAGAGAAATTAGGCGTTGCCGTTCAGTTTGCTCCTGACTGCGCCAAGGCAGGTGAGCAGGCAGCGGCTCTGAAGCCAGGTGAGGCTCTGCTTCTTGAGAACCTCCGTTTCTATCCTGAAGAGGAAGGCAAGCCAGTTGGCATCGACAAGGAAGACCCTGCCTACGGCGATGCAAAGAAAGCAATGAAAGCAAGTCAGAAGGATTTTGCCAAGACCTTGGCCTCATACGCAGACTGCTATGTGAACGACGCATTCGGTACAGCCCACCGCGCCCATGCCTCAACGGCCGTAATCGCCGACTACTTCGACGCAGACAACAAAATGCTCGGTCTGCTGATGGAGAAGGAAGTGACTGCTGTTGACAATGTGCTTTCTAACATCAAACGTCCGTTCGTAGCCATCATGGGCGGTTCAAAGGTATCGTCGAAAATCGGTATCATCGAGAACCTGCTTGGCAAAGTTGACAAGCTTATTCTCTGTGGTGGAATGACCTACACATTCGCAAAAGCTCACGGCGGCAAGATTGGCAACTCTATCGTAGAGCTTGACAAGCTTGATGTAGCACTTGGTGTTGAGGAGTTAGCCAAGAAGAACGGCGTAGAGCTTGTGCTTGGCACAGACTCTGTTATCGCAGACAAATTTGCCAACGACGCCAATCAGAAGGTATGCCCTTCTAACGCCATTCCTGAAGGATGGGAAGGCTTGGATGCCGGTCCTGAGACCCGTGAGAAATTCAAAGAGGCCATTAAGGGTGCAAAGACCATCCTTTGGAACGGTCCTGCCGGAGTGTTTGAGTTTGACAACTTCACAGCCGGTTCCCGTGCAGTAGGTGAGGCTGTTGCAGAAGCAACCGCTGAAGGTGCATTCTCTTTAGTTGGCGGTGGTGACTCCGTGGCATGTGTTCACAAGTTTGGTCTTGAGGACAAAGTGTCATACATCTCAACAGGTGGTGGTGCCCTTCTTGAGGCAATCGAAGGCAAGATTCTTCCAGGAATTGCAGCCGTTCAAGGTTAAGGCTATTCATCTACCCGTTCATACACAACCTAAAAGGACGACCCACTCCCCATACGGACGGGTTGTCCTTTTTCACCCTCTAAGAGATGAAACAAAAAGTAATTTTGACACTCCTGTTCTTTCTGCTTGCTGGCGGAATTTTCTTCTATTCACTTCATCAGGAACCTGAAAAAACAGTTGAACGTCCTATAGCCGACAGCACCTACCTAAAGATAGGCTTGATTCCCACATCAGAATGTCTTCCGTTCTTAGTAGCAGAGCATTATGGGATAGCAGACTCCTGCGGTTTAAAGCTCCGCACCTATTTATATGATGCCTCGATGGATGCTGACACTGCATTTATGAACGGTGTGGTTGACTGCGTGATGATTGATTTGGTAAAATTGTCAGTAATGGAAAGTCGGGGTGAAAAAGTAAGCGCTGTATTTGGCGGAGATGTCCATCTTTCTGTCATTGTGTCTCGTCAATCCCGCATATCTGATGTAAAAAACTTGAAAGACAAAATAGTGAGTATCACCCGCAACTCAGTCGTTGACATGTATGCAGACAGAATTCTATCTGATGCCCGTCTTGCAAGCACAGATATAAACAAGCCACAAATCAACAGCTTACCTATCCGTTATGGCATGTTGCTTCAAAACGAGTATGACGGTGCTATCCTTCCTGAACCATGGGCAAGTATGTCAGTTAAGCACGGATGCCGCCGTCTGACCTCCATGTTATCTGTCGAAAGCATGGACAAGATGTATGCCGTGGTCTTCAGGGATTCAGTCATCAACCGCCGAAGGCCAGACATATACAGACTCCTGAATGCATATAACCAGTCTGTAGATTACATAAACAAAAACCGGCGGACACATATCAAGGAGCTTCTCGGCTTGCTTAATATTACAACGATATATCCAGACAGCGTTTTGGGGATTTCCCCATTTCCACACACTATGCCGGTGTCGGAAGGTTCATTATCCACCTGCCGTTCATGGAGCCGCAGCCGGAATCTCTTAGGCAAGCATAGCAAACAGGACATCATCAATAAAGAATTTATTAAAGAGTAACAATATATTTAAGTGAAAAGTGAAAAGTGAAAAGTGAAAAGTAAATTTCATGCCATGGATATTCACACACATAAAATAAAAAATCACTCCGACATAATGTTTAGAACCTCCCTTTAAATTAAGTTCAAAAAAATCATTAAGGCATTATTATTGCGTATAGTTAAAAACCGATATCTTTTTTGAGCAGAACCAGAGAATAAAAAAAATCAAAATGAGCGTACCGTTTAAAACAAGGAACTTACAGGAATTGTTCAGCAAACTCCAGTCGATGTTGTCGAAGACCGACAATTACGAACTGAATGACAACCTTTCTCAAACCATGACAACCTATTCTACGATGCTTCAATACATGGTTAAGGGAGTTGATGACCCCAATGCAGGCAAGATTTATCTTGACCTTGTCCGCCAATGTTATCAAACCGGTTTTCGTTCAGCCCGTTTGTCACATATTCAAAACCGTCCTTCCGACAAATACTCCCAGACATACAGAATCGCAGTCAATGGCCCTTCCTTTCAGTCGCTATACTCAAACATAGAGGCGAGCCGTACCCGATTGACCGCCTTGAAATCGAATCCCAACAAACGGGAACGAATCCAGACACATGACATGCTAGAAACAAGCCAGATCCATCAGACCCACCTGCTGAATTTATTCAATCAGGTATGGACTTCCGACCAGTGGCAGAGCATAGATTATGAGACTGGCCTCCACCTGTTGCAGTCGGACAGTTTGACAGACTATGACAAAAGTCTCTTTGTCAGCAGTGTGACGCTCTCTCTTCTTGAAATGTTCGACGAACGCAAACTGATGATTCTGTTTGACGGTTATGATATGGATTTAAGCGAAACGCGTATGCGTTCCGCCGTCGGCATATTGCTAACCCTCCGTTGTTACGACAGTTGCATTGACCTCTATCCCAAGGTAAGCTCACGCTTGTCGCTTGCATTAGATAATCCCCGATTTTCGGATGACATATATTTAATTCTGATGCAGTTAGAATACAGCAAGCTGACCGATCAGGTGAGTGCCAAGATGCAGAACGACATTATCCCCACCCTATTGGAAAGCGGGAAATTCCATCGTACAGAATATGGAATCGAGGAGATTGATGAATATCTGACTCAGAACGGTGAGAACCCGGAATGGCACAAAGGTTCGCTCGACGACGTGGCCGAGAAGAAGATCCATGAAATGGCAGAACTTCAAATGGAAGGCGCTGATGTTCAGATGAGTACTTTCATCCACATGAAAAACGGTCCGTTCTTCAGTCAAACGGGCAACTGGTTCATGCCCTTTTCCATTGATCATCCTGACATCATCTCCATCATAGACCGATTAGGCAAAGAAAACAGCCTGACCAAGACCTTCATGAGTTTGCTTGAGACAGCTCCCTTCTGCAACAGCGACCGTTATTCATTCTCATTTATGATAGACAGGATAGGCACCGCGGGTCAGCAGATGCTGGACAAGAACATAAGCAAACAGATGGGAGACGACGAACTTCGAGAGCAGGTAAAAGAAATGACATCAATGACTCCCAAAGACAGAGAATACAGCCGTTATTATATTCACGACCTCTACCGTTTCTTCATTGGTTACCCATATCATCCCCAATTCGATAATCCTTTCAGCAAAGATGCCCCCTCTTTCACCCCTCTTGAGACATCAACACTGAGTGCGGTTCTGGAATCTCATGATAATTTGTTATCTCTTGCAGAGTTTTTCATGCGCAAGGAGCAATATAGTGACGCATTGAAGATGTTTGACGCTTTACATCCAGAGGCGATTGAAGAACAAGACACAATCTGGCAGAAAATCGGTTTTTGTCAGCAGAAGTGTGGAGATATAGAAAATGCCATTCACAGCTACACGACCGCCTACACACTGAATCCTGGTTCTCAATGGACGCTTAAGCATTTAGCCCAACTGATGTATCATCAAAAAAACTATTCTGATGCAGAAGTTTATTACGACCTGCTGATAGCGGCCGACGAAGAGAATCTGAACTATCTGAAGCGGAAAGTTGACTGCCAGTTAAAAGACAATCGGTATTCAGATGCCCTACCCTTGCTATACAAATTGAATTATTTAGACGAAGAGTCTTTAGAAGTGAAAGAGAATCTGGCTTATTGTCTGCTGATGACTGGCAGCCGTGAAAAGTCAAAATCGATATACGAATCAATACTTACAGAAAAGCCGGATAGTGCCCAATACAACATCAACCTTGCCAACATCTATTATCTTGACGGCGACATGGAGGCAGCTTACAGCCTATACAGTTCAGCGTATCATGTGATTGACCGTAGCGGTGATTGGCAGAAGCGGTTCAAACGCATGTTTGTTGATGCCGCAAAAACATTGAAGATCTTAGGGATCGACATTCATAAATTTCAGATGATGTATGATGCAGTCGTAATTATGAATCCGCTTACCTGACCCACTTTCACCCAACATGGAAAACTCAATACTCCCAATTCAGCGTCTTTACGGACTTCTCACTCAGGAATATGAAAATGAGAAGGAGGAATACCGTGTTGAAACCTCAAAGATGAGTGTCGGCAGAAAAGTGAAACGTGGTATATGCTGGTATCCAGTTGTTGCCTGCCGCAGTTATTACAACTCACTCAACCAACTAGTCGTTGAAATAAAGCAAACTAGTCCTCAAGACATAGACCATCATTTTGAATATGGTAAACCCGTTGTTTTTTTCACCACCAGCAATGCAGATCAGGATGGCGATTCGGTCAAGCCGACCTATCTACCTCACCCCTGCACAATTTCATACGTTGATGGTGACCGCATGGTGGTAGTAGTTCCTTCTTCCCAATTCATTCTAGACCTCCAACGCTGCACCACCTTAGGTGTTCAACTATATTTTGACGAAACAAGCTACCGTTGCATGTTTCATGCACTGAATGACGTATTGAAATCAAAAGGAAACCGTCTGTCCGAGCTTCGCGACATCTTTGCCGGTCAGCACTGTACATCGCATCACACCTTCAACCCCCAGACTTTTCCCTGGTTGAACAAGTCTCAAGAACGTGCCGTAAACGAGGTATTGATGTCGAAAGATGTTTGGGTGGTTCACGGTCCTCCCGGAACAGGTAAAACCACGACTTTAGTGGAAGCCATCTATGAAACACTGAAACGGGAGACTCAAGTAATGGTTTGTGCTCAAAGCAACATGGCAGTGGATTGGATAAGCGAGAAGCTAGTTGACCATGGCATTCCAGTGTTGCGAATTGGCAACCCCACCCGTGTGAATGACAAGATGCTGTCGTTCACCTACGAGCGGAAATTCGAATCGCATCCCGACTACCCTGATTTATGGAGAATTCGCAAAATGATCCGTGAGCTACGTGAACACCGCAAAAAAGGTGAATCCATACATCAGAAACTCTCCCGTCTTCGTGATCGTGCCAATGAGCTGGAGATGCGGATAAGCAGCACCCTTTTCGACGAATCCCGTGTGGTAGCGTGTACCTTGGTTGGAAGTTCGAGCAAATTATTAGTAGGCAAGAAGTTCTCCACCCTGTTTATCGACGAGGCAGCTCAAGCCTTAGAACCAGCCTGCTGGATAGCCATCCGCCGTTGTCATCGAGTGGTATTGGCTGGTGATCATCAGCAACTGCCTCCAACCATCAAATGCTATGATGCTCAAAAAGGCGGTTTAGGGAAAACTCTGATGGAACGAATTGTTGAACATGTACCTTCCTGTGTGACTATGTTGACAATTCAGTACCGCATGAATGAACAGATTATGCGTTTTTCATCGAATTGGTTTTACGATGGAGTTGTTGAGGCATCCCCCAGCGTTAAAAACCGTTCATTATTAGATTATGACAGGTCTATAGAATGGATTGACACCTCATCTCTGCCTGCAGTCGAAAATGATGAGGAGTCAGACAGCACTACTCCCGACTACAAAGAATCGTTTGTCGGTTCCAACTATGGGAGAATCAACAAATCCGAAGCAGAGCTGACATTAAAAACATTGACCAATTATATAGAAAAAATAGGCAAGCAACGATTTCTAGATGACCGTTTTGACGTAGGCATCATCAGCCCCTATAAGGTTCAGACCCAGTATCTTCGTCGTCTTGTAAGCAAACGTTCAGAATTCAAGCTTTTCCGTTCCTCCATTTCCATAAACACCGTAGATGGTTTTCAGGGTCAGGAACGCGACATTATCCTCATATCTCTAGTCCGTAGCAATGACCAGGGAAATATCGGCTTCTTAAATGACTTGCGGCGTATGAACGTAGCGATGACGCGTGCCCGCATGAAACTAATCATCATAGGAGATGCCAGCACGCTCTGTCACCACCCGTTCTATCGTCGTCTGAAGACATACATAGACTTACTATAACCCCTCCTGCTATCAGAAAGTGTCCATGCCGTCCCATTCAGCCATGTCCTGTCTTACATATCCCACACGGCCATCAATTTTGATTTTATACCAGCCGTTGACTTTACCAAGGCAAGGATAAGTATCCGGCACCCCATCGAATTCCGGAATCTGTGTGATTACAGGATTACGAAGTGACGGTCCTTTGCGGACATTGATATTCCCAGTTCTGTCTTGATTCCTATAGACAATACCCTGTCCTTTTGAAGCATAAAACGTGACCACCCTGTTACCTTTCTTAGGCACATCGTATGTGTCCTGTACATCGACAGTAAACGAATTCGCATTGGTACGCACATAACGTCCAACCACATTTCCTTTAGCGTCGACAACCATTTTCATGCTTTGTGCTTTTACAGAGATCCCGGCAGAAAGCAAAATAAGCAAAAAAAGCAATTTTTTCATAAAAATCTTTTTACAGGTTATACAAATAAAAAAACAATCGTCAAATTCAGGCAAAATAAGCAATCCTGGCGATATATTTCCCGATAATATCAAATTCAATATTCACCTTGGTTCCCACTTCGATATCTTGGAAATTGGTGTTTTCAAAGGTGTAAGGAATGATATTAACCTGAAACGAGTCATCAGTCGGGTTGCATACAGTCAGGCTGACCCCGTTGACAGTTACAGAGCCTTTATCGACAGTGATATACCCTCTACGTGCCATATCCTTATCGAATTTATATTTGAAAGTGAAAGTATAACTTCCATTCTGGTCTACTTTATCCGTGCAGATGGCAGTCTGATCGACATGTCCCTGAACGATATGTCCGTCGAGTCTTCCATTCATAATCATGGACCGTTCGACATTCACTTTGTCTCCCACTTTCAGACATCCGAGATTGGATTTATCGAGAGTTTCTTTCATGGCAGTCACAACATAATTGCCGTTTTCGATTTTAACGACAGTGAGGCAGACCCCATTATGAGCCACACTCTGGTCGATTTTCAACTCATTCACAAATGAACATGTCAATGTGAAATCGATGTTCTCTCTGTCTTTATTAATTGCAACGACCGTTGCAAATTCTTCTACAATTCCACTAAACATAAGTTTTATTTACGATTTAAAGATTTACGATTTAAAAATTTAAGATTTAAAGATTTACGATTTAAAAATTTAAGATTTAAAGATTTACGTTTAAAGATTTACGATTGAAAAATTTACGATTGAAAAATTTACGATTGAAAGATTTACGTTTAAAGGTTTACGATTTAAAGAGTTACGATTTAAAGAGTTACGGTTTATTTGCTTTTTAGATATTTAAATATCACGAATTTTCTTTTTAGTGAAAAAGAGAATAGTGAATGTACTTTAAAGAAAGATAAGTATAGGTATATAAAATGATTATATAACATAATTATATAACATAATTATATAATATTATGAAACGATAATTGATAGTCTAAGGACAAATTAATGAGGTACCCAGAGGTAAAAGTCCTGAAGGTCGGTAATCATGTGAAAAGTCAATCCTATACCAACAGGCCGTAACCACCATGGCCAATTCAACTTTTCGTAAGGTAAAAAACAAAAAATTACATAAAGCGCAATAGCCGGATAAGAATGTAAGGGATGAAATCCAATACTAAGTCTATAGGGATGGAATACAGGATCAGCCAGAAAATGGTCAAAATCAACAAGCATGGTAGCTAACATGATGAGATAAGCATTCAGTCTTCTCCCTTTACGAAAAAATAAAGCGAAAAGAGCCGGTGCCAATAAATGCATGCCATAATGCACGAAGAACCGAATCATATATTTCCAAACTTTTTTCAAAGTTAGAAAAAAAAAATGAAAGAAAAAAGTTTTTAGTATTAAGTTTTAAGATTTCAGCCTGATACTGCGCTTCACCGTCATTATTTTTTTGGGGGGGATGGCTGTGAACAGAACGCGCAGTCAACAC
>JAEEOB010000165.1 GCA_016284045.1 Bacteroidaceae bacterium
GTCTCACATTATCAGCATCGTCGCGTAAATCCTGGTGTCTTTCCCATAATCTCAACAGTACTTCTCCTGCCACATCTTCTGCCGCCTCCTTATCATTCAGCAAAGCCAAAGCTCTTCCCACAGCCGTTTGCCGCAGTTCCTTCACCAATGATATGTACTTTTGACGTTCCATACTTATAATACACCAAAGATTTCAAAACGCTACGCAAAAATTGAATTATTTTCTTATTTCAGATTCCATGATTTGTATTATGACAGATTTTGGGCTATATGACTTATCTAATTTGACCATTTTCCAAACTTGATGATACTAATAAAAAAGCTCCAGTAATGAATAGTTTTTGAACCAATAATAAACATAAATTTCCCTCACACCACGATTAATGACGGTGTGGGGAGGATTCACAATTAACTACATTATAAAACATCGTTGCTACTTTTTCCCCGCTTTCGCATCAAACTTATAATTGAATGTGAATGACACGTAATGGTGCAAGAACGAGGAGCCGCCCTCAGTGCGTGAGGTTGCCGTGACATCGCTGTAGTTGTTGGTGGAGCGGTTGAAGAGATCTTTGGCGTAGAGGACGAGGCTCGCTTTGTTCTTTAGGAACTGGTAGCTGATGCGGGCATTGCAAACGAAGCGATTGGTATTCATTGCATCTGACATATAGCCTCGGTCGAGGAAGAAGTCGGGGATGAACTGAAACTCCCAAGTTTTCAATTTGTAGCTAAAGGTGAATGAGGCCCGATAGTTATAGATGTTTTGTCGTGGCTGGGTGGGGTCGCTATTGGTGTAGCGGTGCCATGCAAAGTTCTGCATGAGGAACAGGAAAAGCGAGCCATTGCGATATTGCAGTCGCAGTTGGTCGGAGAAGTCGCTGCTGCGTTGGCGATTGTAGGTGATACCCGTGGCATCATCCACCAGCGTCATAATTCCGTATGACTGGCCGTAACTCTCTGAGAGGCTGTTCCTGATGTGGAAGCCGCTACCAAGGTCGCGCTCGTAGCTGAAGCTGGCCCCCCAACGCTCACCGCCACGCACATTCTGGTTCTGGGCATGGTAGGCTCCTGTTTGGGAATTGTAGTGGATGATGGTGCCGATGGGGGCATAATTCTTGCTGTAATCCACGTAGAAATTCAATACCTGATTGGCGTGTGTGAGCATTGAAGAAAGGCCGACGCTGGCACTCAGCGTGTGGGAAGTTTTGAGATCGGGATTGCCCATTGTGACGTAGAGCGGATTGGTGTCGTCGCGGTAGCCGATACAGTCGATGAGGTCGGGACGGTCGGACGTGTAGGATATGTAGCTGTTAAGACGGGTCTGCTTCTGTAGTCGGTAGGTCAGATCCAATTTAGGCGTGACAAGCAGAAGGTCACGACGGGCAAGCGTGTCGAGACTTCCACGGCGATAGTCCGATTGCTCATGCCAATGAGTGAGGTCGAGCATAGGCTTGGTGCTGAATTTGCCTTGTGTCAGATTCGCTTCCAAACAGAGCGTGTTTCGCCAGGAGTCATCATTTCGCCGAAGGCTGTTGGCCGTGTCGAGCGTATCGGCACGATGGCGCTGCTCGTCTCGGAAGTTATTGTTGTAGGTGGTCTGCCAACTGGCCATCGCAGACAGATTCTTGCCAAAAGCATGGCGGGCTTGTAAACTGGCATCAGCAGTGAGACGGTGGGTGGGAGCGTGATAGTGCTGGCGGTCGGTTTGCGTCGTGCCACTCTGGAAGTACTGATAGATGCCTGTCGATTCACCGTCTCTCTTCATGTTGTCGTATGTCAAGGATACTGACGCTCCGAGTTCGGTCTTGCCGAGCAACGAGCTTAAATTTGCCTTGACGTTTGTAGAAAAACCTTCCTCGGTAGCCAGTGAATGATATTCGGAAGCGTTTGTCATTGCATCTTGAATGGCAAGGTCATAAGTCCGCTGGTTGTTTTCCGTTGTGGTGCGCCTTCGATTGTAAGTGATGTTGGCGTCAATATCCAGCTTCGTGTTCGAGTTTAGATTGAGGAAGGAACTGAAATCAACGGGGATTTTCAGGCCGTGCTGATAGTCACTGCTTGTCTGGTCGGTTTCGGTCGCCGAAGTGCCGGGCAAGAAGGTTTGTCGGTTTTCCCAACTGTCTCTCCGCTCGTCAGTGTGGTTGGCTCCACCATTGATACTCCAGTAGCTCGGTCTGTCTGCTTTAAACGTGGGTTTCCACAGATGGATATATCCCATCGCTCCCATTTGCTGACGTATGGGATTGTTTGTGCCATACGAACTGGAACCATTTATCGTCATCGCGTCTATTTTCGTCGGGTCGTCAGCCACACGACCATACAGCATCAGCGGGTCGGTCTCGCTCAACCTCATGGCCCGCAGGTGCGCGGCATAATTCTTGCTGGTAACCCCCTTCAACTCCGCATCGCCGTATATTTTATCCATGAAGTCGGGCTTGATGGTCACGTCAAGCACATGCTCTTCCTTACCGTCAGCCACACCTGTATGTTGCTCAAAGTCGCTCTTCTTGTTGTAAGCTTTGATGTCCTTCACGGCCTCTACAGGCAGAAGATTCGTCAGCATGGCCTCGCTGAACGCCTGCTGTCCGTTCATCATCAGTTTCAGCGGTTCGCCGTTCCATAGCAGTTTGCCATTATTGATGCTCACGCCCGGCAGCTGCTCTATCAGTTCCAACAGTCTTGCGCCGTCCTGCGTCTTGAATGCACTGGGGTTGAATACCACCGTGTCGCCTCGCATAAAGAAACGACGTGCACGGCCTACCACGGTTACCTCACCCAGCAGGTGTTCGTCCATCTTCAGTCTGAAGTCGTCAATTATCACCGTGTCGCGGTCATTGTTGCCCATCCGCTGCACAGTCTGGCTGTGATAGCCGAAATAACTCGCGGTGATGGTCAGTTTCGACATTTCCATCTCGCAGGCACGCTGAAACCTGCCTACAGAGTCGGTTCTGATCGTAGTTTGGAGTACGTCGCCCCATCTGGTGTCCTTCTCGATAAACACTACTTCCGCTCCTTCCAGCGGTTCGCCTGTATCGGCATCTAATACTCGGCCTTTGATTACATCGGCCTGTGCAGTAACTGCACCCAAAATGAGGGTGAGGATGAAAGTGATGATTTGTTTTTTCATGTTCACTTCGCTTGTTTTTTGCCGCGAATTTACTAAAAAAGGCATGAAAAATCCCCCGGCGTGGCCCGGAAATCGGGTGCCGAGGGTGCAACTATCAAACTAGTTTGAGAAATACTGTGGGATTTTGGCTCAAGATAATGGTTTTTGAGCCAAAACGTGTGTCATCTTTTATCTCCGAAGGTAATATCCTTTCTCAATTTACTCAAGTATGTAGGCGTAACGTTGAGAAACGAGGCTATGTCCTTCAGCGAAAGCATCTGCACTACCTGAGGACAACGGTTTAGCAACTTGCGGTAGCGGCCACGGGCGGTGTAGCGGTAATGGTCAAGATCTCGGGCATAGACCATCTTGAACAGGTTGCACATGATTTGCCAACCGATATTCATCTTGTTCATGTCTTCGTCGAACATGCGCTGCAAATCTATGCCTTTGATAATGTGCACCACGCAGGACATATCCGCCTCGATGGTAACCTCTGACAAATCGCCTGTCATGCAGTATGGGTAGTCTGCCACGAACTCGCCTTCGAAAGCGAAGCCCGTGCAGTAATCCTTGCCCTCCTCGTCGTTATGTACCAGATACTTGAAGCAACCCCTCTCCACGTAGGCTACCCACTGTGCCGGCTCACCTGCCTCCTCAAGTGACTCACCGCGTTCCATCACGCGCCTCTCCCCATGCTCCATGCAGTACTCCCGAAGGAATTCCAGGTCCAGACCTTCCTTGTAGGTGTTGAAATGTTTGTTTGGATGGTGGATCATTTTTGTTTTGACTTTTGATTTGTAGTACAAAGGTACTCTTTTTTCAAAAGATAAAGTTCTTTTTGTCAAATAAATGGATAGATTTGACTAATTTTACTTAAATTATTTGCGAAAAGATGATTTCATGTTGACTTTTCGAGATAAAAAGTGTATCTTTGCAATTAAAAGATTAGGTTATGAATGGCAAAACAATTGTTATTTTTATAATGTAATCGTAATCTTCCGAGATAAGTAATTGTTGATGGGATACATATTTAAAATGCATTTAATAAGTTTTATTTTTATTATTTGTATACTCAATTATTTATTTTTTTTGATAACACTTAGTTTTTTTAAGAGTTTGTAACTAAACTGATGGAAATGAGAGACGTAACAGGTGATAGTTGGTTAAATGATTTTTAATTCGATAATTCACAAAAGCAAATATTGTGCATAATGAAGGAATGTATAATCATAGAGAATGTTGGTCCACTAAAGCATATTGAACTAGAGGACATTAAGCAGCTTACCATATTAGTGGGTGAGTCAGGTAGTGGGAAAAGTACTATGATGAAGATTATAGTGCTTATGCGTTATATTTATAAAATGCTAAACATACGTTGTTATTTAAAGAATTCTGGTGTAAGTCGTTCACCTTTTAAACTTAAAATAAAGAGCCTTATAAGTGATGATCTTACAGCATATTTGATTGATAACAGAGAGGCATATATACGATATATTGCTTCTGTAAATGGTCATGATTATATAGTTGAATATAAAGACGGTGATTTGAATACTAAAGGAGCATCTGATATTCCTAATGAAGACTTACTCTTTATGAAAGAATCATGGATTTCAGAATCACGTTCTATTATTCCTATGTGGAAAGCAAAATCTGCAGCAAATAAGAAAGCTGAGTTGGGATTTTATTTTCATGAGACATTAAGTGATTTTGAGAAGGCTACAGAAATGGTAAGAGACTTACCATTAGATTTTATTGGCATGGATTTGCATGTAGAAGGACAGAATGGTAAGCGGAAATACTACTTACATCCGCAGGATCACTCTTATGAATCCATTGAATTAAAATTTGCTTCTTCTGGAATGCAGACATCCACTCCATTAGCTACGCTAGTTTATTTTTTTGCCAGAGATTATTCTTTTAAAGAGGCGGGGCGTCGATCTATTTTAGATTATCTGTATGAGCAGGATCGATTGTCATCATATCGTCCAGAGATGGAAATTATGGATTTACAGAAGCAAGTGCATGTCCACATTGAGGAGCCAGAATTGAGCTTGTTTCCAGACGCGCAGTGTAAGTTGATAGATTTTATTGTAACTGAAGCTTTTAGTAGGAAAACGGATGGACGTAAAATGGGAGTGATTATGGCCACGCATAGTCCATACATTGTTAATTATCTCAATCTGTTGATGCGTCGTAAAGATAGTGAATTTGCTAATGGTGTGTCAATTGATTCAAATATGTTGGAGGTGTATGAAGTGGTTGATGGATATGCAGTACCATTGAAGACATTGGAAGAACGACCTTTGATTGACACGAGACTTCTATCCGATACTATTGCGAGTATTTATTCGGAATATAATAAATATTAAGTGTATTGATGATGGTTGGGCTACTAAAAAAAGATTTTATAGATGTTATCAATACTGTGCGCCGTGGAGATGCTCCAGAATGGACGAATACACCATATGTGAGGTTTGAAGATATTATGGACTACAAGTTTGATGTCGTTGACCCTAAAGATAATACGCAAACTATTAAGTGTTCGTTTGGAAATGGTACGGCATCGTATGTGAATGGAAAAGTTAATAATACTTACAGACTTCGGTTTGTTTGTTATGATGAATATTTGCATCAATTTGTCTTTAATGATGGATATGGTCACGCTGATAAAAGTATGTTAAAACAACATAAACATATGGCAGATTTCGTTGTTTATGACACTTCTGAGAATCATGTTTGGATTGTAATACATGAGTTGTCGAAAGGCAAAGTGATTAATAAGCGTAATCTTGGGCGTAAACAGATGGAGGCAACAATCGACATGCTTTGTAGGTCGGAAAACATCAAAAAGTTTATTGAACCTTTTGCCAATAAGTTGTGCGTGCTATCTGCTCATGATGAACGTATTTTACAAACACCAAATGATATTGCAGATGCTTTTATGAATGCATATAAAATTCTCCCTGAACCGGTGAAGTTTCAATATGGATCAATGAAACGTTTAGGTTTTTGGGGATATGAGACCAGTAAAATCGTTTTGATATGATAAAGGGTATTTTAGACGAAAAAATAGGCTCATCCAAAGATAACATGAGCAGTCCAATACACAATTGGTATAAGTTTACCGCTGGTTTTTCATATAAGTTTGTGGATGTTATTTTGGAAGATTTTAAAGGTCAAGACATCATTGTGTATGAGCCTTTTGCAGGTTGTGGTACTACCCTTGTTGAATCTCAGAAATTGGGATTCCATTCAGTGGGGAACGAAAGTCAGGAGTTGATGTGTAGCATTATTCGTGCAAAACTGAATTGGACTATTACCAAAGGCCAATATAATCACGGAATCAATATTATCGAAAATTATTTGAGAAATGACAAATGCACAATAGAAACTGGTGTAAAGTTTCATCCACTCCTAAAGACTCTATATGATGAATCTTCTCTTAGAGAGCTCTATTGCATAAGAGATGGTATTAAACTGATAAGTAATGTTTCTATTCGTGATTTTTTCAACTTAGCGCTGAGTCAAACTCTACATAAAGCTGCTATTCACCCCATAGCTGTTCCGTATATTTCTCGAACCAAATTTGTTGTTGATTCTGGTCATGCTTGGGACAAATTTTACCATATTTCTAAGATGATGATTAATGATTTACAGAAGATGCCACATCACGAACAGCTAGCAAAAGTATATAACTGCGATTCACGTCAAAAGAATGATGTTGTTTTAGATGATTCGTGTGGCTTGTGTATTACATCACCTCCATATTTGAATAATTTAGATTGTGGTGAAGTGTCCAAGGTGCATTCCCTTTTTTTTGAGATGACTTCAAATTGGAATGACATTACTAAGAAAGTGAGGAAGAAGTTGGTGACAGGAGCAACTACTCATTATACAGATTCGACTTTTTTGGGGAAGAGTTTTCAAAAAAGGAATTTGCACAGAATAATCCAGAAACTATGAAAGCATTAAATGAATTATATGTTAGAATTTTCTATGTTAAAAAACAAGCTTTTTTTATAGTTTAACATTAATTTAACACACATTTGTTTCTGATGAACATTTCCCGGCTTTTTTGTTGTTGATCCGGATTGTATTTCTGGTTGTCCCTAACCATAGCAGTCAGCATGGCCAGCATTTTGTTACAAGAGTTGTTAATGATTATTCCGATATGCTTCCCCCTTTCTTGAAGTCTCATTGCATAAGATCTTATTTCCGGGCAATATCTTATGGCGCATTGAGCCGCCTGAGTGAGCATTGACTTTATGAGCCTGTTTGCGAATCCTGACACTCTCGGCCTGGTGTTTACACTTGTCCCTGACGACTTTCCGAAAGGTGCCACTCCGTAGTAGCTGGCCAGTTTCCTGGCGTTGAACCCAAACCTTTTGAAGTTGTTCGTATAGACAATAAGACTTGCGGCGTTCTGCATTCCTATTCCCTTCATCGATGTCACAATCTCAAATGTGTTAAGCAGGTCGTTGTCGCTTTCGATTAGCTCTTTCATCTTCTTGTCACAGTCCGCTATAGCCTTGTCAAAAGCCTTGATCACATGTTTGGTCTGTCTTTTTATGAACTTGTTCACCTTGTCCATGTCCACCAAGTCGTTTTTGCCAATATCCCTTATTGTCACCGCCTGCCTGTGCTGCACCAACTTGTGCCTGTAAAGGAAGAGTTCCCGCAGTTGCCTCACGTTGTCGGATAGCGGTTCATATGGCCGGAAGCGGTCCTGGTGCCGCATGGCGTATTCAGCAATCTTGTTTGCGTCAGCCTTGTCGGTTTTGACCCGCTGCAGTCCGGAACTGTGCTTGAGGACATATGGGGTTTCCATCCAAATGTCCATACCTTTGGCATAGATGAAGTTCGCCAGCCTTAAACCATAGTCACCTGTATTCTCGCCACAGAAGAGCCATTGCCCGGGTTCTATGCCGTCTGCTAACGGTCTGACCCATTTGAGCAAGGCCTTGAAACCCTCCGCATTGTTTTGAAACTTCTCATGTCTTCTTGCCATGAGTTCCACTATTCCCTCTGCCTTAATTGCAACTGCATCGAAAGTTTTCTTTGAAATGTCGATGCCGATAAACATTTTTTTCATAACTTTGTAGTTGTGGTATTAATGGAGGAAATGACCGGAAGCTGTTGTGGACTAAAATTCTAAATAGGCTCGCAGCCTGTAATTTTCTATCAGGTCTTTGCAGCTTGGCAGGAGAGGACAGAAATAAAAAATAGTATGAATGTACTGTTAAGTGATTTTGTTTCCCGTCTCCTGCAGGTCATTCTTCCTAAATACAACAAAGGTAAGAATAACTTTCTACAATAAATGAAGGTAGAAGAAGAAAATAACGTTTATTTAAGATCTCTTTTTACCATCAGTCTTATTGTTGCTGCAAACTTAGAGTTAAGCGAAGCGTTTTTTGAAGAACGAAGTTCTACTTTTTGTTAAGTTTTGTCAGCACGTAGTGCGGTATGGGTTGTGGGCATGGTTGCTGAAAACTTGTTTTCAGGCAAGCATGGCTGCAATCCA
>JAEEOB010000025.1 GCA_016284045.1 Bacteroidaceae bacterium
AGGAATTTCACGTAGGTGAAACCATTTCTCCGCTTACCAGCAAATTTGACTTTGTTTTCCTTGAATAGCTGGCATCTCATCTGGAAACCGTCATTCATGACATTCTTATAGTTTTTACCTGGTCCAGTCCTGACATTCACATTATCTCCAGTGACATAATAAAAAGTTTGTGCTTCGGCATAAACGGCAGACATGAGCAACACAAAAAGGATAAAAGACTTTTTCATAAGCAAAATTTGTATTTACGATTAACTATTTATTGAATTATTGGGGAATATATTTTTATTTATAGAAAGAGTAAAAAGACGAGAAGAGAACAAAAACGGGTATTGATAATCAATAAACATACATAAACATTGTTGACAAAGTTAAATAAATCTTTTTAAATTGACAAAAATTTCAATCAATTTAAAAGAATATTGTGTATAAAAGTTTTATAATTTTTGAATTTCGTGTTTTTTTTGTGTATGATATCCATTTTATCATTTTTTTTCCGTATTTTTGCAAGATAGTATAGACTGAACTTAAAACCTATCATTCAATATGAAATCATTCAAATCAATCTTATCCGTTGCATTCATACTGCTCAGCACCTCTATTTACGCTCAGGAACTGATGACCACAACCGGCATGCAGAGTCTGCAGTCGGCAGAAGCCAAGCAGACGATAGATCTGATAAAGCGCGTAAATGACTCATGGCAATCCCGTCACAAAGCAGAATGCCGTGGTTTTTGGGACAACGCCGCCTATTTCACAGGCAACCAAGCCGTTTTTGAGATGACAGGTGAAAAACGCTATCTTGATTATGCACTTCGTTTCGCCAACTATAATCACTGGTGTGGTGCGACAGAGCGCGATAAAAGCAAATGGGAATACAAGACCTACGGCGAGGGCATGAGACATGTGCTATTCGCAGACTGGCAGATATGCTTTCAGATATATATCGACCTCTATAAGCTTGAGCACCGTGCAGAACGCCTGACCCGTGCGCTTGAAGTGATGAATTATCAGGCAAGCATGTTGGAATCCGACTTCTGGTGGTGGAGCGATGCCTTATACATGGGTATGCCGATATTCTCAAAGCTTTATACAGTAACTGGTAATGAGAAGCTTCTCGACAAGCAATATGCTTGTTTTAAGTGGACAGACTCCCTTCTGTTCGACAAAGATGCACAGCTCTATTACCGTGATGGTAAATACGTTTATCCGAAAGTAAAGACCAGCTGTTCAGATGGCAAGAGCTTCTGGGCCCGTGGCGACGGCTGGGTATTAGCCGGTTTGGCCAAAGTCCTTCAGGATTTGCCAAAGAATCATAAATACCGTAGTTTTTATGAAGACCGTTTCAAGCAACTGTCAGCCGGAGTAGCCCGTTGTCAACAATCGGGCGGTTACTGGAGCCGTTCAATGCTCTGTGAGGGCGATGCCCCTGGCTATGAGACAAGCGGAACCGCCTTTTTCACCTATGGTCTTTTATGGGGTCTGAACAACGGTTATCTGAATAAGTCGGATTATGAGCCAGTAGTAAAGAAAGCGTGGAAATATCTGTCGGAGGTTGCCGTTCAACCCGACTATGCCATAGGCTATTGTCAGCCAATCGGCGAGAAGCCCGACCCGACCCGTACGGTAGATGAGAAATCAGAGCATCCCTTCGGCACAGGCGCCTGGCTTTTAGCCGCCTGCGAATATGCGAGATACTGTAAGTGATTTTAAGCAACAGTAAAAAGGAGCTATTATTATAATTTACGATTTAACGATTATCGATTTGTTTAGTGTTGAGATATTTAAACATTAAAGTAATTCCCCACAAAAAATAATTATATGAAACAGTTTTTCAAATATGTGTTGGCAACGATAACAGGTATTGTTATCCTGTTCTTGTTTTTCTTGCTGATGGGTGTTATCTCCCTAATGAGCCTCGGCAGCAAATCGAGTGTGAAAGTGAAGGACAACAGTGTGCTTGAGATAAACCTGACAGGCAATATGTCGGAACGGAAAGAAGAAAATCCCCTCGCCTCTTTACTTGGCAATCCGAACACGAATAACATCAGTCACGAGAACGTGATGAAAGCCATCCAGCGCGCAAAAGAAGATGAGAAGATAAAGGGCATCTATATCCAAGGGGGAATTCTGACTGGCAGCACCCCCGCAATGCTGGAGGAGATTCACGATGCTTTGGTAGATTTCAAAAGCACAAAAAAGCACATAGTCGCATACGCCGACAACTATTCCCAAGGCAGCTATTATATCGCCTCAGTTGCAGACTCCCTCGTTATCAATCCATTAGGAATGCTCAACTGGGACGGTCTTGCTTCCCAGACGATGTATCCGAAAGACATGCTGGACAAGATAGGAGTTAAAATGGAAGTGTTTAAGGTAGGTACATACAAGTCGGCCGTTGAGCCTTTCATGCGTTCTGACATGAGCGAAGAGAACCGCGAGCAACTGACGGTTATGGACAATGAAATCTGGAACCGCATGAAATCAGATGTAAGTAAG
>JAEEOB010000166.1 GCA_016284045.1 Bacteroidaceae bacterium
TGTCCTTTTACCTTGAACCATAGCTCGCTATGCTTCTGCGGCTGCAAGAACAAATCTACTAGATAATAAACTGTAAATCGTCTGAAGCTAATTTATAGAACCACCCTAAAAAGAATTGTATTCATCCTCGAAATATGTGTTAAATCCATTCACGCCAAAATGCCTGTTGAGCATTCCGGCTGTTTCGTTTAATTTCAACTTTGTTTTGGAGATATCACCCCTTTGACTGAAATCATTTCTGATTATCATGCATAAATCAACTCCCATATTAAAAAATCAAGTTTTGAAAGTGTTAGTATGGAAGTTCTCAAATAGAGCCACTTACCATACCAATGAACTAAAAAATTAACAACTGAGTTTCGGATTAAAAGTATGCTGACATTAAAAAAGAAGAGAAAAACCTGACGGTTGCAGGGAAAAAACCGCTGACGCGGAAAAAACCATGCGGATGGTTTTAGACCGTGCTTCGCTTCGCAGGATTTCGTCTCGACTCGGCAAAGCTCGAACAAGTTCGGCTTTGCTCTCACTGTTCCTCAATCTCGCCGGTCAGATGTGCGGTCGGGACGACCACAACCCCAGCCGATGTCCTTTTGGGGTCAATGGGTCAAATGGGTTTAATGGGCTGTAATAGGAGATTCTAGGAAACTCTAGGCTATTATAGGAAACTCTAGGGTATTCTAGGTAATTCTAGGATTTTTTTCATCTGCGACGCTGGTTGGTGATGGCGGTGTAGAAAGGGCGATGTTGCTGCTGTTCGGGAGACATCCACGCCCCCAGCCGATGACTGTCGGGCGGTGTGCGATTCAGAGAGGTGAGTGCTGCTGACGTAAGAAACGTCAGCTCCTACTGGTCGTACGTTCAGAAACGTTTTGGTGATGGGATTTTGTACGGTTTTATTTTAGACGCACCACGGCGCGTCTCTACAGGTTTTACGGTTATTTGTTGGTGGGGATTTGAAAAGCGTTTTTTTGATAATGGCATTTTTTGTTGTTAGTTTGTAGTGGCCATGCGGATGGTTTTTATAACCGTCTTCGGGCATCGAGCCCTCGACGGTTGGCACGGACGGGACGTCCATGCCCCCAGCCGATGACTGTTGGGCGGTGTGCGATTCAGAGAACGAACAGCATGATAATTGTTTTGAATCTTGATGTACAAGTGATTAGTTTCCTGCGATGATGTTGATGATAGCCACAATGTCGGAGATATCCACGCTGCCGTCCTGGTTCACGTCTGCAAACCTGTAGGTGGAAGTACCGGCAATCTGGTTGACGGTAGCCACGATGTCGGAGATATCCACGCCGCCGTCTTGGTTCACGTCACCCTTCTTGCGAGACGGATTCAGATAGCTGTCAGTTCCATAGTAGGTCAGTTTGAAATCATCAAAGATGGCCCATGAGTCTGCTGGTATGTCTCCTTCTTTTTTAACACCGATTCTGAGTGGTTCACCTTCTTTGAGCTCAATGATGACAGTTGTGAGGTAAGCGTCCGGATTCTCGTTGTCGTGGAAATAGAGTTCGGCAGACGTACGGGAGTTTGCCACATAGCATGGATCCGATGAGGTGCCTGCGTTAGTGCCAGAGAAGTCGGGTGTTGCCTTTCCGCCTTCACAAGTGTAGTCAACAGGCTGAGATGCGCTGGATGACGGTGTCTGGGCATAAAGGAATGCCAATCGTGTCGGGTCAACATAATTGGGGTTCTCAGCTTGAGCAGCCTGTGCTGCTTTCAGTGCCTTGTAGTCTTGCTGTGGAGAACCATGACGGTACATTCCCTTCACTGTGACAGCGTATGTTCCTGCAGGGAGACCATATACCACTTGGTAGGAGTCAAAATTCTCCTGGTAGTGCTCTCCGTTAGCCGCCTCGTCACCACCAGTACCGAATGAAGTGCCGCTCCATCCTGTGAAATCGTTGATGATATCGAACGAGGGGTTCACAAGAGCCATGGTCATGTCAATCGGATTGCTGTCGGATGCATCCTCGTAGTCTGGAATACGGAGTTTGGATATCCATTCCTTGATTGTCTGGAGTGCCTCCAATGCATCATCGGCAGACAGAGTCTGGTTTCTGTAAGCCTCGCCCATATCATCGTAGTAGCCGGCTGCATCGTTGTATGCCTTAGATGTAGGATTGTTGATGGCAGCATCGTTCAAGGCTTCGTTCAGTCTTCCTAATGCCTCGTCAAGTTGCTTGTAGGCATCTATCGATTCATTGGCTTTGTTGTATGCGTCAACCAAAGCCATCAGTGCATCGTATTTTGCATCCGGCCCCTGTGCGTTGTTTGCGGCATTGACGGCATTTGTCAGAGCAGTTGCTTCTGGACGTCCGAAGTTTGAAGTTGCCATCTCATCGGCACGCTCGCTGTAGTTCTCAATCACACTCGTCACAGCGTTGAGGTTCTTTGCCCAGTAGATGAGCTTGAAGTTGTCGAAGAGGGTCCATCGTGCAGACAAGGTTCCTGTGGTGTTGCGAATACCCAGTCGAAGTTTGCCGTCAGTCACCAGTCCGTAAACTTTCTGGGTAAAGTTCAGTGACTCATCTTCCAGGCTGAACGCTGTTGTTGCTGATGCCATACCGTTCAAGGTGTAGTGGCCGTCACTGGTGGCATAGCAGTTGTTTGCCAGATTTTCATCGTACTTAATCTCGAAGACATTCTTCACAGGCTTGGAGAATTCGTTAAGGTAAACTTCGGTGAGAACCTTTGCTTCCTCAGATCCCATGTTGAAGGCATTGTCTGCTGCCGCATTGTCTGCAGTACGGTAGAAAGCATGTACAGACACTTCGTACAGACCGTCCTGGATGCCCTCAATCACTTGATATATGTCGAAATTATGGTTGTAGCATTCAGCACAATAGTTTTGTGAATTTCCTCCGTGCCAGTTGGTGATTCTTCCACCATTGTATTGAGGGTCGGTGAGCCATCCTGAAGCACCGCCCAGTTCAAAGTTCGGGTTCTTGATCATCTCGGTCAGATCCAGTCCGACGTACATCGACGTACGGATGGCATTCTCGCGTAATCCATAAAGATAATCGATTTCTGTCTGGATTTCATCGATTGACAACAATCCGTAGCCGTTTCCTTCTTCATAAGTCGGCAGTATGTAACGGAGATTTCCTTTAGGATAGTCCTCGCCGTTTGCGTCTTTCTGGAGATAGTCTGCAAGTATGTTCAAGTCATCACCACTCAGACCTACTGCCTTGATGAGCCATTCGTATATCTCATCAATTACACTGATATATTGTGCGTAAGCGCTCACGCTGTTTGACAATGCCTCACGTGTTTGCTCCAGTTTCGGCAGATTTTCCTGAATCTGCTCAATAGATGTGGAGTTTTCCAAGTCAGTACGTACTTGCTGATAGGCTTCATATTCTTGTTTTCCATAGAACACGCCTTCTCCTTCGAGATTGACTTCGTTGGTGGCAAGCATACTGTTGATGATAACTTGGTAAGCCTCCACCGAATTGCCGTAATACAACAGTTCGAAGTCATCAAAAACAGCCCAGTCGTCACCGATTCCCACGCTCTTTTTCACACCGAGACGCAATACGTCGCCATCTCCAATAGCTCCGGCGATTTCAGACTTATAGAGGTTCGGTTCGTCGGGCAGGTGGAAATATGCATTCGCTCCCACCATGGTGTTAGGAAACCAAATAGATCCGTCTTCGACAACGAGTTCCAATTCTGTTTGCACATCTCCTGGTGGCAACCCGAGTGCTTCCGTCCTTCCACTTGCAGTCAGGTGTTTGACAGGAGTGCTGAATTCACCCAGTGTTTCTCCTTGAATATAGAGGCGTGCATTGCTGTCCTGCCCTGATTTGTATGCATTGTAGTCGTCGCTTGGGCTGTTGCCGGCACGATAGAATCCGTTCACACGGACGACATAAACGCCCGCAGGAAGACCGCTTATCTCCTGATAGGTGTCGAATGTCTTGTTGAAATGCTCTGCCACATCGTCAACATCTCCACTTTCTCCAAATCCGGTACCCTGCCATCCGTCATAGTTACGGCCGTCGAATCCAGGATTTACAATCAAATCTGTCAAATTGGAAGGATTGGAAGGCGACACGTCGTTGGTCTCAGATGAACCAGGGGGGATGATGGCCCTGCCATCGAGGTTGCCTGCCGTGACCGCCTCTTTCGTGTCCTCATACACAAAATCCGAGTTCAGGGTCACCGAGGCTTTCACCGACGACATATAGATCCGGTCGGTCTTGTCACGCCATCCAAGCGAGAGCGTGCCCGGCCCACCTTCATTGCCCGATGAACGACCGGGTCCGATACCATAACCTCCGCTATCTCCGCCTATAGCGGTGACGTTGCCACCGTTGATGGTCACACTGCCGCCTTCGCCGGGAATCGCGGTAACATTATACGAATGGCAGCCTCCTCCTCCGATGCCGGCACCATATTGATTGCCCTTGGCATAGACTGTGCCTCCGTTAATCACGACGGTGCCGCCATGACCGTAGTGACCTGCCCAATACCCCTGGGCACCGCCGCCGATGCCGGCGGCTGAATACCCCGCGGTGGCCTCCACATTACCTCCGTTCACGATGAGCGTGCCTGCACCTTGGTGATTGTTTCCGCCGATGCCGGCCAAATATTGGTCACACGGACCCACGGTCAGCTTACCCGTTCCATTTTTCTGGCCGTAAATAGTCAGGCTGTTACCTTCCCTCAGATGGATGCCCATCGGGACAGTCAGCGTGCATCCGTCTTTCAGAATCAGATGGACAGTTCCGGAGACAGTTATACGTCCGCTTAACTCCACGCTATTGCTCAGCACATACCAGCCATTGGTGAATTCTATCTGAGAACTGATCGTTTCGTACTTGCCACTGGAAAGAGTCTGGCTTTTGCCGTCAGCATCAATATAAGCCACATCCGGGTCTTTCTTGGCGACGATGCCGGCAATTGCCACTATGAAAGGTGCGTTATAATCGCAACCACAATCGGTTTCTGTGTATGAAGCACCACCTTCTACTATATTATTGAACACCCCCGTAGAACTTGGTCCTCCGATCACTGCACCACTGGCAAACATAAAATCAGTGGTGTTTTTTACATCGGTACTAGGATTGTCATTAAGTCCCATGGCGTTTCTGTGTCTGATGCGGTAAGTCATATCCCCTTTATATCCATGAAGGAAAGTATGGTTGAACTCGTTATTGCCAAGTATATAATCTACTATCCTTTGTGTGAATTTATCCGCCAAACTCACATCTTCAGAAGTTGTGATGACACCATCTTCCACCAGTTTCGAGTAGAGTGCGGCGGCGGCGGCTCCTCCAAGCGCCAAATTGTTAGTAGCCCAATTGTTAGAATAATAAGGGAATCCGTTTGGGTTTAAAGACCCCGCATTTAAATGCAGTGAGTACACATTCTTGCAAAGGAGGTCAGCGAATGTTTCGCCCAGGCCGTTAGATGCGGCAGGATCCGTCTTGGCCAAATAGTAATAGGCATAGTCTGCCACGTTATCCCAACCAAGGGGGTTGTTAGATGCGCTCTTACCCGCCATATAATTAAATGCCTCGGATTTGTAGGATGTATCTTCGGTAAGGATATACATAAGTATGGCAGCAAGACTCAACTCATCACTCCATTCAGGATCAGGGTTTGAATAGAATATCGGGATAGATGCCTGTGCGCTTTTATTCATCTTAGCGAATTCGTATGCTTTTTTGGCATATTCTGTGCACAAACGGCTGTATGTGTCATCCGGGTAATGCATGGCCATCAGTGCCAAAGCGGAAGCATAGTTTGCAGCCTGAGGACCGCCTTTTTCGCTGGTTGTCCACACCGGACGCGGGTCTCCACCTTTTTGCACGCTTAAGGTGCTCTGTTTCGAACTGGTTACCCAAACATCGTGATCGCCCTCAAACCCGACATAGTAAACAAAAGAGCCGTTATCGAGGAACGATTTTATAAAGTAATCAGTGGCAATCTTAACCTCGTCAAGCACATCGGGGATGTCATTTCCCGAACCGTATGCCTCATCGTAATTGTCTTGGAACGCCTCGGGCCATAGGTCATAGGCGATCAACAGGGAGAGAGCGGAATAGCCCATAGTGGTGGCTACCTTGATATGGTCACCATGGTCGTGCCAGCCTCCTGTCAAGTCATAATTGCCGTTTCCTCCATTATTGACAGAACCTTTACCGTCTTTGGTGTGGCAATACTTTCTGTTTACATTCGGGTTATTGATTAACATCCAGTTATTGGTGTTGCCACATCGTTGCCCCCCATAAAATTTAAGACCCATATTCAAGGCCTCCCGGTAGTCGCTGGCGTTAAAATCGCTGCTGTATGAAGAAAAATCAAAAGCCGTGGCATTTGTAGCAGAAAACACCACTGTCAAACACATCGCAAGAAAATGTTTCATAAACTTATCTGGTTTATTTGAATAATTATCGTGAGTTCGATATAAGAAAAGTGTTAAAGCATTTGTAGGAGTGATATTTTTTTAGTCAACTTCAGGTTGACAATCAAAAGTTTAACCAATAAGCCATCACTCCTATGGATACTGCAAATTTAGTGAATTTTTTTGTATATTCGATGTATTTTGTAAATATTTTGAATAATTGAACTGAATAAACATGTAATTGAACGTGAGTTCGACGAAAATTAAGATATATTTAATCACTTGATTATTTGGGAAATAGCGGAATTTTTAGTAACTTTGTATATACCAAAAAACAATGTTAAACTAAAAAAACCGCTATGATTCCCGAAAACAAAGTTACTGAAATTTTTGTAATGGCAGATGATTTCTGCATGGGCAAACGTACAGAGTGTGGCCATCAGCGCCACTGACATGAGTAAAATTCTTTTCAACATGACATTTTTGTGATTAGAAATTCAACTTTTGTATATAAGGGTACTTCTATAAATTAGTTTTTACTCAAGTTTCGGATGTTCTATCAACAAAAAAAGATAAAAAAACGTTTTGTCATGGGCTGCGCCCAATGATATGGATTGCAGCCATGCTTGCCTGAAAACAAGTTTTCAGCAACCATGCCCACAACCCATACCGCACTACGTGCTGACAAAACTAAACAAAAAGTAGAACTTCGTTCTTCAAAAAACGCTTCGCTTAACACAAAGCCATCCGGTGTGACTGCC
>JAEEOB010000026.1 GCA_016284045.1 Bacteroidaceae bacterium
ATACCACGCTTGATCTCGTTCTTGTCGATACCACGGAGCAGCAGACCAACGTTGTCACCAGCCTGGCCCTCATCGAGCAGCTTGCGGAACATCTCCACACCGGTAACCACCGAGTTCTTGTCCTCACCGAGGCCGAGCAGCTCAACTGCGTCACCCACGTGAATCACACCAGTCTCGATACGTCCGGTAGCCACTGTACCACGACCTGTGATAGAGAACACGTCCTCAACAGGCATCAGGAAGGGCTTGTCGGTAGCGCGCGGGGGCTCCTGAATCCAAGTGTCGCAGGTGTCCATCAGCTCCATCACCTTGTCTTCCCACTTCTCAACGCCGTTCAGGGCACCGAGGGCAGAACCACGGATGATAGGAGTATCGTCCTCGAACTCATACTGAGCGAGAATCTCCTGGACTTCCATCTCAACGAGCTCCAGCATTTCCTCATCGTCAACCATGTCGCACTTGTTCAGGAACACGACCAGACGGGGAACGTTTACCTGACGGGCGAGCAGGACGTGCTCACGGGTCTGAGGCATGGGACCGTCGGTAGCGGCAACCACCAGGATAGCACCATCCATCTGGGCAGCACCAGTAACCATGTTCTTCACATAGTCAGCGTGACCCGGGCAGTCAACGTGAGCGTAGTGACGCTTCTCGGTCTCATACTCAACGTGAGCAGTGTTAATGGTGATACCACGCTCCTTCTCCTCAGGGGCGTTGTCGATAGCGTCGAAGCTCTTCACTTTGTCAGCATTACCGGCCACACGCTTCGAAAGAACCAGCGTAATAGCAGCGGTCAGGGTGGTCTTACCATGGTCGACATGACCGATAGTACCAATGTTCACGTGCGGTTTGGTGCGCACAAATGTCTCTTTTGCCATTGTTTGTTGTTTTTATTAATTTTGTTGATTATACAAATTGTTTTTGCTCCTCCTTCATCTCAGAGAGCTGTAACTGAGAGTTGAACTCAGGACCTCTTCCTTACCAAGGAAGTGCTCTACCACTGAGCTATTACAGCGTGTTTATAGAGCGGAAAACGGGGCTCAAACCCGCGACCCCCAGCTTGGAAGGCTAGTGCTCTATCAACTGAGCTATTTCCGCAAGTACGGCATCTCGGCTTCGCCTTGGCAAAAACGAGCTTTTGCGCCCGGCTTGCTCTCAATTCCGCAAAAACACTCTTGAGAGTGGGAGGTGATGGATTCGAACCACCGAAGTCGAAAGACAACAGATTTACAGTCTGCCCCATTTGACCGCTCTGGAAACCTCCCTGATTATTGTATCCCTGTGACCTCTGTCACACTTGGCTTTCCTTTCTGTATTTTGCAGCCGTTTTCTTTTCAGAATTACGACCTGTTGGAAAACGGCTGCAAAGTTACTACTTATTTTTTAATTACCAAAATTTTTTGGAACTTTTTTTAGTAATTTCTCGATTTTTCTTTAATTTTCTGCAGTTGCACCCTCAAAGCGTCCACACAAAGGTCGATTCCTTCCTCAAAAGTGTCGTTTGTCTTCTCTACGTGAACAGGAGCTTGTCCCGGCATGGTGACCGTGAGGCTTGTCTCCTTGTTCTGGGCCGTAGCGGGCTTCACAACTTTCAATTGCACCTCTACTTTCTGTATGTCTTCGTAAGATTTTTCTAACTTGGCGACTTTCTTTTCGATAAACGCCTGTAACTTCTCGGTAGCGTCGAAGTGAATCGACTGAATTTTAATTTCCATAGTTACCTCCTATTTTTAAAAGTTAAACTATAAAGATCAGCCCCTTGGATGGGCATCTTTGTAAACTCGCTTCAGTTGCTCAAATGTGGTATGCGTGTAAATCTCTGTTGTCTCTAGGCTCTCGTGCCCCAGAAGTTTCCTCACGCTTTCCAGTCCGGCATCGTGGTTGAGCATGGCTGTGGCAAACGAATGCCTTAGCACGTGTGGCGACCGTTTTTTCATCATTGTCACCTTCGAGAGCTGCTCCCTCACCACGGCGTACACCTGGTCGCCTGTCATGCGCCGGCCTTTGGCGTCGACGAAGAGGGCGTTGCTTTGGCGCGCCGTTTCGTTGTTGCGCACTTCCATGTACTGCTTCAGCTGCATGGACAGCTCATTGCCGAAGGGTATCACCCTTTGCTTGTTGCGCTTGCCTGTCACCTTCAGCTGTCCGGTGGCAAAATCCACATCCTCGTCGTTGAGTCCTGTCAGCTCCGACCGTCTCAAGCCAGCCTCGTAGAGCAATATTAATATTGTACGCGCGCGCACATCATTAAACTCATCGCTCCACTCCTCTGCGTCGAGTAGCCTGTTCATGTCGTCCTCTCGGACGAAAAGGGGCAGTGGCTTGGCTTTCTTCGGTCCTGTCACATTGTGGGCAGGATCCTTTTCTAGTAGTTTCCTTGCCAGTGCAAAGCGATAGAACGACCTCACGGCCGACAGCTCTGTATTTACGGTCGAAGCTTTGCAGCCCCGTTCCATCAGGCTCTCCATCCATCCGCGTATGATGTCGGCATCCACCGATGCCCATGCGAGCCCTTCGTCCAGTGACTGAAAATATGCCTCAAAGTCGCGAAGGCTTCTCTCATAGCGCTCCACGGTGAGTTCACCGCGGTTTCTTTCATAGCGCAAATAGTCGAGAAATTTGTCAATCACGCTTTTCGGCAACGAATTTACGGAAAAAAAATGAAACTACCAAATTTTTCCGAAGATTTTTTTAATTATCCTCGGCTGTACGGAGCTGCTGCACGTAAATGGCATGTTCCATCTTCAGGCGCTTCAGTACAGAGGGCTTGTTGAACTGCTGACGGCGGCGGAGTTCTTTCACAACGCCAGTCTTCTCAAACTTTCTCTTAAACTTCTTGAGGGCCTTCTCGATGTTTTCGCCTTCTTTTACGGGTACGATAATCATACTGTTTTTTGACTTTAAATAATTGATTGTTAGACATATTGCATACTTCAAGTGCATAGCGCACATGAATTGCGGGTGCAAAGGTAATACTTTTTGGCGAATCTACCAAGTTTTTTGCCTTTTTTTTCTCTTTTGCCCTAAAACCTGGCTGGAATCCAACTGAAACGCGCCTGCGAAAACGACCTGGGGTGCTAATACTGTTACGCGCGCGCACGCGTTATCACGCGCGTGATGAAAAGGTGCTTGCACCACTTGCACCATTGTTTAGCCGAGAGTTGAGCATTGGGAGTTGCGTTTTTGCTACCGCTGCTGTTATTGGCGTTTTGGGTGGGATGTATATATATGCAGGAAAGTGCATAAATATGCAGTAACGGCAGGAATAATCCCGAACTATGTGGGTTTGGTGCAAACGGAGGCTCCCCGGTAAAATTTGGCGGCCACTTTTTTTCACGGGAGGCCGCCATATTGCCACGGCGGGCCGCCACATAACTGCATAAATATTCACTTTGCTTTAGTGGTGCATAGGTGTGGGCAGACTCTACGCTCTACATGCTCCACTTGGAAGTGGTGCAAGTGGTGCAAGCACTTTTCACTCACGCGCGCGTTATATCGCGCGCGCGCGAGGCGATGAAACAATGATACAAAAACAAAAGACACGAAGTACTCCACTCAACGTCATGTACCTTCGTGTCTTTGTGCTTCACTGACATGCCATGTACTGCACTGCAGCAACTACGGCAGATACTCCCTGAAGGTGTTGGTGAATATATTTCCGTAGTTTTGAATGTTGTACATGGTGGCGTGCGAGCCGACAGTCTGCTGAGCCACGAAATAATAAAGGTTGCGCAGCGTGATGTCAGGGTCATCTTCAATGGCTGTGCAGAAGGCGCGTATGAAGCCGTTGGAGAGCCAGATGCACATCTCCGGGTCCATAATGTCGGCCATCGACGACTCCGAGTTGTTGGCTGCAGTAGGTTATCGCCGCCTGGCGTGACTCGCACCATACCGGGAGTAATGTTGTTCTCATCGTAGAGGATGTCGCCTTCCCAATGCATCGGCAGAGTCGCTGAACTCTGGCATCAAGGGCTTCCGTGCAGAACTGCATGGCATCTCTAACCTGCCGTTCTTCTTCTACAGAGTCTGTAAGATATATGGATGACTGGTTTTATCTTG
>JAEEOB010000001.1 GCA_016284045.1 Bacteroidaceae bacterium
GACACCCCCTGGTCCAGCGGACCATGGCCCGTGAAAGTGAACGAATGGCACGCCAGCCTCACTGACGGCTATGCCTTCCAGGGATGGAACGCAGGAGGCAACAGCCTCGCTGCAGGATATATCCTGCGTCAGAGCGCGGAGGAACTTCCTGCCGGTACCTACACCGTCACCGCTGCCGTGCATGCCGACTACGATGGCGTGAGCCTCTTTGCCAACAACGAGTCGGCGGCGGTCACTACGACCTCGGAATGGGGCACGGCGTTTGCGGTGAAAGTGGTGACAGAACTCAAAGCCCCGGGCTCCCTCACCATCGGACTGCGGTTCGACAATGCGGTCAACACCGGCAGTGAAATCAACCTCTATGCCGATAACTTTAAGGTGATGTACAGCCCTGCTGCCAGCCAACTCCGTGGTGACGTCAATGCCGACGGCAAAGTGGACATCTCCGACGTCGTGGCGGTCATCAACCAGATGGCTGGAACGGCTTCCTATAAGGCGGCAGATGTGAACAACGACAACGAAGTGAATATCTCTGATGTCGTGGCAGTCATCAACATCATGGCAGGGCAATAGTGTTTAATTTACTCCCTCTTTTACTTCTGTATCTTGAAAGATTACTATATCATTACATTAATAAAGATTTTTGAACAGAATTTTGTTTTTTCCCTCAACTTTCATTAAATTTGCAGTTTGGTACTATTTGATGTAAGGACTTACCTCATGTATGTCCGCAAATAGTCAGATAAATTGATTGTTAAATAAATCTTTAAATTGTAAAAAAGTTCCTGATTTTAAATAATATGAGTAATAAAGTCAGAGTGCGTTTTGCTCCCAGTCCAACCGGGCCGTTGCATATCGGAGGCGTAAGGACAGCGTTGTATAATTATTTGTTCGCCAAGCAAAACGGCGGCGAACTGATTTTCAGGATTGAGGACACCGACTCCAGCCGTTTTGTACCTGGAGCTGAACAGTATATCATAGATGCCTTTCAGTGGCTCGGCATCAAGTTCGACGAGGGTGTGAGCTTCGGAGGAGACCACGGACCCTACCGTCAGAGCGAGCGGCGCGACATCTACAAGAAATACGTGGATCAGCTGATTGACGAGGGCAAGGCTTACTATGCTTTCGACACGCCGGAGGAACTTGAAGCCAAACGCAAAGAGATTGAGAATTTCCAGTATGACGCCACCACCCGCATGCAGATGCGCAACTCACTCACCCTCCCGAAGGAGGAGGTGGAGCGTCTGATTGCTGATGGGGTGCAGTATGTGGTGCGCTTCAAGATTGAGCCGGGACGCGATATCCATGTGGATGACCTCATCCGCGGCGATGTCAGCATCAACTCATCCGTGCTCGACGACAAGGTGCTGTTCAAAAGCGCCGACCAGCTCCCCACGTATCACCTCGCCAACATCGTGGACGACCACCTGATGGAGGTCAGCCATGTGATCAGAGGCGAGGAGTGGCTGCCTTCGGCACCGCTCCACGTGTTGCTCTATGAGGCGTTTGGATGGACCGGCACCATGCCGCGGTTCGCACACCTGCCGCTCCTGCTCAAGCCCGTGGGTAACGGCAAGCTGTCGAAGCGCGACGGCGACAAGCTCGGATTTCCAGTCTTCCCGCTTGAGTGGCACGACCCCAAGAGCGGAGAGGTCAGCTCGGGCTACCGTGAGCAGGGCTATCTGCCCGAGGCTGTCGTCAACTTCCTCGCCCTGCTCGGATGGAATCCTGGTAATGACCAGGAGCTGATGAGCATGGACGAGATGATCAACCTGTTCAACCTCTCAAAATGCTCCAAAAACGGTGCGCGATTCGACTATATCAAGGGAATCTGGTTCAATCATCAGTATCTGCTTAAAAAACCAGCTGAGGAGTGGGTTCCTGAGTTCGACAAGATTCTGAAATCCAACGGCATCGAATCCACACCTGAGAAAGAGGCAAAGGTGGTGGAGCTGATGAAGCAGAAGGTGATTGAATACACCGACAACCTGGGCAACAAGAAAAAACGCAACATCAGCTTTATCAGCGACCTCTGGCCGCTCACCAGTTTCTTCTTCGTGGCACCTGAGACGTACGACAAGGAAGACAAATTTGTGAGGAAAAACTGGAAGGAAGGCACATGGCAGGAGATGGACGAGCTTGCCGGCGTGCTCTCTGCCATCGATGACTTCACTGTGGAAGGCATCAAGGACATGGTGGAGGCATGGGTGGAGGCACGTGGCTTTAAACCTTGGAACGCTTGGCGGGTTTGCCTCGTCGGTACCGGTCAGGGTCCCGACATGTATGAGTTAGCAGCCCTACTCGGCAAGGAAGAGACACTCCGCCGAATGGAAAACGCCCTTGCAGCTCTGAAATAGTTTTTAGTTAGTTATTAATGGTCGCTAAAAAACAGATTTAAAAAATGCTAAATAATCCTGCAAATTAAAAATGAAAGGAATAGCAAAATAAATCGTAAATCGTAAATCGATAAATCGTAAATACCAATGGCTCTATATGCATTCGCCACATGGCTTGCCTCGCTTTTCAATCCGAAAATGAAAAAACTCCTGGAAGGACACAGGCAGATACTCACCACCGTGCGCAACGGAATCAGCCCCGACGACCGTGTGGTCTGGTTTCATGTGGCGTCGCTCGGTGAGTTCGAGCAGGGCAGACCATTGATGGAGATGGTCAGGAAGAACCACCCCGAGTATAAGATTCTCCTCACGTTCTTCTCGCCCTCGGGGTATGAGGTGAGGAAAAACTACGAAGGTGCTGATGTTATCTGTTATATCCCGTTCGACACCAAATGGAGCGCAAACCGTTTTCTCAATATTGTCAATCCTGAAATCGCCATCTTCATCAAGTATGAGTTCTGGTATTTCTTCCTCTCAGGCATGAAAAAGCGGGGTACGAAGCTTTACAGCGTGTCGAGCATTTTCCGTGACGGACAGATTTTCTTCCGGTTCAAGAATGTGGCAAAAGTGCTTCGACAGTTCACTCATCTGTTTGTGCAAAACCAGAAATCGCTGGAACTCTTGGCTAGCATCGATATCCATAACGCCACGGTCGTTGGAGACACCCGTCTCGACCGGGTGGTGGAAATCTGCCGTGCCGCTTCCGACCTCCCGATTGTGGAAGCATTCAAAAACGGCAGTGACAAGGTGTTTATCGCCGGGTCGAGCTGGGAGCCCGACGAGAAGATCTATATCCCTTATTTCAAGGCAAGGAAAGACTGGAAACTCATTATCGCTCCCCATGAGATGGCAGAGTCGCGGATGGACCGTCTCCAGAAGATGTTGGATGGCCGTATGGTTCTGAAATACACCGACATGGAGAAGATGATAGCTGACGGTGGCCGTATGGCTGCTATCGCCCTGTTGAAGGAGGCAGAGGTGCTTATCATCGACTGCTTCGGCAAGCTCTCCTCCATTTACCGTTATGGTGAGATTGCCCTGGTGGGAGGCGGATTCGGAAACGGTATCCATAATGTGCCGGAGGCAGCGGTTTATGCGCTGCCCGTGATTTTCGGACCCAATAATAAAAAATTCAATGAGGCGCAGGAGCTGAAGGAATGTGGAGGGGCGTTTGAATACCACGACAGCCAGTCGTTCTCTGAAATCATGGACCGCCTCATCGACGACAAGGATTACCTCGCCAAAGCTGGACAGCTTGCAGGCGAATATATTGCAACTCATGTGGGAGCTACACAGAAATGCTATGAAGCCATTTTCGGAGAATCAAAAGAAAGAGTAAAATGAAAAAGACCATAATTCCATTATCGGTATTCCTGCTGGCATTTCTCGCTTTTATACTCACCGCCAAATCGGCTGTCCAGGGTCAATGTAATGCCTGTGATACCACCAATATCGTTATCTACACCGACGACAGCACAAAAGCGATGCCATGGAAGGTTCAGATTGAGGCTGCCACGGGTATGGAAGTTCATGTATTCGATTTCGGTGGTGCCCCTGCAAGGAGCAAGCAGGCGGTCATCCATTTTCATACCAACAACAATTTGGCTGAGCTACAGCCCAAGGCCGTGTTTTTCCAAATTGGCTGTGACGGCATAGCCGACACCGACGACCGCTACGACCAACTGCTCTTCGACTATCCTGTGGCTGACGTTTGCACGCTCACTGGTAAGAACGCGCGCCATAAACGCATGGCTGTGTCGAAACCCGACCAGGATATCTCGATGGATAATGTGGGTGGATGTCTCTATTTCATGATTCGCATTTTGAGGAACGTGTGCCGTGATGCGCGGGTGTTCCTTCTTCCACCCACGACAGAGGGTGAGACTGCCGACATGACGCTTTGCCGGCAGATAGAAAAGATGTCGGACATGTTGTGTGTGCCTTTTGTCACCACCATCGACGAACTTCATGGCTACGGAAATGTTCTCAACGGGGTGAAGCCGCATTTAGGCAAGATGCTCATTCTCGGCGACAGCTACTGCCAGCAGCGGAGGTGGATCAACAGCTTGGAGAAGATGTCGGATGTGGAGGTGGTTAATCTCGGAGTAACCAGTGCCTCGATGCGAGACCACTTCACAGACAGAGAGAAATATCCGTATTCGTCGAACCCTGTTCAGGCTGACTGTGAGGGCAACCACAACACACTTGCTTGTCAGATTCTCAAACTTCAGCGGATGATCAGTGGGGTGGGGCTCCTCAAAGGTGAGCGTTCACTCGCTGGATGGACTCCCGATATTATCCTCGTTGAGGGAGGAGGCAACGATTTCGCCGACTCACCAGAGGTGGAGGATCAATACTGGAACCATATCCGTGACGACATCCGCACATCATTCGCAGGCTCACTCGCTTATCTCACGAAGAGCCTGCATGCCACTTATCCTGATGCACAGATTTTCATCGTCGTCTCAGCGGGGCTTTATTATGGACATACCGACAAGCCATTCGAATATATGGAGAAAGCAAGGCAGCAGCGGAAGGCGGCGCAGATGCTCGGCTTCCCGACCATCAACTGGGACAAGGATTGTCGGCTCTCCTTCATCTTCAATAACTCAGCGGGAACGGGCGATGGATCACCACAAAATCCGTTCCGCTATAATGCCGTAACCGATGAGACCATCGACCTCTTACATCCAAACGACTACGGAGCACAGTTTCTCGCCGAGTCAGCCATTTACTGGATAAGCCGTTTTTTAGGAGAGGTTTAAGGTTTAGCGTGATCCATCATAAACTGACAACTAATCAGTGTCTCACCAACAAGCGTGTTTTAAACCTTCTTTATAACCACTTGTTTAACAGTTGATAATAAAATCTATTCTTAGTGTAACACCATTTGGTGTAATCATTATTAATTAATTCCTGTTCAAAAATTTTTCTTTAATACTATAATTCCTTAAAAGTAAATTATTCAATATATTCCTGTAAAATGAAAAAACTTGTATCAATCCTGTTGCTGTCGATGATGCTGCTGACGGTAAATGCACAGGAAGAACGCACGTTCAGCGCAAATGGCGTAACTTTTAAGATGAAATATGTTGTGGGCGGTACGTTTACCATGGGTGCAACCAAGGAGCAGGGCAGTGAGGCAGAGGAAAAGGAAAAGCCAATCCACAAAGTGACCTTGACTGACTTTTACATCGGTCAGACAGAGGTGACTCAGGCACTCTGGATGGCTGTGATGGGCAGCAACCCCTCAGAATTCCGTGGCTACGACCGTCCTGTGGAGAACGTCACGTGGGACGACTGCCAGGCGTTTATCGCCAAGCTGAATGAGCTGACCGGTGCCCGGTTCCGTCTTCCTTCGGAGGCAGAATGGGAATATGCGGCGAGAGGTGGTTCCAAAAGCAAGCGTTTCAAATATGCGGGCAGCAATAACCATTCGCTCGTGTCTTGGAGTGCGGACGCTGTGGAGTCGGCACTTGCCAAGGATGTGCCTTATACCCTTGATGTGGTAGCATCTGATGAAACTATGCCAACTGCTGAGGAAGTCACCCGTTGTACTTCCTTTGTCGGAATGCAGGCACCTAATGAGTTGGGTATCTACGATATGAGTGGCAACGTGTGGGAATGGTGTAACGACTGGTTCGACGAAAGCTACTACCGAGTGAGTCCGGCTGACAATCCCAAGGGACCATCATCCGGCACGAACCGTGTGCTGCGTGGAGGCAGCTGGAGAAGCGGTGAATGGTACAGTCGCGTGTCGAACCGCAATGCCGACGTGCCGGGTTACAGCTACAGCACCGTTGGATTCCGTCTTGCGCTTTAAGTAGATAAGCGCTGTAGTGCGTCTTCTTTTTTTCTTATAAAAAGGTCGCACCGTTCAAAATGCTTAAATGTTTTTTGAGCAATTCTGAACGGTGTGACCTTTTTCCATGAAAAATCTGTAATAAATCTGTAATAAATTTGTAATATTTGTTAAAAATCGTTATCTTCGCACAATGTTTGGCGAAGCCATTTATTTTTAATTTTGAATTTTTTATTATAAAAAACAACTTTTCATTCCACAGGAATATTACTTCTATTCGCATCATTAACTCCCTATTTCTGAAAGAAATATTACTTCCACATGCAATTTATTTTCCATTCGCATAATTAACTCCCTTTTTTACTTCCTTTTTTATTTCAGAAACTTGAATTATGGATATTTTCACCGTTTTTAAATTATTAGGCTCACTCGCGTTGCTCATGTTCGGTATGAAGGCGTTAAGTGAAGGCTTGCAGAAGATGGCAGGACCTCAGATGAGGCTCTGGCTGCAGCGAATGACATCCAACCGTTTCATGGGAATGCTCATGGGTATGATTGTAACGGCTGCCATTCAGTCGTCAACTGCCACAACGCTTATGACCGTCTCGTTTGTTAATGCGGGCCTGCTTACGCTCGGACAGGCAATCTCCGTCATACTCGGGGCGCATATCGGTACCACGCTTTCGGCATGGATTATGAGTGCTGGGTTTGCAGGTGGAGAAGGTGCCGGCGGAGGTGGAGGCATCACGCAATATGTCTATATAGCGTTCTTCATTGGTATCATTCTCATCTATATGAAGAAACACAAAAACTTCGGTGATTTCCTCTTCGGTGTGGGATTCCTATTCCTCGGACTCGGCACGCTGAAACAGACAGGTATGGACCTGCATCTTGAGGAGAACCCGGATGTCATCAATTTCTTCACTCAGTTCACCAATGGCGAGATACCATACATACTGACTGTTCTGTTATTCTTGGTCATCGGAACCGTGCTCACCTTGTGTGTGCAGTCGTCGGCGGCTATCATGGCCATCACCATGACCATCTGTGCCACAGGTGCCATGCCGCTTGAGCTCGGTATCATCATTGTGCTCGGTGAGAATATCGGTACCACTATCACCTCGAACATTGCGGCGCTCGGTGCGAATGTGTCGGCACGTAGGACGGCATTCTCACACTTCATGGTCAACACCGTTGGTGTATGTTGGGTGTTATGTCTGCTTGTGCCGTTCAGAGCCATGGTCTATGCGATTGCCGGGATGGAACCCGATGCCGACCTTGAGACTCAGAAGCAGTTTGCGCCGCTCGTGCTACCTATTTTCCATTCTGCGTTTAATATCTCCAACACGTTCATCATGATTTGGTTCGTGCCGCAGATTGAAAAGATTGTGTGCAAGGTAATCAAGAAAAAGCCACAGGCAGAAGACGAGGACGCAAGGCTTAACTTCATCTCTGCCGGGCTTATGCAGACTCCTGAGTTATCCATTCTCAACGCGAAGAAGGAGATTGTTGTGTTCACTGAACGATGCCAGCGTATGTTCGGATTCGTCCGTGAGCTCCTACACATGGAGAAAGGTGAGGCGTTCAACAAACTGTTCTCACGTATTGAGAAGTATGAGAGCATTACTGACAACATGGAGGTGGAAATTGCAGCTTATATCAATCAGGTGATTGACGGGCATCTCAGTATCGAGTCGAAGACTGAGATTCAGCACATGCTCAGGCTGGTATCGGAGCTGGAGTCGATAGGCGACTCATGCTATAACCTCGCCCGTACCATCACCCGCAAACGTAACCATACGGAGAAGGAATTCACCGACAAGCAGTATGAGCATATCGACAGTATGCTCGGACTCGACGAGGAGGCACTCAATCACATGTGTGTCGTAGTCAAATATGGTGATCAGCGTTTTGTTGATATCAATAAATCTTATAATGTGGAGCATGAAATTAACAACTACCGTACGCAGCTGAAGAACCAGAATATCATTGACATTAACAACCAGCTATACGACTATCAGATGGGTGTCTATTACATGGATATCATTGCTGAGTGCGAGAAGCTTGGTGACTACATCATCAACGTTATCGAGGCAACAGGCATCAAGGAACAGAAATCAATCGGAATCTAATCATTTATCCATTTACCATTTATCCATTTACCATTTATCCATTTACCATTTATCCATTTACCATTTATCCATTTACCGAGATAACGTGATATCGAAATAACGAAATAACGAAATAACGATTTATAAAATCATTTTAAGCATGGCGACTAATAAAAACAGTCAGCATGGTCTCTAAAATCTAAAAACTAAGAACTAAAAACTAAAATCTTATGTATATTTGAAAAAAAATCACTAACTTTGCAGTCGATTTTACCAAAAGAGCTATTTTTCGTTCTTTTTTGTCAGCTAATCGTTGCTCCTGTAGTTCAATGGATAGAACAAATCTCTCCTAAAGATTAGATACGAGTTCGATTCTCGTCGGGAGTACAATATAAGACCGTCAATAATCTGAATAACAGATTGTTGACGGTCTTATTATGGCTAATTAACTATAAACTACAAACTAATAAGTATCTTCTTTCCGCCTCTGATGTAGATTCCTGGTTTCAGCTTTGTTGACAGGATTCTGCGTCCCTGCAGGTCGTAGGTGGCTCCACTTGTTGTGTTATTCCCAGAAATGACAGCTTCAATGCTTGTGGTGTTCATCAATGGTACGAACGCATCAGTGCTGTTCAGTGTGGCATAAACGTCGAAGGGGCTGAGTGACTCTGTCGCCTCAATGCGGCGGAAGCCAACGACACCGTCCTGCACTGTCAGCACATAGTCGCCGGTATAAAGCGGGATGGCGGTGTAGGTGCCCCGCAGCATGTCGTCGAGGGGTGACTTGGCGAATGACACCTCACCCTCGCCGCTGAATACCACCATGCCGTTGCCGGTCACCAGCACCGGTGTGTGGGCTGTGATGGTGGTCACCTCCTCCAGCTCCATGTCAGGGCTGATGGTATAGGCGGTTACACCTTCAGGAACCTCAGCGGCAAACGGGAGCATGAGCATGCGTGCACCCTCAATACTGACTGTCAGCGTGGTTTCTTCAGTGGTGAAGGGCTGCTCTGGACGGAAATTGCCGCCTTCGGGAGTCAGCTCCAGTTTGCGGCACAGAACGCCGCTAATCACGTTGCTTGCGTCCGACAGACTGCCTTCCGGTAGTGTCACCACGCGGTTGCTGCCGGAAAGCCATGGGATATAGTCGGGCAAGTCGGTCACGTTTGTCATGTTCAGACTCGTGCAGCCCTTTGCCTCTTTATATTCCTGCACATAGCTGTCGTCTTCCACGTAAGCGCCGCTCAAGGTGGCTGAGTAAAGTTTATCGGTGCCGTTCAACAGCAGGACATCACCAAGTGTAAGTGTGAGGGTTGACGACCAGTTGTTGTTGGTCATTGAGATAAGTCCCTTGCATCCGTCGGGCAACGTCTCTTTCGACAGGTCGAATTCGAGGGTGAAGTTCTGACGGCTTTCCAGACTCAGGTCGCCGTAATCGTGGCTTGCCACCTCTCCGTCGGAGTTCACATACACGAGCGTGGTCTTCGCCGAACTGTAGTTCATGGTTGAAGTCACTTTCTTCACCTCAATCACCAACTTGTTGTAACGGTCGTCAAGAGCCACATAGCCCAGTCTGGTATCAGTGCGCGGCGAGATAAGCGGGTTGTTGTGGTCGAACGTCCTGGTTGTGTTCGACATCTTGTAGGTGGTGCCGAACGACTGGTTCGTCACTGCCATGTCGTTGATGCGGTCGAAGCTGGTGCTGCTCCCCTTCATATTGGACGGTTGGCGGTCGCGGCTGCGGAGATAATAGACAGTGCTCACACTCAGTGCCGGAACGGTGATGACCGGACGGCAGGTCTCGCTGTCATACTCCAGCGTGGTCTTGGCGAGGCTGCGTGTCTTCGTCGTGCTGTAGAGCATGCCGCTCTGTGTGTAGAACGGCAGGTCGAGCGTCATCTCAACCTCTTTGCTGCCAGTGTTCGCCATGACTGCCACAACCGTGTCGCCTGTCTCCGACAGGTATGCCGACCCTTCCAGGCCAGTTGAGCCGTAGTTGATGTCGATACGGGTCATCCCGGTCACGAAACGGGCGAAATGGGCCATCACATACCCCCGTTTGGTTACAGTCCCGTTCTGTGTGCCGTATTGTCCGTCTCCCAGCATGGCGTAGAACCGTTTGGCTGCATAGTGGATCCAGGCGTTGAAGTCACCTATCATGCAGGTGTTGATGGCACGGAAGAAGTTGAAGAAGTCCTGCGAGAAGTCGTAATTACGTGATGTCTGCTGATTCTCGTTCCAGTTGATAAGATATTCGGTCATCCAGAGCTCTTTGTTTTTCTTTGCCAGCTGCTTATAGGCGGTGCCGATGCCGCCGTACTGATGTCCGCCGTAGATGTCAAATCCTGCAAGCACGTCAGTCTTGTTCAAAGCGTTCACATAGCCGTCGGAGCATCCGATGCTCTCCGGGGCAATCACTTTGCAGCTGATAGACGGACCGTATGTCTTCACGAACTCTGCCATCTCGCTCTCCGACCACAGACAGCCGGCGTAGGTGGCAGCCCAGTCAGGCTCGTTCTGTATCGAGATAGCATCCAGTTCCACACCGTTCTGCCGCAGATACTGCACGTAGTCCTCTAAATACTGGGCATAGTCAGGCCAGTTTTTCCTATACAGCTTGCCGGTCTCACCCGTGTCGCTGTTCTTCGCGTTGATGGTGCCGTTTGTCTTCCATTCAGCCGGCTGACCCCACGGCGAGGCGAACACGATAAGTCCCATCCGCTTGGCTGAGCGTATGGTCGTCAGCGACTGGCTCCAGGCATTACGCCCGATAGGCAAATACACGCGCATGATGTTGCATCCGATGGTACTCGACGATCCCCATACTTTTTTGATGTCGGCATCACTCATGTGGTTATAGGTGAACTGCGGTGAGTTGACAAAACCTCCGAAGCCAGTGATGCGCTGATGCGTTTTGGAGGCGTCAAACCGGACAGTAGGCTGGGCTGCCGATTCATTCAATGTCAGTGACGACAGCATAGCAAGCAATGCGATTACTCTGATTCTCATTTTTTTGCCTTCTTGTTATTATTTACAAAGTTAATGATTTTTTACCAAATAAAAATCAAAGTCCGTCTCCTTTTAAGCCAAATGCAACATCTTTATAAATATATGTAACTTAGCAACAGAAAAAAATAACTTAGTAAATTTAATGTCAGGCAATCATTCAAGATTTAAATTAATCTTTTTGGCTCTTTTCCAGCTGTTCATCGGTCATGATGCCCGCATTACTCCCTTGACCAACTGAAAAACAGCTCAAAAATCTTAGATAATTCAACTTTCCTAAGTATTTGAAAAAGCTGATAATTATTAAGTTCTGTTTATTTTTGAGTGATTCTAATATCGATTTATCATTGGCAAAACTATCGTCCACGAGCCTAGGCTCGTTAACGCCCCTTTTAAATTCCGAACCACTTGCATAAATCTTACATCTTACATAATTAAATCTTTAAATTAACTCGGTTTCCATTTTTACTTCAGAAACTTGAATTTCTGTATTTATAATTGTCGGGCTGTCTTGAAATCTTTGTCGGCTTGCTTTTTCTTGCCCTGCTGCTGATAGATGGTGCCGCGCTGCTGATAGTGGGCCGCGGTGTTGGGTTCCAGCGATATGGCTTTGTTGATATCGACAAGCGCGAGATCCAGCTTGTTGAGGTCGGTGTACATGGAAGCTCGGACAGCATAGAGCTCTGCCTTGTCGGGATGCTCGATGATGAGGAACTCCATTCGCCTGATCGCCTCATTGACTTTGTTGGTCTTTTGCAGCACGAGTGCGGTCCCGAGTGCTGCGGTATAGTCCGACGGGTGTTTTTCAAGAACGGACTTATAGTCGGTCATCGCCTTGTCGTAGCTGCGATTCTGATAGTGGGCGAAAGCGCGGTAGTTGAGCGCCTCGGTGTTGCCGGGCGACTGCTTGAGGATGGCGGTGTAGTCGTCGGCTGCTTTCTCATAGTGTTTGAGATTAAGGTGGAAGTTGGCACGCGAGAATCGGATGGGGATTGACAGTGGCTGCAGTTCAATAGCCTTGGAATAGTTGTACATCGCTTCCTCCGCCATTTTCGTGTTGCTCTGGTCCTTCCAGAAGAGCATCTCCTCCACATGCCCCATGTCATGATGGACAAGTGCATTACGGTGGTCGCCAGGGTTCATTTTCAGTGCCTGTCGGAACAGTGCCTCAGCTAACTCTAAGCTGTCGTGCTGTGCAGCCTGATATGCACGTTCGATACATCCTTCATACGTCTGTGCATGAAGGATGGTGAACAGGCAGAACAGGCATCCTATAAGTGTTATCCTTTTTGACATTTTTAGTTTTTTTTGTTCGCTGCACTCAAGATGATAACCGCAAAACCCTCTAACCGTCCAACCGTAAATAATTATTTCCGGTATTTCTCGTCGTTGGGGTCGTCGAGAATGGAGAGATAGGAGTTGTAGCGGCTTTGGCTGATGTCATGCCTTTCCACGGCAGCAAGCACAGCGCATCCCGGCTCGTGGGTGTGGGTGCAGTTATTGAACCGGCACAGGGCTGAGAAATGGAAGATGTCCTTGAAATAATGACCAATCTCCTCGCGCTCCATGTCGAAGGTGCCGAACCCTTTGATTCCAGGTGTGTCGATGATGAATCCCTCATTTTCGACAGGAAACATCTCAGAGAACGTGGTGGTGTGTTTGCCTGTGTTGTTGGCGTCGGAAATCTCGCTGGTCTTGAGGTTGAGCTGGGGGAAGAGCCGGTTGATGAGCGTGGACTTCCCCACACCGCTGTTGCCGCTGAGCAGCGTCACGTTTCCTTTGAGCAGTTCACGCAATTCCTCCACACCGTCGCCTGTCTGCGCCGACACGCTGCGGCAGGCATAGCCCACGGTGGTGTAGAGATGAATCAGTCCCGCCAACAAATCCTTGTCCTCGTCGTTGAGCAGGTCTATCTTGTTGAAAATAAGAATGACCGGTATTCTGTAAGCTTCGGCAGAAGCGAGAAACCGGTCGATGAAGATGGTGGAAGTCTCCGGCTGCCGCAGGGTGACGAATAAGAAGCACTGGTCCACATTTGCAGCTAGGATATGCGACTGCTTCGAGAGGTTGGCAGATTTACGTATGACATAGTTCTTGCGGTCGTCTATGCCGGTGATGAGTGCGGTCTGCCCATCGAGCGGGTTGAACTCCACCCTGTCGCCTATTGCCACGGGATTGGTGGAGCGGATTCCCTTCAACCGGAAATTCCCCTTCACCTTACATTCCCATGTCGTCTTGTCGTCAGCCAGTACGGTGTACCAACTTCCGGTGTTTCTGATAACCAGTCCGTGCATTTACACAGTCATGATTTCCTTGTTCTTCGCATCAAGCATGGCGTCGATTTTCTTGATGTACTTGTCGTGGATTTTCTGGCACTGCTCCTCGCCGTCTTTTGCCACGTCCTCCGACACACCGTTTTTCACGCTCTTCTTCATCTTCTCGATGGCTTCACGGCGGGAGTTCCTCACCGACACCTTGGCTGTCTCTGCCTCACGGTTACACTGCTTCGTGAGGTCACGGCGGCGCTCCTCTGTGAGGGGCGGGATGCCCAGACGGATCACCTCTCCGTTGTTCTCTGGCATGATGCCAACCTGCGAGTTGATGATGGCTTTCTCAATCACCTTGAACATATTCTTGTCCCACGGCTTGATTACGATGCTGCGGGCATCGGGGGTAGTCAGACTGGCAACTCCCGACAGCGGCACCATTGTGCCATAACTATCGACACGGATGCCATCAAGAATATGTATGTTTGCCTTGCCTGCTCGGATGCGGCTCAGCGACTCCTCTAAATGCATAGCGGCCAACTCCATGTTTTCTTCGGCCTCATCAAGATATTTTTTTATTTCATCCATATTGTTGAGTTTTTAGTTTTATCAAGATTAGGAAATAACGAAAAAATAATAAAATCAGATGATAGTACATCCCGTGCAGGGTTTGATCTGCTTGAAGAAATCGTTGCCTTTGTCATCGACGAGGATGAATGCAGGGAAGTCCTCGACCTCAATTTTCCAGATGGCCTCCATGCCAAGTTCAGGGTATTCCACACATTCAATCGACTTGATATTGTTCTGTGCGAGAATAGCAGCCGGTCCTCCGATACTGCCGAGATAGAATCCGCCGTGCTTCTTACAAGCGTCGGTGACAGCCTGTGTGCGGTTGCCCTTTGCCAACATGATCATTGAAGCACCGTGATCCTGAAACTCATCAACGTAAGGGTCCATGCGGTTGGCTGTGGTTGGGCCCATCGATCCGCACGGCATTCCCTCAGGTGTCTTGGCGGGTCCTGCATAGTAAATCGGGTGGTCTTTCATATACTGGGGCATGCCCTCTCCTGCGTCAAGACGTGCTTTGAGCTTTGCATGTGCGATGTCTCGTCCCACGATGATAGTTCCGTTGAGCGAGAGGCGGGTGCTGACGGGATAATTGCTGAGAAGTTTGCACACTTCGCTCATCGGCTGGTTGAGATCCACTTTCACTACTTCGCCTTCACCTGCCTTGCGGAGTTCTTCAGGGATAAGCTCAGCCGGGTTGTCGTCCATCTTCTCAATCCAGATACCGTCCTGGTTGATTTTAGCCTTGATATTACGGTCGGCAGAGCAGCTCACGCCCAATCCGATCGGGCAGCTTGCGCCGTGACGCGGCAGTCGGATGACACGGATGTCGTGTGCGAGATATTTACCTCCGAATTGTGCGCCGAGACCGATTTTATAAGCCTCTTTGAGCAGTTCCTCCTCGAGTGCGATATCGCGGAACGCACGTCCGGTCTCGTCTCCTGTCGTAGGCAGGTTGTCGTAGAAATGAGTTGATGCCAGTTTCACAGTGAGCAGGTTCTTCTCTGCTGATGTGCCGCCGATTACGAATGCGATATGGTAGGGCGGGCAGGCGGCAGTACCTAAGCTTTTCATCTTATCCACAAGGAAAGGAACAAGCGTGCCAGGATTTTGGATTCTCGCCTTTGTCTCCTGATAGAGATAGGTCTTGTTGGCAGACCCTCCTCCCTTCGTGACCATGAGGAACTTGTATTCCATACCTTCTGTAGCTTCGATATCGATTTGTGCTGGCAAGTTGCATTTCGTGTTCACCTCCTCGTACATCGACAGCGGTGCGTTTTGTGAGTAGCGGAGGTTACATTCTGTGTAGGTGTCGAACACCCCGTGTGCCAGCGGCTCCTCATCGCAGTAGCCGGTCCATACCTGCTGCCCTTTCTCTCCGTGGATGATGGCAGTACCGGTGTCCTGGCAGAAAGGCAGGATTCCCTTAGCTGCCACGTCGGCGTTGCGGAGGAAGGTGAGAGCCACGTATTTGTCGTTGTCGCTTGCCTCCGGGTCGCGAAGTATTTTTGCCACCTGCTCGTTGTGTGCGCGGCGGAGCATGAAGCTCACATCGTGGAATGCCGTTTTTGCCATCAGCCGCAGACCCTCCGGAGCCACTTTAAGCATGGGCTTACCCTCAAATTCGCCTACGCTCACATAGTCCTTCGTGAGCAGATAGTATTCGGTGTCGTCCTTGCCCGTCTGAAACATGGGGGCATACTTGAATTCAGTCGTTTTTGCCATAGTGTTTAGAATTTTTAGTCGTTATATTTGTTGTTTGTTTTTTTCTTCGCTCCAAAATTACGATTTTTTTGTCATAAAACCATTCTTTCTTCATAGTTTTTCAGTAAAATGCTTGATTTTTCACCTCTTTTATAAAAATTATGAAATAAAAACGCTAACTTTGCAAAAAGATTGTGGGATGGTTCATCAATCTGATATATTCATCAGAACCACCCAGTCAGTAAATAGCACCTTTAAATTATCACCCAGATAAGACTGATACAATTATACAGAATACATGGCGGAGTCAAACAGCGACATATTATCCTTGCTTGATGTTATGGCGCCAATCACGCTCGACCAGATGTCGTCAATCAAGCTGATGAACCGAATTGACACGAAGTTTGTGACTTCGCGCCGGTTGTTGATTGAGCTCTTACATCGTGTGCAGGACAAATACTATGTTCAGGAAATCAATGGCGACCGTATCAGTCCATACCGAACCACTTATTTCGACACTCCCCGCTATGAGCAGTATATGCAGCATCACAACCGTCATGCGAACCGCACGAAAGTGAGGGTACGCACCTATCTGAGCAGCGGTGATCTCACATTCCTTGAGGTGAAAAAGAAGAATAACCATCTGCGCACGAAGAAGAAACGCATACAGGTGAAGAGCCTGGAGACAGCAGGGCAGACAGAGGGTGTGTCCGAATTGGTGATGAAGCGCACCGGTCTCCGTTTTGAGGACATGCACCCGATTGTTCAGAACCATTTCGACCGGGTGACTCTGGTGAACTACAGCAAG
>JAEEOB010000167.1 GCA_016284045.1 Bacteroidaceae bacterium
TTTAAAAAGAAGAAAAAACAGTCCATAAATGAACTGAGAAAAAACCGCTGACGCGGGAAAAACCATGCGGATGATTTCCTTTTAAATGACATCAAATCAGCATATAATCTAAAACCGAAACTCTTATAAATATATTTTTTGTAAAATGTAGGTGATTTGAGGTCGCTTCGCTTAAAATGATAAAAAAATGGATTTGAAAAATGATTAGAAAATACTGAGGTGGGTGCTGCTGATGTAAGAGAACGTCAGCTCCAAACGATGAACTTTAGGGATGTTTTGGTGATGGGCGGGGTGTGAGTCAGGAAAGGGATTATAGTAGAAGCATTGAAAAAGAAGAAAAAAGTGGAAGAATATGTAAAAACGGCAATTAAAGGTCAAAAAAAGTAATCAAAGGATAAAAAAAATGGTTTTTTTATTGTTTTTCAAAATTTTAGCTAAATTTATTTTCTTATATTGTCGATTTTTAGTAAATTTGCACTCCGAAATGCGCAAAAAGGACGTTCATTTGACAGTATTTATCTTTAATCGACTCAAATCCAATAAATTAAGAAAGACAGGAGTAAAATACCGCTAAATCCATAATGCACGAACATAATCCGCATATTCAATTATATTAATATTAATCACATAACATTTAATCAAAATGACAAAAGCAGACATTGTAAATGAGATTGCAAAGGAGACCGGCTTAGACAAGCTGACCATCCTTAACACAGTTGAGTCTTTCATGGAGACAGTGAAGAAATCATTAGCAAAAGGCGATGACGTATTTCTCCGTGGCTTTGGTAGCTTCATCGTGAAGAAGCGCGCTCAGAAGACAGCCCGTAACATCAGCAAGAACACAACTCTGATTATCCCAGAGCACAACATTCCTGCCTTCAAGCCCTCAAAGACCTTCAGTGAGATGCTGAAATAAGAGATGTATTCCTTAATAAGGGACACATTGTCTTACAGAGAAATCTTATAAGAAAAAAGATAATTACTAAAACATTCAGACTATGCCAAACGGTAAGAAAAAGAAAAGACACAAGATTTCCACTCACAAGCGTAAGAAGAGACTGAGAAAGAACCGTCATAAGAGCAAATAAATTCTCCTCAACAAATCTTCCTACGGGAATTCTTGTTTACATATCAGTTCTGTGACACGCCTCTATTAATCATGGGTGTTCACAGAACTGAATTTGCAATAATCCGCAGTATAAACAAGGGCCAAGAAATTCTCCATCAGGAAAAGAGGATATGCGATACAGTGACGAACTTCTAATAGTTTTAATCTGTGTTGTTCAGGCATATAAGGCCTGATGCTGAGAAGTTCAGCCCTCAAAATTTCTGAAGAGATGAATAGCGAACTAATCATTGACTCCCAGCCATCGGAAGTGACATTAGCATTGTTAGAGGACCAGCGTCTAGTTGAATATCAATGCGAGAAAAGTGACTCCCGTTATTCGGTTGGAAACATTTATGCGGCAAAGGTGAAGAAAATAATGCCCGCCTTAAACGCATGTTTCGTAGAAGTAGGTCATGAACGCGAAGCATTTCTTCATTACCAAGATTTAGGAATTAATTTCCTTACATTAAAGAAATACACAAAGCAGGTATTGAGCGACCGTAAGCGGTTGTCGGGCATGGACAAACTGAAACGTCAACCCGACTTACCCAAGGTAGGCGAGATTCAGAGTGTATTGGAAGTAGGTCAGGAACTCCTGGTTCAGATAGTGAAAGAGCCTATATCGACCAAAGGTCCCCGTTTGACTTGTGAGATCAGTTTTCCTGGCCGTTACCTGGTGCTGATACCTTTTTCAGACAAGGTGTCGGTGTCATCAAAAATCAAGTCGGGCGAAGAGCGCGCCCGTCTTAAGCAACTGATACAAAGCATAAAGCCCCGCAATTTTGGAGTTATCGTCCGTACAGTAAGTGAGGGCCGTCGCGTAGCCGAATTAGACAAGGAGCTGTCGATATTATTGAAAAGCTGGGAAGATTGCCTGAAAAAGCTTCAGAAATCCCAGAATTATCCGTTGTTATGTCATGAAGAGACGAGCCGTACGGTTTCAATTCTACGTGATTTATTCAACCCGTCTTACGAGAGCATCCATGTGAACAACGCCGACGTGTTCAATGAAGTGAAGAAGTACGTATCGCTGATAGCTCCTGACCGTGAGCACATAGTGAAGCTCTATAAAGGCAGTGTGCCGATATTCGACAACTTCAACGTGACGAAGCAGATAAAGAGCGGCTTCGGTAAGACGGTGAGTTTCAAGAAAGGCGCCTATCTGATAATAGAACATACGGAAGCCCTTCACGTTGTAGATGTGAATTCCGGCAACCGTAACCGCGGTGTAGATAACCAGGAGGCAAATGCATTTGAGGTGAACATGGGAGCAGCCGCCGAGTTGGCCCGTCAGTTCCGTTTACGCGACATGGGCGGCATCATCGTTGTTGACTTTATCGATATGGACAGCAGCGAGCACCGCCAGAAGCTATACGAATATATGACAGAGCTGATGCGTAACGACCGTGCCAAACATAACATCCTCCCGCTGTCGAAATTCGGTTTGATGCAGATCACCCGTCAGCGCGTCCGTCCGGCGATGGATGTGAATGTCGAGGAAGTATGCCCCACATGTATGGGTAAAGGCACAATCAAGTCATCTTATTTGTTCACTGACACGTTAGAAGGAAAGATAGACTACCTGATGAACAATCTTGGTAACAAGAAGCTTCGTTTGTTTGTTCATCCTTACGTAGCCGCCTATATCAAATATGGTGTAGTGTCGCTATACCGTAAATGGCAGATGCGTTACGGATTTGGTTTGAAAGTGATACCAAACCAGCAGATGGGCTTCCTCCAGTATAAGTTTACCGACAAAGAGGGAAACGAGATCAACATGACCGAGGAAGTTGAACTGCACTGAACAAAACATACTTCACGAACAAACGAGGGTGTGTCAACATTTTGACACGCCCTCGTTTTTTATTCACTATTACTAATTTGGTATTAACGTTTTCTTCGGTCATTTGAAATTTTTGTTGTAAGATTTGGATATGTCGTTGTTTTTTGTGAACTTTGTAAAATAAATGAAAATTCAACTTACGATAAACCACTAACACAAGAAAAATATATGAGAAAGACAATTAGCATCCTCATGCTCTGCGTCGTATCGGCAGTGTGCTACGGCGGTGAAATCGACATCACAAACAATTTCACAGGTAAATGGAACAACGCAGAGACAGTGACCCAGAATGCTGACGGCAGCATCACCTATGAGGCAGTAGCCTGGGGCGGACTGACGGCATGGTATGGCAGCAAGAACTGGTCGTCGTACGACGAGCTTGTTTTTGAGTTTGCTGCCGCGACCACCGTGAACACGCAGATTATGATTCAGGGAGGTGAAGAAGTCAAGCAATGGGGCGAGGTTGGCATCACGAGCCTGTCTTGCAAATTTGCCGGTCATGACCTGAGCAATGTAAGCCAGGTGGCACTTCAGGCGAGCAGTGCGACCACCCTTCAGGTCAAGCGCGTCTATCTGACTTACAGCAACCAGGAGGGTGCTGACGACTATAACGGTCCGATCATCGACCCCTACCCTATGGAACGGACGACAGACTCCGAGGGTTTCGAGACCGCTGTCTCTGCCGTTGCTAACATGCGAATCGGCTGGAACTTAGGCAACACGCTCGACACGCACAGCGGCAAAGCAGAAAACATGTGGATAGAGAGCTCTACCAAACGTCAGTCCTCGGACTACGAGACAGGGTGGGGTCAGGCACTGACAACACGTGCGCTGATTCACATGTTCAAGTTAGCTGGTTTCAACGCCATCCGCGTCCCAGTGACCTGGTATCCTCATTTCGGCAGTGTCACAGTGAAGGACGGCGTATGGGACAAGAGCACCTGGCGCGGCTATGGCATCAACAAAGAGTGGATGGCCCGTGTGAAAGAGATCGTGGGTTATGTGCTTGATGAAGGTATGTACTGCATCGTGAATGTGCATCACGACACCGGTGCCGCCACAACCACCTGGCTGACCGCCGACGTAGCAGAATATGAGAACTATAAGCAACGCTATGAGGAACTGTGGACGAGAATCGCAAATGAATTTACGGATTACGACGATCATCTGCTTTTTGAGGCCTATAATGAGATGCTCGACCCATACAACTCCTGGTGTTTCGCTTCGATGTCCGCCCCTGGCGGTTATGACTCCTCTGTCGCCAACTCCGCTTATAATGCCATCAACAAATACGCCCAAAGTTTTGTTGACGTGGTACGCGCGACAGGCGGTAACAACAGCCGTCGTAACCTGATAGTGACAACATACGGCGCTTGCAGCGGTGAGGGCAACTGGAACGTCCATTTGCAGGATCCGCTGACCAACATGAAACTCCCGACAGACGCAGTAAGTGACCATATCATCTTCGAGGTACACACATATCCAGACATCAAAAACATCACCACCGCCAAGCAATCCATAGATGCGATGATATCCCAGCTTCAGAGCAAGCTGGTGAGCAAAGGGGCACCACTGATATTCGGTGAGTGGGGTCCGAGCGGAATCGAGGATTTCGATTATGCCAACAACATGGACAAGCTGGTTGAGTTTGCCACTTATTTCGTGGAAAAGACAAAAGCAGCAGGAATGGGCACGTTCTACTGGATGAGCCTCTCCGACGGTACAGACCGCGCGATCCCCCGCTGGACTCAGAGTGAACTGAAAGACGCTATCGTGAAAGGCTATTATGGCGAGGAAGGCTATAAGTACTACAAGAAAGGCGACGTGAACTTAGACGGCTCGATTGATATCAGCGATGTTGTGGCAGTAATCAATCAGATGGCAGGCAGCGGCAACTACCCCTATGCAGATGTTAACAGCGATGACGATGTGGATATCAGCGATGTGGTTGCTGTCATCAACATTATAAGCCAGGGGTATTAAGACATTACTATTCAAGTTTCGGAAGTGAAAAAGGAAGCTGAGTTAATTTAAAGATTTAATTATGTAAGATGTAAGTTTTATGCAAGTGGTTCGGATTTTAAAATGGGAGTTAACGAGTCTGCGGCTCTTGGAAGATAGTTTTACAAATGATAATCTAATGGAGCAGTCACTCTAAAGCAGTCCATAACTCCAGCTGTCATCATCCTTTTAAGAACTTCAGAAACTTCTGTTATCTGACTTTGATGAGGTCGCCTTGCTGCGGGATGTATGCCTCGGTTTTGAAATTCATCTTATAGAGGCAGTGAATACGGACACCATAGAGCTGCGAGATGAAATACATGGACTCTCCGTATGACACCTTGTGCCATTTCTTTTTCATGGTTTTAGGTCCTTTCTTCGCTTTCTTCTGCAAATAGATGAATGTTCCTGACATAATGGGCATTCCCTCGTATGCCTCGTTATATTTGAGCAGTTTTTTCTTTTTTATACCCAGTTCTCCTGCCAGCAAGTCCCAGCTGTCGCCGGGTTGTGCCGCTATACAACGCAGCCCGTTGTTTTCGAGAAACTTTCTTCCATTGGAGTCATAGACAAACTCATCGTTCGACGGTGTGTTTGTCTTATTGTGTTTTGATTTTTTGTGTTTTCCCACTGCCTCAAGATCGATATCATGCAAGTTGTAGAGTTCAATGATATCGATGAGCCTTTGCGCATAAGCCGGATTTGTGGCATATCCACATTCTTTCAGCCCTCTCGCCCAACCTTTGTAGTCGAGGATATCGAGGCTGAAAAGAGAGCTGTAGCGTTTTGCCTTGAGGAAAGACGAATGATCCTCATAACTTTGTTTCACAGATGAATACACACGGAACTGGTCGTCGGGCCGGTCGTCCGCCTTGACATATACCTTTCCAGTCCACCCTACCCCTTTCTTTATCCCGAAATGGTTGTTCGCCCTGATTGCCAGTTCGCTTCTTCCCGCTCCGCTCTCAAAAATCCCCTGTGCGAGGGTAATGCTTGCCGGGATGCCATGAACGTGCATCTGCTTGACTGCGAGGTCTCTATAGGTGTCGATATAACGTTCGTACAACTCGTTACGCTTCTGCTGGGCATGAAGGAGGAAAGGGAACAGGCAGAGGAGGCAGATGCACCAAAGACGCATCAATGAACGGGCGGCAATGGCTGTGCTCCGCCAGCCAGTTGAGCAGGACACAAGGCCCTGCCTACCTCTCTTGTGGGGTTTCAAAAGGTATGGGGATTCAGATTCGTCTATTGAGATGTGCAACATTTCGAAATGATTATTCAGAAAAACACTTTGATCCACGCAATCAGGATTTTTTGCCGTGCTTCGCCGGCGATTGTGCGGCAGACAACTGCCGCTTACAAGAAAGTGGATGGATTCAAAGGGAAAAGGATTCAAACGGAAAAGGATTCAAACGGAAAAGGATTCAGACGGAAAGGATTCAAACGGAAAGGGATTCAAAGGGAAAGGGATTAGAGATATGAGCTATCGAAGGAGATGGGCATGAGGTCGAGTGGCGAATCGATGATGTATGTTCCCTCCGTACCATAAAGGAACACCTTGAAGGGTGCTTTCTGGCGGTGGAACACTTCGATGAACACCTGCCTGCAAGCCCCGCAAGGGGAAATGGGCATTTTAGTGAATTCTCCCGTGGTGTCTCTCGCCGCGATGGCAAGCGCCGTGATTTTCTGGTCGGGGAACCTGCTGTTGGCATAGAACATGGTGGTTCTTTCTGCACAAAGCCCAGAGGGATATGCACAGTTCTCCTGGTTTGAACCAGTGATGGTCTTACCATTATCGAGCATGAGAGATGCTCCAACAGAAAAGTTGGAATAAGGTGCATAGCTTCTGAATGTGGCCTGCTTAGCCTTTTCGATAAGGTCTTTTTCCACTTCGTCAAGCTCGTTATCAGCTTTCAGGCGGATTTTGATGTTAATTTCAATGGCTTTCATATTATTAAATGGGAGTAAAAATGGGAGTAAAAAGGGGAGTAAAAAGGGGAGTAAAAAGGGGAGTAAAAGTGGGAGTAAAAATGGAAGTAAAAAGGGGAGTAAAAAGGGGAGTAAAAAGGGGAAATATAGGAATTATGGGAGTTAATGGGAAATATGGGAGTTATGAGAAGAGGGAAAAAACGCGGTGACACCGTCGAAGGTGTACCGCGTTACAGTTATGCATAAAGTTGCTCTCTGAGTTCCTTGATAGCCGGGGATTCAATATATTCATCGTATTCCATGAGCTTGTCGATAATACCGTTAGGTGTGAGCTCGATGATACGGTTTGCCACTGTCTGAATAAACTCATGGTCGTGGGATGCAAACAGCACATTACCTTTGAAA
>JAEEOB010000168.1 GCA_016284045.1 Bacteroidaceae bacterium
ACCAGCTGCTGTTGTTGGGGGTGCCGCTAATACCGCGTATGCTGACCGCGATGGCACATTCGGAGACGGGTATCGACATCCATCCGGGGGCTACTATCGGTGAATCGTTCACCATCGACCATGGTACGGGTGTAGTGATAGGTGAGACTTGTGTCATCGGCAAGAATGTAAAGCTGTATCAGGGTGTTACACTTGGTGCGAAGAGCTTTCCACTTGATGAGAACGGAAATCCAATCAAGGGCATTCCGCGTCATCCGATTCTGGAAGATGATGTGGTGGTTTATTCTAACGCCACGATTCTGGGACGCATTACGATTGGACGGGGTGCTGTGGTTGGCGGCAACATCTGGGTGACCGAGGACGTGCCGCCTGGCTGCTCGGTGGTTCAGGGACGGTCGTCAAGGAAAAAGTAGAAGTTTTTAAAAAGAAGACAAGAAGACCGCGCCCCCAGTGTGGCTGGGCTGACACAGATTTCGTTTGGAATTTGGAAATTTATTGTTTGAAAAGAAAACAGAACAGATATTAACTGAAAATGGAATTTAAAATCATCGCAAAGACCTTTCAAGGATTGGAGGAATTACTTGCAAAGGAGGTGACGGCCTTAGGAGCCGACAACATAGAGATAGGCAACCGTATGGTTTCTTTCACAGGAGATCAGGAGATGCTCTACCGTGCGAATTTCTGTCTTCGGACGGCAGTTCGTGTGCTGAAGCCGATAAAGGAGTTTACCGCCACCGATGCCGATGAGGTTTATGCTGTGGTGAAATCGATGGAGTGGGATGAGATCATGGATGTGAAGAACACGTTCCTAGTGGATTCTGTGGTCTTTTCTGAGAATTTCCGTCATTCGAAATTCGTAGCGTATCGTGTGAAGGATGCTATCGCTGATTATTTTCGTGAGCGTTACGAGGGGCGTCCTAACGTGAGCATCAGCAACCCCGATTTCCGCATCAATGTCCATATCAGCGAGAATCAGGTTTGTATCTCGCTCGACAGCTCCGGAGAGAGCCTTCATAAGCGCGGTTACCGCACAGGTACAGTGCAGGCTCCTTTGAATGAGGTATTAGCAGCCGCATTAGTCATGATGACCGGATGGAATGGAGAGTGCGATCTTATTGACCCGTTCTGCGGATCGGGCACGATTCTGATAGAGGCAGCTTTGATAGCGCAGAACATCTATCCGGGTGTGTTCCGGGAGGAGTTTGGATTTGAGCGCTGGAAAGACTTTGATGAGTCTCTGTTGGAGACTATCTACAACGATGATAGCCAGGAGCGGGAGTTTGATCATAAAATTTACGGATACGATATCAACAGGAGTGCTGTTGCTACCGCTTTGGATAATGTCCGATCCGCTGGTGTAAGTAAGATTGTGGAGGTGAGTCAGGGTGATTTCTACGATTTCGAGCAGCCAGACCACCCCGCCTTAATGATTACCAATCCCCCTTATGGTGAACGTCTGGCACCAGAGGATATCCTCGACCTGTATAAGACCATCGGCACCCGTCTAAAGCAAAACTTTGTAGGCAATGATGCTTGGATTCTCAGTTCGCATGAGGACTGCTTTGCTGCAATCGGTTTCCGTCCATCCACAAAAATCGCTTTGTACAACGGATCGATTCCATGTGAGTTTCGCAAATACCAAGTGTTTGACGGCAGTCTGCGCGACCGCCGCGAGGAGGGGCTGGACATTAAATCAGAGGAGGAGCGCGAGCGCAATGCCAAGTTTAAACCTCACAAGATGCGTGATGATGAAGACTATGATGAGAGCGGAAGACGCAGTCATGGCTCTCGCGACGATGAGCATTATTTCAAGTCTCGACCTGACCGCAAGCGCGACGGCAAGCCGTTCCGCCGTGAGAAGAAAAAGGAGGAGTTTGTACCGCTGTTTGAAGGTGACTTCGACCATCATGTGAACCGTCACACGTTTAAGTGGGGGGACCGAGGCGAAGACTTCCAGATAGGGGAGTGGAACCGTTACGACCATGAGGAACATGTCTCAAAACGGCATGAGGACGGAAAGCGCGGGGGTGGCAAGCGACGCGATGACAAGGGACCAGGCCGCAAACCCGACAAGGGTGGCAGGCGTGACGGCCATAGACCTCGTCGTGAGGGAAAGCCTGACGGCCGTAAGGACGGTAAAGGCAAACCCCAGGGCAGAGGCGGAAAGAAAGATGATGTGAAATGGGGATTCGACAGCGAAGGAAGACCGTTTAAACAGTAATTAAGATTTTATAATTTAAGCTTAAAGACCATTTGAGAGCGATTGTTGGAGTAATCTGAGTAATCGGAATACTCAGATAATTCGGATGATTATTAGTTATTGGGTTCTTTAAGTTTAAGTTGTGCTGAGGAGCTGGTTAGTTATAACAGTTTTTGTTGGAGATAACGGTTGATTATTCTGCTGACAGTGGTTCGGATGTTGTTGATGGCGGTTTGTTTTTGGATGGCGATGGATAAGGGGATGTCAGGAGGATTGATGGATTCCACACAGGAGAAACCAGCCTGCAATAGCTGGTTTTTGTCTTCGACTTTTCCTGCAATCAGATAGACATACGGTTTGTTGGCAACGGTCTCTTTTTTTTCTGACTGTACAGATTTCAGAATGCCCATTGGCACTTTTCCGAGAAGTGTCTGCCGGTCGGCACATCCTTCGCCGGTGATGATGATATCGGAGCTTGCTGCGAGACGCTTGAAGTCTGACAATTCGAGGAGCAGCTCGATGCCAGGATGGTATTCCGCATCGAGCCATTGCATGAATGCATAGCCTAAGCCCCCTGCGGCTCCTGCTCCTGCGTTGTTGGAGCAGTCTTTGCCATTTAGCAGTCGTTTCCACCTGACCGCAGTGAGAGATGCCCTCCGTTCCAGAATCTCCACCTCATCGGGAGTCGCTCCTTTCTGTGGGGCGAACAGCCGTGCAGATCCTGTCGGACCACAAAGCGGGTTGGCCACATCTGCAGCGATGGTGACTTTGGGTTTTTCTTTGTTCCTTAGATTTAATTCTTTGTCGTAGTCCTCTAATCCCATGAAAAAACCTGCGCCGATGTCGCATGTGGCACTTCCTCCCAATCCAACTACGAAACGGCATCCCGGGTGTGCTTGCCATGCAGCGATGAGCATATCAGCCATCCCGTGCGAATAAAGTCCGAGCGGGTGTCTGTCCTGTTCGGCAAGCAGTCCCAAACCGATGACTTTTGCACACTCTATGAACACGGTGTTGGTCTGGGGGACGTAGATGTAGGGCGCATAGATAGGGCGTAGCAGTGGATCAAGTGTTTTTGCTGTGTGTATTTCTCCTCCGATGGCTTGATGAACAGCATCAAGCCAGCCCTCTCCTCCGTCGCTGACGGGTAGGACGGTGATTTTTGCATCAGGAAAGCTGTCGCGGATGCCCTCGGCTGCGGCGCAGTTGGCTTCCTGCGATGTGAGGCAGCCTTTGAAAGAGTCGATGGCAATAAGGATGTGCATGGGGGAAGAAGGATTTAGGGACTTTAGGGACCTTAAAGAATTGGTGGGAGCAACGGGGTCTAATAGTGTGAGGTGTAGAGCTCGAGTGCGAACCGGCATCCGACAGAGTTGTATTTCCCGTTCATGAACGAGGCGTATGCTGCGAAAGAGAACGCTTTTGTGGCGAAACCGTAGCCGATTTCGGAGTATGGGTGAAAGTCTTCTACGACAAGATTATTGATATATACCCTCTCCATTCGTATGTGTCTGCCGATGAGGGGAAGCCATGATGCCATGAGCAGCGGTGACTCGTATGTGACGTTTGACCGGATGTAGAAGTCGCTGGCGTTGTACCACCGGCGGTCGATGAGTTGGAAATCGCTGGTCCACTTGTCATTCCAGTGGTCTTGCAGGTTGTTGTCGCGGAATTTGTTGAAGTCGAGGAACCGGTTACGGTTGTTGAAGATGAAGCATCCTCCTCCTAACCTCATGGACACAGTTCGCAGTTGCTTTAGTGGTATTTTCCAGGTGATGTCTGTCTCCTGTTTTCCGTATGAGTTCGTTCCTCCCATCACGTCCATGATACCCTGCTCGTAGTTGATGTTGAGCGTAGGCCCGTTTTTCCAGAGCCGCTGCGTCCATTCCACGAAAGGCGCGAATGTGAAATTCGTTTTCACCACATTTCCATCTTTGTCAATAGCTTTTTTGTGCATAGGTGAACGTCTGTAGAAATTGAATCCTACGTTGATATGGTTCCATTCCCTGAACGCGTACTGATAGTCGAGAATGAGGTGGAGATTGTGGAAGTATTCGAGACTGAGAGAATCGAAGTCTATTTTGTTTTTGTCTTGCACCCTTTTTTTCTCATACTTGATTCCTGTGTTGCTGATGGGGTCGGTGTTATACATGTTCATCTGAATGTGTGCATTTCTCCTGATGTTGTACTCCCAGGTGATAGGCAGTTCGAAATAGCAGCGTTTACGATGGAAATTGTATGCTCCGTTCGGGGCGAAAGAGAATCTTGAGTTGCTTCCCAGCTGAACGACAGCCCTGGTCTTGATGCGGTAAATAAAACCTTTCGTAGCGCTGTAGAGCAGTTGCATGGGGTCGATGATGGGGTTGAGTTTGAAGTCTGCGTTTCCGATTTCTGCTGTGTGCGATTTGAAAAGTTGCTTGCCGTAGTCGTTCCACAGACGTTTCATCGAGATGCCTTTATGTTCAGCCTGGTATATGGAATCGAGCACTTCGGGTGTGTGTAGGCTGTCGTATTTCTCGAACACAGCTTCTTCATCCTCTGTCAGGGGATACGGTCTGAGTTCGTTCATCGCCTGCCGGTTCTGATATCCTTGTATCGTGTCTGAGAGCATAATGGGCAATTCGTATGTGTTTTCGTAGTGGATGTCGATTTTGTTCCAAAGGAACCTCATCAGAGCTTCGATGTTGCATTTCTTGGGCAGCAGCGGTGCGATTTTTCCACCTTGCGGGTCGTTCATCGGTTCAGAGCCGTCGTTCATCTCAATGTCGAATTTCAGTTTGTACATACGGAAATTGCATTTGAAAGTGGTGGTGAGCACCCTTCCGTTGTTTGGATCGATAAGCGCTTTTCCTTTGATGAGCTGTGGATTTTTGATCCTTGGTTTGAAGGAGAGCTCCGCCCAAGCACCTAATTCTTTCAACTTATACTTATAGAACTTATGATTGCTTTTGTGGAATGGCGAGAAAACGAAAGACTTAAAGATGGTGGGGTTATAGATATAAGGCGTGAGATATTCCGTCAGAGCCGGCACATTTCTTGCCCCGCTTTTGCTGAGGGTGTGGTTGATGACAACCACTTCCGACTTAGTTTTGTCACCTTCGTAGAACGTCACTTTGTTGATGGACTCTCCTACGAGTTTTCGGTCTCCAGAAATGAGCACATCGACCTTCGGCACGAAGAACATCGCCATATTGCGTTTGATGATGTTGACGTTGTATTTGATATATGCGTTTGAGGTGACGGAATCGGGCAGAGTGCCGAGAGAGTGCCGGAAGTTGTAAATGGAGTCTAAAACAGTTGGAAGTTCGTGAAAAACCAGTTCTGGCTCCTTGAGTTCTTCTGTCTCATCAGGTATGGTGTCGGATTCTGCTTCGTTTTCGGTTGAGCCGTTTTCTGATTGGGTTTGGAGCGAGTCGGGAAGGACGGAGATTACTGTATCGTTCACACTTATCATAATGGAGTCGTTGCCGGTCTGGGCAGAGGAGCAGAGCGGCAGGAAAGAAAGCAGTATGATGAGTATAACAGAGTACATCTTAATGATGTTTTTTAGACGACGAGAAGACAAGAAGACAGTCTTTTATCTGATGAGTTTTTCGGTGTCCGAGAAAAACTCATTTTCCGTCTTTTGTCCTTCCTTGGGTGTTCACGAAATGCAAAGTTACGAAAAAACGAGAGCAACACAAAGAAGGAACAAGTTTTTTTCTTTGTATTGCCGAGTGATAGTAACTTCGGAGAAGCCACAGTTACGACAAAAAAGATGAAAAGCGGGTGTTTGGTTTATTTTTTGGTTCTGGAAAAGCAAAAATGGGGTTGAAAAATTGTTTTTGTTGCTGAAATCGCTTATTTTTGCATAATGAATTCATGTTCCGGATTTAAAAATAAAAACTTCTTTTTAAATCATTAATGGCTGGTTGGATTGATTAATGTAAATAGAAGCAGAGAAGGCATATTTTTTATAGATTTATCACTAAAAACCTAATTAATATGAAACGTAGAACAATATTTGGAATTGTAATGGCGATGTTGTTCGTCATTCCGGTAGTAGTTAATGCCCAGAAACCGAAATTGGCAGGCACCTCATGGCAGTGTGACGAAACTGAGTTTATGGCTGATGTTGGCACGGTTGGCAACAGCGAGGATATTCTCTTTCTTGATAAAACCAATCTGACATTCCGGCATGTGAAATGGGTACAAATGGTTTTGGAGGATTCTCCCCGGGAAATTGTGGATGAGGCTACTGGAGAGGTACGTGTCATTAAGGGTAGGCGTCATCGTACGAGCAGACCTGAAGAGGCGATGATGAAAGGCACTTATACACTGAAGAAGCAAAATCTTGACGGTAAGAAAGTTTATTGTGTGCATATTGAGCTGGAAGATGGTCCCAAAATGGATTTGAAGGTGGAAGGTGACAGCTTGATTTCTTTGACCGAGGACCGCAATGAACCTCGGGTGTATAAGAAGATGTGACTTGGGCTGAGGGTTAGAGCTAAGTTCTTAGATGAAGCAATGAGTCCTTAATGTCCTTAATGTCCTTAACGACCTTAACGACCCTAATGACTCTAATGACCTTAATGACCTTAAAGACTCTAATGACTTTAAAGTCCTTAAGATCACTAAGGTATCATTAATTCTGTCTGCTTTCATGTAAGCGGCAGTCGTCTGCCGCACATCTGGCCGGCGAAGCACGGCCAAAATCCAAAATATAAAGACCCTAATGCCCCTAGAAACTAAAAAAACGAAATATGAGGAAAACAATATTGGCTGCAATCAGCTTTTTGTGTGTGGCTCTCGCTTCGGCTCAGGAGGTGAAGACGGATCTTGAGCAGATTGTCGGTCGGATGAACCATGTGGCGTTGTTCCAGAAGACCTATCCTCAGGAGAAGGTGTATCTGCATTTCGACAACACTGGCTATTTTGAGGATGAGCGGATGTATTTCAAGTGCTATGTCACCCGCAGCGACAACGGCAAGCCCAGCAATATCAGCAAGGTGATGTATGTGGACTTGGTGAATCCGTCGGGCAACGTGGTGAAACGTCGTAAATTGAAGCTGGAAAACGGTGAGGCGCATGGAGATATTCTGCTTGACAGCATCTACACAACTGGCTTCTTTGAGGTCCGGGCTTATACGAGGTATATGCTGAATTTCGGCGATGACGCCTGCTTCTCCCGCGTTTTCCCTGTTTTCAATAAGCCGTCGGCGGACGGTGATTACCGCAGTCCTCAAATCGACCAGCTTTCATATCATCAGCGGCTGCCGGAACGCTTTTTTGAGACTGACAGCATTGCCACGCTTGACCCTGTTAAGCAGAAAAAACGTAAGAGCCGCGGCTACACGGTGAACGTGTATCCCGAAGGCGGCAAGCTGGTGAAAGGGCTTTACAGCCGTGTGGCTTTCACCGTCTCAGACGAGGAGCATAAACCGGTGTCGTTGGCGGGGGAGGTGGATGATGCAGAGGGAAATACGTTAGCCATCGTGGTGAGCGACTCCACCGGTCGCGGTATCTTTGACATCATTCCTACAGGCGGACCGCTGACGATGGTACTGACCACTCCCGACACGAAGAAACTCGAGTTTGAGATGCCCGACGTGCTCGACGAGGGGCTGGTGCTGACCGTGGACCCGATATCTGACGATGTGGGTATGCGCATCCTCTCCACACCCGGTGTGCGGGGCATGTTTATCGGCATGACCGTGATGAACAACGGCAATATTTATCTGACCGACACTCTCTCTTTAAAAGCTGAATATGCGAGGCGTCTTCCGCGCAACAGGCTCCGTCCTGGCGTGAACCAACTCACCTTAGTCGATGCAGCAGGTCATATCCACGCCGAGCGGCTGTTTTTCGTTTGTCCCGACCCGTCGAAAGCAGACACGGTCAGT
>JAEEOB010000169.1 GCA_016284045.1 Bacteroidaceae bacterium
GTACGGATATCGCCGGAGAGCTTTCCTTCAATCTCACCGTCGATGGTCGTTGAGCTGACAACATCCATCTCAGCTTTCACACCAGCTGTGATTCGCGTTTCAGGCTGATATACGGCATTAAATTTCGAGCTGTACATCTCCACGTTGGGAACACGCTGGTCTTTGCCGAATGCCACCTGGACATCATTATAGCCGGGAACGCTCACATAGAGGGATTTCACGAACACAGGAACTTTCAGCCAGTAGGTTCCGTCCTCGTCAGTCATGGCGGAATAGAGTGCATAGCCGTATGCCTGCACACGGGCACCGTCTATTGGTTGGTGGGTGGCGGCATCAACCACAAGTCCGCATACTTCCCTCATTTCATAATTCACTGCCTGTTTCACGGGGCGCTGAGGATGAGGCGTTACTGCCTCTTCAACTTCAACATCCTCGTCAACATCCTGACCGCTCACCATCATAGGAAAAGCGAGAAAGAGGGCCAAGGACAAGCATCTCAGCATATATGTCTGTATTTTTTTCATATTCTTTTTCATGTTACTGTTGAAATTAAGGAAAGTGATTACTCTTCGTTTTCTTTCGGAACGAGGATGATTTTGTCGATAATCAGCTCGTTCGTGTAGTTGTTACGCTGACTGGAGGTCATATACGATTGGAGCTCAAGTGTCACGTAGGCATCGCGTAAGCCGAAATAGCTCACGGGCAATTCAAAATTCTTGGCTAACAGCACACTGTCGGTGAATACGATACGGCCATCGTTGTCGTAGCGGAGACCTTGCGTCACATAGTTCTTTCCGTCTGCCGCTACACCTTCAGGTGGAACCAGCTGCACGTGCTCCTGGACCGGCTTCTGGTTGTGGTAGTTCAGATAGGCACGGAAATGGTACGGCTTGTTCTGGTCGAAATTATACACCATCACGGCTATGATGTCGTACTTGCAGGAGTAGGTGTTACGAAGCTCGAACTTCACACTGTTATTGGCTGTGGCACGGGTCGGAAGCAGTTTCAGATAGGTTAATTTCATCAATGTGTCAATCTGAGCCCCAGACTCTTCACCATTCAAAGGGTATGACAAGTGTTCTTCCACACTCTTGCGCTGAACGGAGCAGTAGTCGTACGACTCATACCGGAACTCGGCCTCGTAGGTGAACTTTTTCTCATCAAACCACGTGTCACGCATACGGTAGTTGAAATTATCCACAACGTATGCGTAGCCGTTACTCAGCTGAACTGGAGTGACGTTATCAAACAGACGGGAGCCCCATGGATCGTAGAACACAGTGCCGTAGCTGCTGCGGATGGAGTCACAGGCGCCTTCGGTAGCCATCTCAACGTAGTTGTGTCCGAACTGCCAGTTGTGGTTGAACGACAGGTTGCGGGCGATGGCATCGCAGGTGTAGAAATCTGTGATAGAGTCTATCTCCTCTTCCGTGTAGGTGGTGGTTAGATCCTCTGTCGATGTCTGAAGGTCGAGAGGGTTCACGGTAGTCACGCTCTGTTTGTAAGTGGGAAGATAGTGAAAGTAGTTCTTCATCTTATCGTATTGTATGTCCCAGCAGGCATCTGTTGGCATAATCATCACGTAAGAACTGTCCTCGCGGTTAAGATAAGCATCAAGATAAAAGAAATAGGTGTTTGTGGTATTGTTCACCGAATCCACCCATGTGATATTGCCGTCGATGGTAGGTCCCTGAGTGCTGGCTCGCTCATCAAATTCTATGGTCTCATATTTCTTCAGGAAAGCACTGAGCTTCGACAGGTTGCTGGTCTCATTGATGTATTCATACACATTGGGGAGATAAGCCACTGCGCCGTCGGTGATGTGAACCACGCCGTTGGATGAGCCCAAATTGGGGTCAACGATTTTCACACCGTTGATGGTGCGCTCTCCACAGTCGAATGTACCGTTCTTGCTGTTGAAGAACGTGATATCCTCCACTTTGTTGCCGCTCAGCACATGGCTGTAGCGGGTCATGCAGCTGCGGATAAGCTGATTTTCAACCTTATAAATCTGTTCTCTGTCACCGCTCTGAAGCATATCATTCCATTTCGTATAGTCGAACGTGCCGTTCTTCGGTGCCCACACAGTGAAGGTCTGGTCGTGGTTGAGCAAGTCGGAATAGGTCTGAGTGGTGACGTTCGACTCTGATGTGGAATAATATACCTTGCTGAGAATGGATGAGAACTCACTGAGGTCGCTGTTACGTGAAATATTCTCCCATATTGTCCCTTTGCCCGACAGGACGGGATCCACCGTGTAGTGGTCGTCGTCGCATGATGAGAGTAGAGGGAATGACAGGGCGGCAAGAACAACACCTGTAATCATTAATAATGTTTTCTTATTCATAGTCTTGTTTTTTTTACCGTTTGTGATTACCATTTATCCTCTGCGATGTCACCGTTATAGATGGACTTCGGAACAAATTCGAGATAATCGAAGAAGAACTCTGTCTGGGTGCTGCTTAGCACTGACTTGAATCTCACGTAGTAGGTCTCTCCGGCTTCAAGCTGGCCTGTGAAGATGATGCGGCGCAGACAGTCCTGACAGTTTCGTCCGGGAACACCTGCTGCAGGGCAGAAGTACTTAGGACCTTTCATGTAGCCGTTCAGACGGATAGTCTTGTCAAATTCGTTGATGGCATCTTCAGAGCCAAGCGACTCGTCACTCTTCCATCCAACAAGTGCGTTGCCGCCACCTATACGAAGGTCGAGTGGTATGCCGATGGCTGGAAGGTTATTTGGATTCTTACCGACATACACCTGTGCCATACCGCGGTTGTTGTTTGCGTTGATGCCATAGCGGATTTCGTATGTGCCAGTATAAGGCACTGGCGGCAGTTTCAGCACGAAGTCATAAACACCGCGGATATTGAACTCATCGGACTGGTAGTTGAGCCAAGAGCCGGAGGAGCCGGCGCCTGACGTGTTCGACAGATACTCAAATTCAGTCTGCTCCGACATCGACGGAATATTTTCAAAATAATCAGGGGTGAAATACCAGCTGGCATTGCGGTTTAGGCGGCAGCCGGCATTAATCATCTCAGGCAGCAGGGCGCAGATGTCGTAGCGCATACGCTCATTCAGTATCTTGTTAGGTACTCGCTGGTTCCACACCAGGATGCCGTTGATGGGGAAGTAATATCCGTTGAGCGACTCATTGTCAAAATTGCCGTTGCTCTGGCTCACCTCCAACCCATCTTCACACTGGCTCTGAATCTCGCGGTAGGTGTTCTGGTTGTAGTAGGAGTAACGGTTAATCTGCTTGCGGTTGCCGCGAAGACCTGTGATTTTGATACTGCGGCGGTGCTTGCCGATTGTCTCCCAGTATTCCCATACGTTCACGCGGAACGTGCTGCCGTTGTTCAGATTTGCGTTACTGAACCCCGATTCGTTCGACCACATCACCATGTTGCTCCAGTTCAAACCTACATGAACGATGTGGTAAGCCACAAACTGGTTCACGGCATTGTCTTCGCTTTCGTAGTCGTCGCCATAGCTGGTGTTTGCGTCATAATAGGCATTCTCTTTCAGATAGGATTTCAAGCTCTGAAGGTCGGTGATGCCGTTAGCTGCAAACACAGAGTCGGGCTCCACAAACACAGTGTATTTAAGATAACGGTGCTCAGGATATTTGCCTTCCCAACTGCCAGAGGCTCCGAAATAGGTGATGCCTGCCTCGTCTTTTTCATCGTAACTGTAGTCACGGTAGTCGGTCATCTTCTCGTCCCAGCCTGTCACTTTCAGCAGGTCACCGAAGAACTGCGTGTTGTCGGTGGCGGTAATCAGGTCGGCTACGGTGGCATTGGAAGGTGAAATCACGTTGTTGATGGCATGGATGTAGCCGTTCTCAACCTCGATGTCCTTCTCGATGATTTTCGACTTGATGTTGATGTAAATTTCTGTGTTGCCCGACTCGTCTGTGCCGTAAGTCACACGGATAGGACGGTCGTTCATGTTGTTCGTCGGCATAGGGTCCTGGAATGCGGTCGATTCGTATGCCGGATTGTTGCCGTTCTCAATAATCGAGTTGAACACGATTGCCTGGGCAAGCGAGTCGCTTATCTGCTCCAGGTCTGTGGTGGTCTCCTCACCTATTTTGTATAAAGAGTCAACATAAGAGGTGATGGCATGGTTGTCGGGGGCGAAGCAGGTGTAGTTGCCGCGCGCCGACAGCAGCTCATACATGGTTGATACCGACTTGTTGCTCGGATGCACGCGCTTGAGCAGCGTCACGTAGCAACTGAATGTGTCGGGATGATTTACCAGATGGTCAATCATCATCTCACCTGTGAACGTATAGAGGTCGCTCTCGTCGATGTTTTCCTTGCAACTGCTCAGACTCGACAGACAGCCAGTCAGAACCAGTGCAACCATCAGCAGGTGATATTTTATTTTGTGGATTGTTTTCATATCTTATATAGGGTTTTATTTACTTTTGCCAATTTGTTTAGACTGTTTACTAAAAAAATCGTAAATCATAAATAAGTAAATCGGAAATTTCTACATGTCGTCTGTTCTCGATGTGTTCTCGGAGGTACCCCAGACTTCGTTCTGATGAAGAAGGCTGTTGTTCTTGATCTCATTGGTGTGGATTGGTGAGAACAGCGACTTCATAGAAGCCAGTTTAGCCTTAATCGCATTCTGGTTGTCGATGAATTTCCTCGACAGGAACTTCAGCATGTTCACAGTGCTGCCATCACGCTGAGCATATCTCACTAAGTCAAACCATCGTTTGCCTTCACCGATAAACTCACGCTGACGTTCGTTCAGAATCAGCTGATTCATGCTCTCGCGGGTGGAGTAGTTGTCGAACCTCAGAGAGTCGGCCGACGATGTGGCGTTCTGATAAGCGTAGGGATTTGAGCGTTTGAACACCTCACGGACGAGAGAGAATGGCTCCTGAAGACTTTCCTCATCAGATGAAAGCTGGGTGAGAGCCTCGGCTTTCATCAGAACCACATCGCTCAGACGGTAAACAATCCAGTTGGCACTGTTGGTCACACCTTGTAGCGAACCTTCCATTTTGAAGGTAGTAAGCGTGTTGTCACGCATGCCGGAGGAGGATGTTCCGTTGTATTGGTCTATGAGACGGTAGTTGTATTTGGCAAGAGGATATTCGGTCTGGTCGGCTTTGGTGAATCGGGCGGTTTCCCAACGGCGGTAGTCTGTCTTTGTGAAGATGCTGGCTGGGATGGCTGCACTTGGATTCGTCTCCACAGCACTGATCAGAGCGCTCGCACATTCGAAGGTGCCGGCTTTTGACTCTCTGGCATTCCAGAAATATTCAAGCTCCATGCTGTTGATGTTTGTCGTTCCGTCAAACTGAAGTTCAAAAATGCTCTCGCGGGAGTTGCCCGATCCGAAAATGCTGTTGAAGGCACCGAGGGACGACCTGCTGACAGTGCTGATTTTCGAGTTTGTGGAAACATTCTGGATAAAGAGGTCTTCCAGGCGGATGTCCTCTGCTGTCACGCCTCCAAGCACCTTGCCGTTTTTGTTCAAGTCCTCAATGTAGTCGTTGGTCATCGTGTTGATTACATAGTTGCAGCAGTCAACGCATTTCTGATAGTCGTCGGCAGCTGTGGTCTGACTGGCTTCGGCTATTTCTGAGTTGCCTTCTTTGTAACAGGCACGCCATAGATAGACATCTGCAAGCATTGTATATACAGCCTTCCGGGTTATACGGCCTTTATTGTCGGAGGTGTTACCATAATCTATCATGGCCTGGTCTTTTACGCTCTCCAGGTCGGAGATGATGTTGTCGAGCACCTCAATTTGAGTGGACTGGCCTATCAGGAAATCCTGGCCGTCGTTGTTGTACTCTGTGGTCACGTAAGGAACCTCTCCGAACGTGCGTACAAGATAGTAATGGGCAAAGGCGCGGAGTGTGATGGCCTCGGCACGCATCGGAAGCCAGTCGCCATTGGAGAACGACTCGTCTTTTTGCACGATTTCCGGACCACGGACCAGAATCTTGTTACAGTAGTTTATCAGATTGTAGAAGCAGGTCCATGTGAAGATGTTATTGGTCGATAGCAGGTTGGCATTCATCAGGTTTGTGATGTTCGTGGCTGTCACACCGGTGGTCAGCTCGAAATTGTCGCTGCGTACCTCGCCCCACAGGATATATTTCTTCATCATGTCATTCTCAATCATCCTGCGGTAGCAGGCGGTGAGGGCATTCTTCAAGTCGTTCTTGTCCTCCCAGAACTCTTCCTCAACAATACGGTCGGTCGGAGTAATCGTCAGATAGTCCTCACAACTGCTGAAGGAAAGACTGCCTGCGGTCAGCAGCATGCCTGCAAGAATACTTTTATATATTATGTTCTTTTTCATAATCCTATGCTTTTGGTGGGTTAGAATCCTAAGTTAACGCTGAGTGTGAACGACTTTGCACGGGGGGTCTTGCTGTTGTCGTAGCATACGCCCCAAGAACCGTACGACACTTCTGGGTCAACGCCTGTGTATTTCGTCCAGCAGAACAGGTTGTTCGCGGAAGCTGACAGACGGAGGCTCGAGAATCCGAACTGCTTGCACACTTTCGGTGAAACGTTATAGTTCAGCTGACAGTACTGAAGACGGATGTAATCACCTTTCTCCACGTAGCGGTCGCTGCCAAGGGCATTGTAGGAGTCACCGATACCGGCATTCATGGCTCTCGGAATCTCGGTCTCGTCACCGTTCTTTCTCCAGCGCCATGCAACGGCCTGGCTCTGGTTGATGTTTGAGCGCATTGACTCGTTGTTCAGGCGGGCCATATTCACGATTTTGTTGCCCATGCGGTAGTTGAACGACAGTTTCAGCGACCACTGGCCATAGTTGAAGTTCAGTCCGAAACCACCGTTCAGCTTCGGGTTCGAGTTGCCTAAGTAAACGATGTCAAGCTCGTTGATCTGGCCGTCATGGTTCACGTCGTCATAAATCACGTCACCGCCCTTGAACTCATAGTTTGTTCCTCCGTAGTTGAAGTACATCTTCAGTGGATAGCCTTTCGAGTCGTAGAGGATGTTGCCGTTGGCGTCTTTCACAACGGGGCAGGTGGAGTTCTCACCTCGCTCTGCTGCTGCTGCGGCGGTGTTGTTGCCGTAGGTTTCACGCGACTCAGCCGTGAATCCGCTGTGCTCGTAGTCATATCTGTAGATACCCTTGAAACGGAAACCATAAATCGAACCTACGGCATTGCCAATCTGGATGCGCTGAAGATATTTTGCGTTTTTATAATCGTATTCACCATTCATTGAGTTCAGAACGGTGGGATCCATCTCTGTGATGGTGTTGATGTTTTGGGCGAGGTTGAAGTTGGCGGTCATGTAGAACTTGCCTTTTTTTAGGAATCTTCCGGTGTTGAGGAAGAGCTCCCATCCTTTGTTCTCAAGTGTGCCGACATTTTTCCATGACAGGCTTCCGAAACCGGTTGAGCCAGGAATGCCCACGTTTGCCATCAGCAGATCTTTGGTCTTTTTGTTATAGATGTTCAGGTCGAACTGCAGAAGGTCCTCAAGCAGGTTGAGGTTGAAACCAAGGTTCCAGGAGTCCGTCGTCTCCCATTTCAGGTCGGTCAGACGGAGATTGTCGGGATTGATGGCACTTGCCATGTGACCGGTACTTCCGTAACTTCCGTAACTTCCGTAGGTGTTGTACATCAAATACTGGCTGCCAGGCTGACGACCGACGCGGCCCCAGCCTGGACGGATGGCCAGACGGCTGATTATCTTGGTCAGCGGACGGAAGAACGGCTCGTCGCTGATGTTCCAGATTCCAGAGAAGGCAGGGAACGTACCCCATTTGCTGCCCTTACCGAACTTGGTGGAGCCGTCGCGGCGTACTGTCACGTCGAATGCATAACGACCGTCTTTGTAACCCACGTGGAGTGACCCCATGTATGCCATGCTGCGCCACTCGCTCGTGCCAGAGCTCGTGTTGTTCAGATAGGCTTCCGATGTGGATGATTCCAAGCCGGTCGGAAGGCCAGTCTTGCCGATATTCTGCGATGTTCCGTCACCCTGAGTCACCTCGAAGCGTCCCATGAGGCTGGCGGTCCAGTCTTCGTTGTTGAAGTGAGGCATGTAAATCAAGGTCTCACGGTTGGTCACAGCCAGACTCTTGTATTCAGGGTTGGTCGTGGTGTTCACACCAGTGTCCCATGCGTTGGTGGTCAGCGAGTTCGGGTAATAGGTGTTTACCGACTCGTTGTAGATGTCCATATACACCTCGGCGTTCAAGTCGAGCTGATGCTCGTTGTCGTGCGTGCCGAGCAGTTTATACTTGATGTTGAACTGGGGAGTGATACGGTAGGTCGATTGGTTGTTGTAAGCACGGTTAGCGATAGCTACAGGGTTGCCGTTGTTTTTCATGTCAGACAGATAACGGGAGGAGCGGCCGTCGGGGGTCACACCATTATTATCGGCTGAAGGAAGCATCTTGTAGTAGTCGCCGGTACGGTATGCCTGCCCCGTATATGGGTCGTAGGCATATTCCCATACGCTCATGTTGGGCATGGCATTGTAGGCTTTTCCTAATATGGAGGTGGTGCTTCCGCCGTCCCAGTTGCGGTGGTTATCGGTGTAAGTGAGGGCGAAGTTCGTGGAGAAACGGATACGGTCACTTACGTCATAGTCGAGCACCAGACGGGTAGAGAAGCGGTCGAGCACCTGCTTGATAATCGTACCGGTCTCATGGTCATAGCCGCCCGACACGCGGAACTTGGCTTTCTCACCACCACCCGACAGGGTGATGTAGTAGTTGTGGCGCTGGCCGAACTGGTTTACCTCATCAACCCAGTCAGTGTTCTTGTTGAAGTTGTAGTAATACACCGGGCGGCTCTGGTCGTAGTTCAACTCAACCATGTTGCTCGTAGCAGAACTCTGCTGAGGGTTGAAATACGCCTCTTTTAACATCATCGTGTAGCCGTCGCCGTCAAGCATCTTCAGACCGCTCGGAGCCCATGAGCCGGTGAAACGGTAAGAGAAGTTGATTTTCGTCTTGCCTGCCACACCGCGCTTGGTCGTGATTTCAATCACACCGTTTGCACCCTGGGCACCCCAGATGGCACTGGCGGCTGCGTCCTTCAACACCTTGATTTCCTTGATGTCCTCAGGGTTCACAGAAAGGAGGGTTGCGAACTGCTCTTCGTTGTCCAAATCCTCAAAGTTCACGTTCGACACATCGTCAGGAAGGTCGAATATGTTGCCATCGACAACGATAAGCGGCTCTGCACTACCATTGATTGTGCTCACACCACGCATACGCATGGATGTTCCGGCTCCAAGGTTTCCTGAGTTGGAGATAATATCAAGACCGGCGATTTTACCCTGAAGTGCCTCATCGGCAGATGCAAACGACAGGCCTTCAACCTCTTCCATGCTCAGCGTCTGGGTGGCAACGGAGATTTCCTTCACGGGAATCGACATACCATTGCTCTCCTGCTTGCGCTTTGCCTTAATCACAACCTCCTTGATGGTGTTGCGCTCTTTCATTTTGATGTTGAACTTGGTTTGGGAGCCAATCTGAACTTTATAGGGTTCATAGCCCACGTATGTCACCTCCAGAAAGTTCTTGGTGTTTTGAATCGTCATGGAGAAGTTACCGTTCATATCGGTCTGCGCATGCGACACGATACGGTTGTTGGCATCTCTCTCCACCACGTTCACCATCATCAGCACGTCGATGTCGTCGGATACGTTTCCTGAGATTCGATGCTGGGCACTCGCGCCGACGAAGGTCAGCACTGCCAGCATGATAAGTAATAGATATCTTCTCTTATTCATAATGGTGGAGATTTAATGTGTGATACGGTATTTCTTCATATAACGCTGGGCTGCGCCGGCACTCGACCAGTCGGAATCGTAACGACCGCCAGCAAGTTTCTTATAGTTCAGCACGTTGTTGATACCGTGCATCACTGCCGATGATGAGGCGCTGATCGTGATAGTGTTTGTGGAGCCTTTGAGCACGTAGTCGCGTGCTATCAGGTTCTTATAGCCGTCAAGCACCTGGCTGCTGTTGCCTTCCACGTCCTTCACGGTCAGGCTGTTGTTGCCTGTTGACGACACTGTCACTTTGCAATACACACCTGTCTCGCTGTCCATCGTGGCTGTCTCATATTCGGTGCTGCTCATTGCAGGACTGTCAGCGAATACGGAGTTGTCCTGGAAATGATATTTCAGGAAGTTAATCAGCGAAGTCACCATGGCGGCGGCTATCGGACCGCGTTCCTCAAGCTCAGCGTCTTCGAGTGACGTGGCGCCTGTCTCATCGTCTATTTTCAGATATTCCTTGATGCTGTCCCACGTGGGAAGACCTTTGCTGAATGCTGCGGTCATGGCATCATCGCTCGGCATATAAACCGTGTAGCGGTAGTTGCTGAAGAAACGTACGTTTGTGGCGGTCGACACCTGGTCGCCGGTCTCATGGTTATAGCAGGGGATTCCGCCGTTATTCACGAAAATCGTGTAGCGGTTCATGTAGTCGGCATTGCTTGTGAAGATTTCTTCCTTCACACCGTCAATTATCTGATAGTTCAGATAGGGCTTCAGCAAAGTCAGGATAGCCTCGTTGTCGGTCAGACACTGCTCGAAGAACAAGCCGAACTTGTCGCGGTTATTGTAGAAGATGCTGTAAATCGATTCGAATGTCGGCACAATCGGCTTCTCAACCTGATATGCCATACCGTTTCCGTTACCGTTCTTCTCTTTGGTCTTGTCGTCGAAGCGGATTACTTTGGCGTTCTCATCGTGGAGAAGGTCCCATCCGCCCTGGACTTTCATGCCGTTCTCACGGAGTGTGGCATTGTCAATATATACGGGTGTGCCATTCTTTGAGAGGAAATAGTGCTTGTCGCATTCCACACCAGTGGCAGTCTCGTCAATGCCGTAGATGTCGCTCTGGTCTTCATGCACGATAGTGTGTGTCTCAAGCATGTCGTTCAGACGGTCATAGAGTATGTTGTCGGCATAGGCACCGGTTGACACCGGGTTTTCGCCTATCGTGTAGGTATTGCTTGCAAAGTCGTAGGTCACAGGGTATGTGGCACCGCGTGGACGGCTGTTGCTCTCGTTCCAGTCGAAATAGATGGCTCTGAGGTTGGCAAGTCCGTTCTTGAACGATGCCGGGTCGATATACCAGAAACCGTCTTTCGGAACGAAAAGGCTGAAACGTGAGCTCATGGCGAGCAGGTAAGCGTAGAAGTTCTTGTCTGTGCCGTTCCACTGCAGCTTCTGGATAGCGTAGTTAAACACCTTCATGTCGTTGCCCACGTAGGCGGGAGCGGACACTGCAGCATACTGGGCTGGAGTAATCACCTCGTCCATCAGGAATATCACGCCGTTGTTGGCCTGAAGCACCTTTTCTATGTATTGCACGTGCGTTTCGTCAAGCATCGGATCCTGTGCGTCGTCCTTGATGGTCTCGAATTTGCTCGGAACGGAGTTGCAGAACTGCTCTTTCATCAGGTTGTTGAGCAAAGCCTGGATCACTGACAGCGGAATCTGGTCGAGCGCACGGTACATACCCTCATAGTCGCTAGCGTTTTTCACATTGCTCAATTCTTCTGGAGCATATGCCTCCAATAGGAAACGGCCGCCGCCACCAGGACTGAAGAAGTATTCATACAGCTTTGCATCGGTGGGCACAAACATCACGGCCATGTCCTGCTCTTTGACGATTTTATCGCTCGGCTGGAACTGGTTCCAGCCTGGATCGTATGCCAGACCGAAGGCAACAGAACTTCCGTTTGGATTGCCTACCGGGTCCGTTCCTCTGTCGGATTTGAGCGGACGGAAGTCATGGGTGTTGAAATAACGTTTTTCAAAAACAGAGTCCACATCGTTGCCGTACAGGAGCTGATAGCTGTGGGTCAATGCCTCGTTGTAGAATGGAGCAGAGAACCGGTCGAGCATGTGGCTGAACATCTGTGTCTGGTTGTTTGTGCGGAGAACCTCTGCCATGTTCTGGGGAGTTATCAGCACCTTGTCCAAACGGTTGATATAGCCGTTCTGGCATACGATGTCGCCCTCAACAACCTTACAGTCGTAGATGTATGCGTCGTTTTTGTCGCGGTCAATTCCCATGATGATGGAAAAGTCCTTGTCGGTGATGTTCTTGTTCTTCATCTGAGTGGCAAGGTAGTGGGTCATCATCGGGCTTGTGTTGTCGAGTGCCATACGGATGCCTCCCTTTCCTGGCTGACGGAAACGATACCAGTAGTCTTTGTCAGTTGGGTTGTAGGTTACAGGCAGCTCGTCTGGATTGAAATGCGGAACGGAGTCAAGAACTGTCGATGAGGTCACACGACGCAGACACTGACCGGCGTTAGGACCTTCGGTGCTCGACATCATCTCAAGCAGGTAGGCGTTGTTCAGCATCGAGCTGTAAAGAAGCAGTTTCTTCTGGCTTGTGGTCAGGTCGTTGTAGCTGCTCACACCCCAGGGGTTGCTGGCGTAGAAGTCTCTGAACGCGTTGTCGTCGGCTACAAAAAGGGTCTTGCTTCCCGTTTTGCCCAACACCTCGGCATAATCCAGATCGTCAATCAGCTTGACATAGTTGGTGTAATTGCCGTTGCTCTGCAGATACTCGTAGATGCTTGAGTTCAGATAGCCGGGAGTGGTGTCGTCCCATTTGTAGTCATCCTTACATCCAAACAGAGCACCTGCCAACAACAAGCCGCAAATGCCTTTTGAGCAAATGCGTGCAACTTTGGTTAAGCGTTTGTTCATAATGGATTAATAATTTTTTGGTTATTGTATTTTTGATTGGATAGTAGCTTGTCAGTCTCTTCTTGCAAGATAGTTTAGTTGCTTAAATTCCATTATTGGTTGTTAAAGGCGTTATTATTCCATTCTTTCTTGCTTTCTTATAGATTAATTTACAAATCTACAGATTTTTTTAATAATATTAAATATTAAGAAAATGTTTTAACCAAATTATTAAAACAATTTAACATTTTTCGGGGAGAATATAGAATTTCATACCATCATTCAGACATAATGGTATGAAATAAACAAAAAAAAGGAATTTTAAACCATCCTTAATCCATAGGATAACGCACTCCCCATTGCTGTCGGAGACCATCCATGAGTTTCATGATGTAGAGGGTCTCTTCATGGGGCATCTCTACTGGTTCAAGTAGGCCTTTGAGTAAGCATTGGCGACATGTCTCAAACTGATATTCATAACCAGTAATCTGACGGGGAACTGGGATGTCCTCAACAAACACACGGTCTGGACCATTCACACGGATGACTTGCGGGTTGTTGATGTTGTCGATTATCAAGTTGCCTTCAGTGCCGGCTATCACGCCGATATTGTCACCGACGCAGCAGGCGGATGACTGCATGTTGGCAAGCAGACCACCTTTCAACGTGAGACTGATGGCATTGGTCAAATCCATGCCAGTGGGAGATTTTACGCATTGTGACTGAATGTCAATAATATCATTATCGAAAAACATCCTGACAAAGTTCAACGCATACACGCCGAGGTCGAGCAGTGCGCCTCCGCAGAGCTCAGGAAGCATGATGCGCGGCTTATTGCCCATCGAGTAGCCGAGTGTGGCGGTTATCAGGCGGGGAATACCGATTCTGCCGTCGGACAGCAGTTTTCTCACGATGCCTACTGCTGGCTGATAGCGGGTCCAGATGGCTTCAGCGAGAAACACCTGCTTTTTGTGGGCGAGTTCTACTATTTCAGCTGCCTGACGATGGTTAGCCATAAAGGCTTTCTCCACTAAACATGCTTTGCCGGCATGTAATGCTTCGAGTGTAATATCGTAATGATGGGAGTGGGGTGTGCCAACATAAACAAGATCTACATCTGGGTCGTTTATCAGATCTATGTAGCTGCCGTATGCTTTGGGGATATTCCAACACTTGGCAAATTCCGAACCTCTCGATGAGGTACGTGAACCTACAGCGTATGCCACGCAGGTATCCATTCCTTGCAATGTGAGGGCTGCTTTCTCCGCTATCCATCCTGTGCCGATGATGCCCACACGCATCTTTTCATTCGCTTTCATTTGGGGGTATTTGATTATTGTTAATACATGATTTCTTCGCAAATGTATAATTTTTATTTAACATTTGAAAATATAATAGCTTGTTTTTTCAATATGTTTTTGATGAAAGTCTGTCCTATTATATATTCTTCCTTTTTTTGATTGACAAAAGTTCTGTTTCTGTCGGAGGTTTTGGATATTCACCATTTTTTATTAACTTTGTTTCACTTTTTATACGTTCATTCGCAAACTTAAAGTTGAATTAACTTTCATTTATTTATTTTTCTTTTTAAAACATGATTCCAACCATACCATACATAGAGCAGAAATTTGATGAGTTTAACCAATTGATGTTTGAAGGCAAACTCCCAAAGCTGCCGATTGTACTTAGTAATGCGAAAACATTTCTGGGAAAGTGTGTTTGCAAACAACGGATGAGAAAAGACGGCACATTAGAAAATTATGATTTCAAGCTGAGAATCAACACCCGATGCGACTTGCCGGAGCAGGAGGTCGAGGACACGATTATTCATGAGATGATACATTATTACATTTGTGTCAATCAGCTGAAGGACTCGTCAGCCCACGGAAAGCTGTTTTTGCATTTCATGAATGCCATCAACGAGAAGTTCGGACGACATATCACAGTCTCTTTCAAAAGCTCCAGTGAGCAGAAAGAGCAGCTTGCGGATAAGCGGCCGCGTTACCATGTGATTGCCGTTGTGAAATTCCGTAATGGCAGGACGGGAATCAAGGTGCTGCCAAGAATTGTTGACAGAATTCTTAACTATTATATTAATGTGTCTGCTGCAAGAGATGTGGAGTCTGTGAAACTCTACATGAGCAACAACATTTTCTTTAACCGGTATCCAAACTCCAGTGCTTTGAATGCGGTATTTTTAGAGGAGAGTGTCATCACCCAGCAACTTGCAGGAGCGGAGAAGATGGAATGCGACGGAAGACAGATTGTCAGAGGAAGACGAAACTGAAAATCCTCATTATTTATGATGAATTATGCTGTATCCTAAATAAATAGTTTACTTTTTCAAAAAAAAGATGTATCTTTGCACAACTTTTGATACATGTGAATCGAAAGTGAGAATTATATAAACATTTCTAATTTTATTCAGAATCATTATGAGAATAAGTTTACTGACCACGACATTACTCATTTGTGGGATGACTTCGTTTGCCCAGACTAATCCGGCAGACACAACCAGTCTTCAGGATGTGGTGGTTACAGGCTCACGCAATGCAGTGGATGTACGTCATATTCCTTTTACCGTGAATGTGGTGGGAAGAGAAACACTTACAGAGAATGAGCAGCCGGCAATTCTGCCGACACTCAACCAGCAGATTCCGGGATTGTTTGTAACAAGCCGCGGACTGATGGGCTACGGTGTGAGCGGAGGTGCTGCCGGGGGTATTATGCTCCGTGGTATCAGCGGAGGTACTGGGCAGCTGATGGTCCTCATCGACGGACATCCACAATACAATGGTGTTTATGGACACCCTATCGCCGACAGCTATCAGACGATGATGGCGGAACGTGTGGAAGTGCTGCGCGGACCGGCTTCCATGCTTTATGGCTCTAATGCCATGGGGGGAGTCATCAACATCGTGACAAGAGGCATGCATAAAGACGGAGTGGAGACAAACATCAATCTTGGAGCCGGCAGCTACGGCACTTTCCAGGCGGAGGCGGCAAACCAGCTGAAGAGTGGACGCTTCTCATCCACAGTGGCTGCCCAATACAACCGAACCGACAACCACCGCCCCCGCATGGGATTTGAGCAATACGGTGCCCATCTGAAACTGGGATATGAATTGTCGGAACACTGGAACACGTTCCTTGACGGTGAAGTCAACCATTTCAACGCATCTTATCCTGGCTCCGTGGATGTACCGATGTGGGAGGCAAATCAGTGGATCACCCGTGGTTCTTTGTCAGCAGGAGTGGAAAACCATTTTGATAACACAAGCGGAGCACTGAGCGTCTATTCTAATTTCGGACGGCATAAAATCGACGACGGAACGAAAGACCCATCAAACCCTACTGCACGTTATTTTCGTTCAAAAGACAATCTGGCTGGTGTGTCGTGGTATCAGAGCGCAAGGCTCTTTGAAGGCAACCGCACGACTGTGGGCATCGATTATCAGCATATCTACGGAAGGGCTTACTACACATCGAAAGAGTCGGGCAAGACCTTGGAAACTCCCAATAAGCAGAGCGGACATTCCCACCGCAACGAGCTGGCCGGTTATGTTGATTTCCGCCAGGATCTCACAGACTGGCTGACTATTGATGCAGGATTGCGTGTGGATCACCATAATGTCACAGGAACAGAATGGATTCCGCAGGCAGGACTGGTGTTCCGTCCGGTTGAGAGTGGAGCATTGAAAGCCATGGTCAGCAAAGGATTCCGTAATCCCACGATGCGTGAGATGTATCTCTATCCGCCGTCAAACACCGACTTGGAGCCAGAGCGCATTATGAACTATGAACTGTCATGGAAACATAAGATTTGCAGTCTGACATACGGACTGAACCTCTACTATCTCAAAGGCGATAACATGATTCAGACTGTTCCAGTGGAAGGTGGTATGCGCAATATCAACACAGGGGAAATCGAGAACTACGGACTTGAACTGGAGGGTAATTACCGCATCAACAGCCACTGGGGTGTCAGCACCAATCACAGCTTCCTCCACATGGAGAACAAAATCGTGGCAGCTCCTCAATACAAGGGGTTTGCGGGTGCTAACTTCACTCAGGGGAAATGGAGTGTGGTTGCAGGGCTGCAGTATATCGACGGACTTTACACCATTGTGGGCGAAAACTCAAAAAAGGAGAACTTCTGGCTGCTCAACACCACTGTGAATTATTCTGTGCTGAAGAATTTACGCTTCTGGGTGAAGGGTGAGAACCTCCTCGCACAGCGCTATGAAATCAACGCCGGATATCCCATGCCGAAAGCAACCTTCATGGGTGGTGTGAATTTTAAGTTTTGATGCCCGAAGTAGAGACGCTTTAGTTCGTCTTGAATAGTTCATGCTGTTTGTGCAGTGGAGATCCGCAACTGTTTGTCTAAAACAACAAAGCGAGGTTTGTTATTTCCGACAAGCCTCGCTTTGTTGTTCGCTACTATTATGTTACACCTTGAAGAAATCCACTTCTGTCCAATCGAAATGCGGAATTGGCTTCATCTTGAAGAGATTCATTTTGTGTTTGTAGTCTATGCGTGCTTTCACTTCAGGATCCTCACAAATGCCTGTGCGGATATACCTGTCGAGTGCTGCGTATGTGAATCCGAGGTTATCCTCATCGCTCTTTCCGCAAAGACCGTCTGAAGGGGTCTTGATAACCAGCTCACGGGGCAGGCCCAATTCTATGCCTACAGCTATCACTTCCTGTACTGTCAAGCCTCCAAGAGGGGCGAAGTCGCCGGCTGCGTCGCCGTAACGGGTGGAATAGCCTACCCAGTCCTCCGATAGATTACATGTATTTGCCACACGGCCGTTCATCGATTGTGAAACAGCATAAAGAGTGGTCATGCGCAAACGGGGAGGCATGTTAATGATGGTCTGGTTACTAACCTCCTTGTCAAGTGTGCCCAGTTGCTCTTTCACAGCTCCTAAAAGCGCCTGATAAGTCTCACCGATATTTACGCAGCAATGGTGGATACCGAGATGATTAATCAGCAGCATACTGTCGCTGATGTCTGGTTGAACACCATTTGGCATTGTCACGCCAACGACGCGGTCTTTTCCCAGTGCCTCTGCGCATAATCCGGCTACAACGCTGCTGTCCTTACCTCCTGATATGCCGATGACAGCATTACAACCCGGACCATTCGCCTCAAACCAGTCTCTGATCCACTTCACCACCAGATTCTTCACTTGTTTTGCATTGAATTCTTTCATATTAAGTTATTTGAGAGTGTTATTTCGTCTGCACAAAATTAATCATTTTTTCTGAAAAGACCAAGTGATAGAGAAAAAAACACGGATGATAAACGTAAACAAATCAATAATCAGTTTTTTTTGAATGGGAACTCAGCTTGTACTTTGACAATGGGCATTGAGAACTTATTTCAGAAAAAGCCAGAAACAAAGAACCTCTTAGTATATGTGGAATAAGAATGAATAAAAGCCATAAAAAAGTTGTATTTGGATATTTTTCAGTTTGTCTCATTAATAATTGGTGAAAATTATTTATATTTGCAAGTGGAATCGTTATTTCATGGCTTTTAATCAGTTGTTGGCTGTACTTATATTATTGTTTATCGTATGGAAAAAGTTAAATTGAAATATATACTTTATGTAGTGGCTGCCATCTTTTCTGTATTGGTTTTTTATGAACTGACAAAATCTAAAGGTCAGAAAGTTGATTTTTCGACCACACCGGTTGGGCAGAAATCAATGCCGGAAAAGAAAACTGCGAAGAAGAAAACTGAGGTTTTCAGGGTAAAACCGGTAAAGGCTGATATCTCTGGACCGTTACATGGTTTTTTTGAGGTGGTGGAACGTAGCTATAAGATTGTGGACAGAAAGTTGTATGTGGAGATAAAACGTTTGAAAGATGGCTTCCCAAATCCATGGAAACAGGGGATGGAACTGGGCTATGCTGATGGACGATTTGAGCTGGGGTTCTATATAGAGGTGCTTGATGCTGACCGAGATATTGTAGGAAAAGCAGAGACAAGCATCATCTACGACCGTAATGCTTTGGAGACGATTACAAACCTTAACATTGGAGAGGCTGCTTCTGTTATGTTTGATGTCAGATCCGATAGCCCAGTGTCCTTCAGAATGGGAAGCTCGTTCATTGTGCATGAGATTCAACAGACTGCTGAACAGCCCAAGAATGATGATTGGAAGAAATCTGAATCGCAGCATGATGTAACACAAAAGCGGTCTTCACTGCCTGTTATTGCTGACAACAACGGGGATGAGGATGAATATGAAGAGGGAGAACTTGTTGAGAAAGAGCAATCTGACGATGTTGTTACTGACGAAGAGTCCAGTCTTGGTGAACGCTCGACATGGCAGAAGGTGAAGGATAAATCAAAAAAAATATACCGCAAGTCGAAAGAATACACGAAAAACACTTACCGAAAGGCAAAACAAAAGGTCCTGGAATGGCTCGACAAGTGATTGTCTGTATGTGGATTGGGAAAAAGATAATTTTGTTTTGGGTGGATAGTTGCTGTGATTAATAAATGAGATTAGTTTCAGGTGGTTGTAGCTTGTCTAATTAAAGATGTTTAAAACTAAAAAAACGTTAAAATGCGATTTCTGGACTTTACTTTTTCTTTTTATGCCTGTCAAACAAATGTGAGTGCTCAAAAAAACGAAGTAATCAATTACAAACAAAAATAAAAATCATGAATAAGAAGATATTATTTACATTGGTATTTGGAGCACTCATGCTGACTGCAAGTGCACAGAACGACAACAACGGTTCAAGTCATGGACAAGGTATGAAATCGCAGAGACAGGAACTCACTCCTGAACAGCGTGCAGAGCGCACGGCAAACCGCATAGCTGGTGAGTTGATGCTTGACGACAATGGAGCAGCGAAATTTAAGTCGATTTACACTGATTATCAGAAAGAACTTGCTGAGGTGAACAAGAAGTATATGCCTGAGAAGCCAAAAAAACAGGAAGGAGCAAAGCCTGAAAGAAAAGAGCGTACAGACAAGGATATTGAGGAAGGAATAAAGAATCAGTTTGCTCATCGCCGTGCTGTCCTCGATGTGGAAGAGAAATACTATACGAAGTTCAAATCAGTGCTGACTCCAAGACAGATTGAAAGAGTGTATTGGAGTTCGGGAAAAGGAGGACGAGGATTTGGAGGCAGAGGACATGGTCCACGTGGCGGACGCGCATTCGGTCGTCCAGGAAGACATGGAAATAATATGCAAGGTGGTCAGGTATTCAGGCCACAAGGAAAACCTGGATTCGGACCGCAGGGAGGTAGAGGATTTGGTCCGCAGGGTGGCAGGGGATTCAGGCCAGGCAGCCAGAATGGACCGAATAATCCAGACAATTCCACAGGTGAGAACAACAAATAAAACAGAAGTTTTCTATCTGTAACATTATCAAAAACTCTTACCTGTTGTTAGGGATAAAAGAAAAATGCAATTCATATAAAATTTCTTAGTTAATAAATTGGTTGTTAAGATGTGAGAGGGTGCTTCACGTGATGTGACGCACCCTCTTATTTGTTATAACCCTCTTCTGTTAGGAAGCGATGGCTACCTTGGTTTCGCAATAATGGTTATATATTAAACGCTTTTTTCGTCTCCTCTTCTTCTCTTCTTCTCTTCTTCTTTTTATATACTAAAATATCCAAATTACCAAATACAGTAAATCGTAAATTAATATTTCTTTTCGTCTTCAATCATTGAACTTTATAGTTCAGCCTGGACTCAGCGTCCATACGGAGGAAAATGAACAGCAGGATAGTGAAGCCAAAGAGAGAGGAACCGCCGTAGGAGAAGAAGGGTAGGGGAATTCCAATCACAGGTGTCATCCCTAAAACCATTCCTATGTTGATGAACAGATGGAATATGAAAATCGACACCACACTGTAACCATAGACCCTGCCGGGAGTGTCGGGCTGGCGTTCTGCAAGATGTATAAGCCTCCAGATAAAGAGCAGATAAACAATGAGCAACAGCGATGACCAAAGAAAACCACCCTCTTCGCCTATAGTGCAGTAAATGAAGTCCGTCTCCTGTTCAGGCACAAACGAAAGCTTGGTCTGGGTGCCGTTAAGATACCCTTTACCGCTCAGACCTCCCGAACCGATGGCGATGATAGCCTGGTTTACGTTATATTCTGCACCGCTTATGTCGGATTTCTTTCCTAGAAGAACCTCAATTCGGGTACGCTGATGCGGACTCAGTCTGTTGAGCAGGAAACCGCTGATATAGAAGAAAATAGTTGATAAAAAGGCAAAAGCTGCAATGGCGAAATAGCGGTGAAAACGTGTGTTGATGCCTAAATAAATGAGATACCCCACTTGGGCAAGATTCACAATGATGAGAATCCATGTGAAATTAAATGGGATAACAAAAAATGAGAAAAGCACTACCAGTAGCGAGATGCCAAGTCCGATACATGCCATCCATTTTGCTGTTTTCTTATCGTGACAGGCAAATAACACCAGTCCCGTGGTGAAAACTTGTGCGAGAATGAGTACTGCAAATTCGCCAATGCATATATTCATCTGCTCGATGAAATCCTCATTGAATCTGATTCCGACAACGAAATAGACTACTGCTGCAAAGATGCAGAAGAGTATAGATCCAGACATTCCCTCGCGGTAAAGCACAAGCAGGAAAGCGAGATATACGAGTGCTGTTCCTGTTTCCTTCTGAAGGATAATGATGATGAGCGGTATCAGGATGAGAGCCAGTGCTTTCATCAGATCAGAATTCTTTTTCAGTGAGAATCCAAGCTTGTCGATTGTATGACCCAGTATGAGTGCAACGCTGAACTTAGCGAATTCTGCAGGCTGGAGTTTCATGAAGCCTAGGGGAATCCACGACCTTGATCCTTTGGTGTCGGGAGCGAACATCATCGTGAGAATCAATACGAGAATAAAAGCTCCGTAAATGAATACGGCATACATCTCGTATATCCGTTTTTCTATCGCAAGAAGGATGCAGGCGAGCAGAAAACCCAGTCCAATCCACAACAGTTGCTTACCTGAATTATAGTCAAAGCTAAAGATATTCGGCTCATCAAATTTGTATGAGGCGCTGTAGATGGTGAACCAGCCCCACACCACAAAAATGATGTAAAACCCTACGGTCATCCAGTCAAGACTCCTGAATATATTTTTCCCTGCATTAGAGGTCATGTGTTTTTTGTTCTTAGCTTGTAGAAAGTTACTTTTGCTGGCATTGTCATTTTGTAGTTCGGAGGAGTGGTTGCTGCTCTAAGAACGAAACTGTCGGTTCCTATAACTTCCATCTGAAATTATTTATTCATTTTAAAGATTTCCATTCGATGAATTTAATTCCTTTTCAGCATGAATAAAACTCCCTTTCGCAGAATTAATTATGTTTCTGCAAGAAATATAAATTCCCAATGAAAACAGGAACTCAATAATGGCTATAAACTGGTGATTATTAATTAATTGAAAAACAGTCCAAGGGATTACTGTCCTTTTAAAGAAGGAATCCAGGTCTGAAGCAGTTTCGAGTTACAATGAGGTGTGATTACTGCAGATGCGGCATTGGCTGGAAGTAGGAGAGAATGACCTTTGCGAATTGTGGCAGTACTGGGCAGGATGCCGTCGTGCTGCTCAATATCCACCTCACCTTCCATGCAGATGATGATGGAGAATGAGTCGTGTATGGCGATGGGAATTTCCATGGTGTTCTCAACCGTCAGCAGCTTAGTCTTGAAATAGTTGCATTTGGCTAGTTGAGCAGTTCCATCGGGCAGGGTGGAGTAGTGTGTACGGTCGTTGTCTGCACAGTCGAAGTCTATTGCGGGTTTGGCAAGTTCTGTGTGCAGCTCGCGTGTATGTCCTTCTTTGTCGGTTCGTCCGTAGTCGAAGATACGGTAAGTGATGTCGCTGCTTTGCTGGATTTCTGCAAGTAGCACCCCCGATCCGATGGCATGGACTCTGCCGGGAGGAAGGAAAAACACGTCGCCGCTTTTCACGTCGTAGGTGCGCATCAGGCGGGCTATGCTCCCGTCGTTCACAGCTTGGTCATATTCATCAAGAGTCAGGTGACGGTTGAATCCCACGAGCAGTCTTGAGTTCGGCAGCACATCCATCACATACCACATCTCTGTCTTTCCGAAGGCATGTCCGCGTGCGCGGGCCAGCTCATCGTCTGGATGCACCTGAATCGACAGGTCTTCGTGAGCATCAATAAATTTCACCAGAAGCGGGAATTCTGTCCCGAACCGTTCCATCACATGTCTGCCCAGCAGGTCTGCGCCGTATTTGTCAGCCAGTTCCTTCAGACTTTTTCCTTTCTCCGGTCCTTCGCTCACTAGGGTCTCATGTCCTGGAATGCCCGAAATCTCCCAGCTCTCACCAATGGAGTGCGATGTCGGCTGCTGGTCTTTCATCCTGAGTATGCGGTCGCCACCCCAGATAGTCTCCTTAAATACTTCCTTAAATAAAAACATTTATACCTTTTTCTGTAATTAACCCTTTTCCCGATGCTTCCTTAATTGTATTATAGTTGCTCAAGCTGAATTTTGTCTAAAATAGACAGAAATAGACACTTCTTCGAACTTGTTCTGTCTTAATTTTTGTCTAAAATAGACAAAAATAGATAATTCTCAAAGTATGTTCTGTCTTAATTGATGTCTAAAATAGATAAAAAACTTTTTCTTTTAAAACAATAGTCTTTTCTAAAATAGACAAAAATAGACATGTTAAAATGAAGAATATATAATGAAAATAGATGAATTTTAAAATGAAAGAAGTCTGTCCCAAATTCTTGTTTTACGGAAAGTTCAGAATGTGGGACAGACCCTTTTGCTTATTGCCCTGCGATGATATTGATGATAGCCACAACATCGCTGATGTCAACTTTCGTGTCGCCGTTCACATCCGCATATCTCCATACACTTTCATTCGGGTTTGCCATTGTGTTGATGGTAGCCACAACATCACTGATATCCACTGTGAGATCCTCATTCACGTCGCCCCGGATATTTTCCTCATACACGCCGCCTTTGAATACTTCGTCAGTCCAGCCGTTGCTGGTATAGCTTTCTTTTGTGCCTTTCGGTACGAACAGCACGCACTTGCCACCGATTCCTGGGAACGCATTGGCCGTTACCTCAAATGGTGTGGCAGTCTCAGTCTTCACCGCTTTCAGATTTTCTGCAAACGCACCGTCGGCAATGCCGCTCACCGTGTAGTCGTTCTCATTTACAGGGTCGGTCACAGCCTCTGCTATGGTTACAATTCCGTTTGCATCCTCGCCAGCTTTAACGCTTACGATTTCAGCCTTCATTTCGTCCACGTCGGTCACGCGGTATGTCGTAACTGTTCCGTCCTCATCAGTAAGTTCGAACGTGTCGCCCTTCACGAGCGTGTCGTCACCTTCCACGACACCGCCAGGGAACACATCCTCAGTCCAGCCCTTTTCGATGTACGTAGCCTTTGTTCCAGCCGGCACATGCAATGCACAGTTTTCTGCCACGTCGGCAAATGCTTCTGGATTAAGCACGAACGGGTCTTCAATTCTTGACAGAACCTTTGTCACGCTGCTTCCGAACGCTTTGTCCGCAATGTTGCTCACAGTGTACGTGTTCTTTGCCACAGGGTCAGTAGCCTGTGGTTGGATTGTAACACATCCGTTGGCCTCTTCCCCAACAGTCACGCCGGTGATTTCCACCAACATATCGTTCACGTCGGTCACCTTATAGGTCATTATCGTGCCGTCAGTCTCTGTCAGCTCGAATGTCTGTCCTTTATGAAGAGTGGAGTCGCCATACACGATGCCACCAGGGAAAACGTCCTCAGTCCATCCTTTCTCGATGTAAGCCTCCTTGGTTCCTTCCGGCACATGTAGTCCGCAAGTCTTTGAGATTTGGTAGAATGCCTCTGTGCCAAATTCAATAGGTTCCTCAATTCTTGAAATCACCTTGTCAAGCTGTTCGCATGAGGTGAAGGAGTTCTTGCCGATATATGTAACGCTCTTAGGTATTTCCAGACACTTGATAGCCGCCACGCTGAACGAGTAGTTGCCGATGATCTCAGTTCCCTCATGCAGTGTCAGTTCTTCCAAGGCAAAGCATTTGTAGAAGGAGGCGGTCTCCATCTCCTTCACGCTGCCTGGGATGTCGATTTTTTTCAGGCCTTCCATATTTCCGAATCCGTATCGTCCGATGTGTGTCACCGATTCCGGGATTCTGACCTCAGTCACGTTGTTTGCATATCTGAATGCATAGCCACCGATAGTTGTGATAACGTATTTGCTGCCAAAAGCCTCTACCGTGTCTGGCAGGGTCACGATGCCCTCCGTTGCTTGGTCGATGGCTGGGTTGCCGGTCGTTCCTATGCCCACCTGTATGTAGTTGTTCTCGATGTCAGTCAGCACAGCAGTCACTTCTACGCCCTCCTGAGTAGTGAATGTGAACTTCTCGTTCAGTGTCGGAGTGTCGTCTCCATATACGATTCCGCCAGGGAACATGTCTGTCAGCCATCCTGCTGCCACGTATCTGTCGTATGTGCCATCTGGAATGTGCAGTGAGATGGTGTTAGTGCATTCTCCGAACATCTCACTTGGCATTTGGAACGGATCCTCCATCCGTGCGTACACTTTGTTCAGGTTTGAGCATGCATAGAAAGCCCTTGTCTCGGCAGAGGTCAGTGTTGAGGGAAGAGTCACCTCTTTCAGTCTCGGACAGTCGTAGAATGCGAAATAGGCAATGCTTGTCACGCCTTCTGGAATATCTATCGACCTAAGACTTAGGTTGTGTCTGAACATTTCCCTTGGAATTTTTTTCAATGTGCTTGGCAGATGAACTTCCTCTAAGTAGTAGCAGTCTGCAAACATGTAATTGGGAATTGTGCTCAGACCTTCAGGAATTGTAATGGACGTAATGGCTGTGAACCCGAAAGCAAAATCTTTGATAGTCTGAATACTTTCAGGTAATTTTATGGTCGTTAAATTTGAACATTGATAGAAACACCAGCCTCCAATTGAGGTCAAACCTTCTGGTAGAATAGCAGAAGTAATACCAGAACTGTTAAAAGCATCTTGAGCAATAGAAGTGATACCGTCAGGAAAATTAATTTCAGTTAGTGAACTGCACTTTTTAAAAGTGCCAAAAGGAATAGTTGTTAAAGCAGAGGGTAAATGAACTGATTTAAGTGATGAACAACCGCAAAAAACATTTTTTCCTAATGTGTTAATGCTTTCAGGAATATGGATTGATTCCAAATTGGTACATTCATAAAAAGCAGCCTCTCCAATAGATGTTACAGTCTCTCCAATTTCTACATCATTAATGCCCGAACATCCGTAAAACGCATTTGTTGATACATATTTGACTGTATATGGAATTTCTTCATACATTACTTCAGAAGGAATCGAAACTTTGCCAGATGTTGCTATGTTTATAGCAGGATTTGTGCTGTCTCCAGTTTTTACAATCTTG
>JAEEOB010000170.1 GCA_016284045.1 Bacteroidaceae bacterium
CAGTATATGCAGCATCACAACCGTCATGCGAACCGCACGAAAGTGAGGGTACGCACCTATCTGAGCAGCGGTGATCTCACTTTTCTTGAGGTGAAAAAGAAGAATAACCATCTGCGCACGAAGAAGAAGCGCATACAGGTGAAGAGCCTGGAGACAGCAGGGCAGACAGAGGGTGTGTCCGAATTGGTGATGAAGCGCACTGGTCTCCGTTTTGAGGACATGCACCCGATTGTTCAGAACCATTTCGACCGGGTAACTTTGGTGAACTACGGCAAGACCGAGCGCCTGACCATCGATTTCAACGTGCGGTTCCATAATTTCGAGACACTCAAGGACTACGATACCGAAAATATCGTGATTATCGAGCTGAAACGCGACGGCAACATCTACTCTCCCATCACCAACATCCTGCGCGACCTGCATATCCATCAGACCGGCTTCTCGAAATGCTGCATAGGCATGGTCACAACTAACCCTCAGCTGAAACAGAATAATTTCAAGCAGAAGCTGCGGATGCTGCGGAAAATCAATCTCGACGATACATACCAGATTCGCGACACGGCAGAGAGCATTGAGGACAACACATAAGAAATTGGCAGATAAATCTTCTAAAGGGGGTTATATCCCTGCGGAATAAGGAGTTAATAGGGAATAAATCCTGACTTCCAAAACTATATACTTTATACTGAAACTAACAAATACATAACGATAAATGAAACAACTGAAATTATCTTTTCTTTTTTTGTTGATGGCGTTCTGTCTGACGGCAAACGCCGACGTGGCTTATCCTGATGATATTGACGATGATGACGACGACATCGAGGTTGTTGCTGAAACCGACAGTGCAGTCTCACCCGATGCCGATGATCCCGATGCCAAATATGCCGTTGATGCCAACACCCAGGACGGCACCGAGGACTTGGATATGGGAACCACAACATCCGCTGAGGATGACTCGAAATATGCTAAATACAAGACCGACGGCTCGCTTTATTTCCTCGGCGACGACGGAAAAGAGCTCAATGCGGCAGAGTATGCCAGCTATAAGAACCGCAATAAGATTCTCGACTTGATTTTCAGGTTCCTTATCAACACCATCTTCGTGTTGATTATCGCCCGCGCGTTCTATTTCCCCAAAAGCCGCAGGCGCGACTTCTTCTTCACATATATCTTGGTGGGCTTTGCTATATTCATGCTGATACACTTGCTGAGCGGCGAGTCGATGGAGACCGGCATCGGAATGGGTTTGTTCGCCATTTTCTGCATCATGCGCTATAGAACCGAATCAGTGCCGATACGCGAGATGACCTATCTCTTTGTGATTATCGCCCTTGCTGCCATCAATGGCATGGCATGGGACATATCCGTCAAGAAGTCGGACTATCTCACCCGTGAGATGGTCTCGATGAGTGAGCTGATTCTTACCGACATCCTGTTTGTGATTATCGTATGGGTGGTGGAAGGCAAGAGCTTAGCCAAAGGTCTGTCGTCGAAATTCATCAAGTACGACAAAATCGACCTGATACTGCCGGAAAAGCGTCAGGAACTGATTGCTGACCTGAAGGCCCGCACGGGGCTTGACATCACGTCGGTGAGCATTGGTTCTATCGACTTCCTGAAAGACATGGCACTCATCAAGATATTCTACCACGACGAGGAAGGCGACGAGGAGGCACTGAATAAAATGCCGAAGGAATTCGGATGATTACACATTCATAACATTTTCAAATGAAGAAATATTTTATCATATATGTCGGGTTGTTGATGTTGACTTCTGTCCGTGTGTATGCACAGGAGGAAATCCGTCTGCGCGACTGGAGTGCTGTTGATGCCAGGTCGAACGACTTCGGACTATCGTTCAACCTCAACGTGGAGAAAAAACTGGCTCAACGGCTGTCGCTCAACATTGAGGGGGAGCTCCGCACGCAGGACAACACCCGCAAGGTGGAACGGTGGGTGGCGGGAGCTGGCCTGCAATATAAACTGTATCAGACATACAATAAGAAGTTTAATGTCAAAACGAGTCTTGGCTTCGAGTACATTTGGAAGCAAAACATGAGCGAAACAGCCGCTTTCTCAAAGCTGTCGGAGCACTACGACAGCGAGGGCCGCATGAACGGCTATACCGAGCGTGAGGGCTTTAAGACCACCGACGCTTACTGGCGCAACCGTTTCAGGACTTCTTTGGGTATCTCTGCCACCTATGCTCCATCGAAACGCTGGTCGTTTTCGCTGAAGGAGACATTTCAATATAACCGCTATTGCTCCACCGACTCGCTGAAACGTATGCGCACGAACAACGTCTATCACAAATGGCGTGAGTTCGGTACCATCAAAGGCAACCTGGAAGACTACGGCTACCGCTGGGCTGAGGTGACTGATGAGGACGGTGAGCAGGTCAAGACCTATTACTACGATGCCAACTTGTATGAGCCCAACAACCGCGGAAACAAAATCCTGGAGAAGGAGCAGGCCGACCACGATGTGCCCTACACCGACCCCGACTATAAATCGCCCCGAAAGGCAAAGGACAAGTGGGTGCTCCGCTCTAAGCTGACCATTGAGTACAACGTGAAGGGTCTGCCGCTCAATCCTTACGTGAGTGTGGATTACGGATGCGGGCTAAACTATACGGCGAATAAATGGAAATACAGCGTGGGCACAGAATATAAGCTCACCAAACAGCATAAATTAGACTTCTTCTACCGCTTCTCGCACGACGACGATGAGGATGAGCCCAACGGACATCTGATTGGCTTTGGATATAAATATAGTTTTTAGTTCTTTGTGACCGGCGGTTTCTGGTGCAGGAACGTCTCCAAAATTTCCACCCTCGCATGAAATAGCCGCAGGAGTTGTAGAGACTCCCCGTGGGGTGTCTAAATAAAAAACCGTAAAAAGTCCATAAATATATTAATAGAAGCACAAAAACGCTATAAGATAATGAAACGAGTATGTATGGCTGTGATAGCAGCCTTATTCGCAGTCACTGCGATGGCGGACGACGAGTTCGGATTGTATATAGTGACAAAATCCGACACGACGACGACCAACGTGACCACGCTCCAGAAAATCACATTCAGCAACGGGAACGTGGTGGTTCAGACCACTGACGGAGCGTCAACTTCCACATCGATGGCAGACATCAATAAGATGTATTTCGACTATATCGTTGAGGAGCAGCCGAAGCCTTGGCTGAAAGGCGATGTCAATGAGGATGGTGTTGTCAATATCAGTGATGTCGTGGCTGTAATAAACGTGATGGCAGGCGCTGCCACCTATCCTCATGCCAATGTGAATGAAGACGACAATGTCGATATCAGTGATGTTGTTTTAGTTATTAATATTATGGCTTCCGGCGACTCGCAGGAATCAGAATAGGCAGTTATGAGACATCTCATCATCACCATCATGCTGTGCTCAACTTTCTTGTCGGCACAAGCTCAGGGAAAATTCTATGTATGCACGAAGTACGACTCTGAGGGCTATAATATTCTTGGCAATGACTCGGTGTTCAAGGAGTTCATTTTCAATGATGACCGGTCGGAGGTGACGATTCACAACGACACCTACGAGGTGGCAGACATCGACTCCATCGTGTTCGCACCGCCGGTATTCCCGTGTGTGAAAATTGAGTGGACGGAAGAGGGTGCGACCGTCACGGTTGACCCTTCCATCACGGGCGTGTCCTATTCCATCAAAGGCGGTCATGTGACGATTACCTCCACAAATGTGAAAGATGAGCTGCTGTATGTGCTGAAAGGTAAATCCAGCGACGGGTCGCTCATTCTGAATGGAAACTATAAGCTGACCATGCACCTCGACAGCGTGGACCTGACGAGCAGTAAGGGTGCGGCTTTGCATATCGAGTGCGGCAAGCGTACTGAGATGAAGCTGATGAAAGGAACGGTGAATTCGTTCACCGACAGGAGCAACGGCACGCAGAAAGCAGCTCTCTACTGCAAGGGGCATCTTGAGATAAAAGGTAAAGGCACGCTGAACGTGAAGGGTAACACGAAGCATGCGCTTGGCGTGAAGGAATACCTTCAGTTGAAGTCGTCCACCGGCACAATCAACATCCTCGGAGCGGTGACCGACGGCATCCACTGCGGTGAGGGCAGCCGTGCGGTGGCAGACTGGGAGAACTGCCGTTTCATCATGAACGGCGGTACGGTGAACATCGCCAATTGTGGCTCCGACTGCATCGACTCCGACGACTACGGAAGCATGTATCTCAACGGCGGACTCATCGACATGAAGGTGACCCAGAATGACGGCTGCGGACTGAAATGCGATTCTATCATCCGCATGACAGGCGACACGATTCGGATGGAAGTGTCGGGCACGCTCGCACGTGGCATCAAAGCCGGTTACCATTCCTATTTCAGCGGCGGCGTCATCGAAGGCACAGTCAGCGGACCTGCCTCCATGGGCATCCACACCAACAAAGTGACCAGAACCACAGGAACGGTGCTGAAAGGCGGCGACATCTATTTCCAGGGCACCGACGTGAAGCTTGACGTGAGCGGAGTCTCCGATGCTGGCGATGACTGCTATGCTATAGCCATCGACGGCGACTATCACCAGTCGGACGGCACTGTGGATGTGACGGTCAGCAATCCCGCCTCATACGGTATCGACATCATCGGCAACTACATACAGAGCGGCGGAACGGTCCATGTGAAAGTCAACGACCCTGATGCCATCGACAACGGCTTCTATGCCGGAGGGGAAGAGACCATCACTGGCGGCACAAAGACCGTGGAATAATATTGAAATTCAAAATCCAAAACTCCAAATAGTTGATAGTTATAGGTTTATAATAACTTTCATTTTTTACAGAAATTACAGGAATTAATTGAATTTTTATCTTCAAGAATTATAAAATTTAGATTTTTAGAATAATTAATTTGCGCAATCTCATTACCTTATGAGATTGCGCAAATTCTTATGGTGAGTTTTTATATTTAAACATTTGATTCTTAAACAAATATAGTATTAAATGCGTATAATCCACAAATTTTTTTGCTGAATTGGGGTAAAATCCACAAATCTTTGTAGCAGCACGATGGGCGTTTGCTTGAAAGCGGCAGCAGATTCGACGTAGTCTATCAATAAAATCACCTGTATAATCAAATAAATGTGTTTTTTTCTTGCAGTATGAGAAAAAAACGCTAATTTTGTAAAACTTAAATCAAAAACAATTAGGCTATGGGTAAGCAGGCAGAATATATCAGCAGAATAGAGATTAAGTCGTTGTGGCGAGGCGGCAGGCACATCGTGTGGGAGCTTCAGCCCGATGTGAATATCCTCAGCGGCATTAACGGGGTGGGTAAGAGCACCATCATCAACCACTCTGTCCGTGGACTCGACAATATTGGCAATGGCGAGATGCGACCGGGCGAGGTGCTCCATGGCATCAATATCAGCCTCTTTCCTGAGGATGCCGAGTCTATCAAATACGATGTGATACGGAGTTTCGACCGGCCGTTGCTTCACTCTGATTTGCTAGAGAAGCTGGCGGACTCGAGGGTGAAGACTGAGCTCGACTGGCAGATTTACAAGCTGCAGAAACGGTTTCTCGACTATCAGGTGAATATCGGCAACAAAATCATTGAGCTGCTCACGTCGGGCAACCCCGATGATGCGTCAAGAGCCGCCGAGGTGTCGAAACCGAAACAGCTCTTCCAGGACCTCATCGACAAGCTTTTCGATGATACACGGAAGAAAATCGACCGGCGTAGCAATGAGATCCAGTTCATTCAGAACGGCGAGACACTCACCCCCTATCAGCTGTCCTCGGGCGAGAAGCAGATGCTCGTGATTCTGCTTACCGTGCTGATAGAGGACGGCGAGCCCTACGCCCTGATAATGGATGAGCCGGAGGTGAGCCTCCATATCGAGTGGCAGCAGTGTCTCATCGCTCTTATCCGCAAACTTAACCCGCGTGCACAGGTGATACTCTCCACCCATTCGCCCGCCCTCATCATGGACGGATGGACCGACAAGGTGACGGAGGTGGATGACATTACTTATAACTAAAAACTGACAACTAATACATGAGTAAGCGTCTGACTGGCAATTTGAACACGAAGTACATGGAGGCGGCAAATAAGCTGCATCTGAGTGCTGAGAGCAACCGCAAGAAGGTGGTGTGCTATGTGGAGAGCTACACCGACATCTTTTTCTGGCGCTCAATTCTCGATGATTTCCGTCGCGACGGGATAGAGTTTCAGATTATGTTGCCTTCGCGCACCAATTTGTCGCGTGGAAAGAAACAGGCGATGATGAACAGGCTAGGGGAGAATCTGGGTAAATATATGATTGCCTGTGTCGATTCCGATTATGACTATCTGCTTCAGGGAACGTCGCCCACATCGCGCGAGATGCTTACCAATCCTTTTGTTCTCCAGACTTACACTTATTCCATTGAGAATTATCAGTGTTATGCCCCTTCGCTTCATGAAGTGTGCGTGATGTCCACGCTCAATGACCGCCGCATTTTCGATTTTGAGGAGTATATGCGCCTTTACAGTAATATCGTCTATGAGCTGTTCGTCTGGTCGGTGTGGCTCTACCGTAACAACATGTATAAGGACATGCCGCTTAATTCGTTTCTCAACTTCGTGTCGGTGGAAAAGATGAACATCATGAAGCCTGGTGATGCCATGGAGGATCTCCGCCACCGCGTGAACCGTAAGGTGGCTTATATGCAGCGCAACTATCCGAAGGCAAAGGGTAAGCTGGGTCCTTTGAAGCAGGAGCTTGAGACCCTTGGTGTCACCCGCGACAATGTTTATCTGTTTGTCCAGGGTCACCACATCCTGGAGAATGTGGTAATGGCAGCGATGGATCCTGTCTGCACCCTTCTTCGCCGTGAGCGTGAGCGTGAGATTAAAAACCTTGCCAATGGTCGTAAGCAGCAGATGGACAATGAGCTGGCAAGCTATAACCACAGCCAGTGCCCCATAGACCAGATGCTCCGACGCAACACCGATTTCAAAGACTCCGACATTTACCAGCTGCTCAAACGCGACATAGAAAAACTTATCGGACTCATCCTGGAAGATGAGCCCGACGAGAGCGACAAACCAGCTTCTTCCGCTATTTCAGCAGAAGACATCCCCTCAGCTGCTCGCGAAACAGGTTCGTTCGATGAGTCAGCTTGGCGTAATGCCTGAAAAAGGGGAAAGCCTGTGTTTTCTTAAACAGTGATGAGTGATGTGACCTCGATTCCGTCACCGATATTCTCTCTTCCGTACAGACCTTCATCACGGATTTCGATGATGAAGTTCATATAGCATTTCTTGGGATGGAATTTCTTCACGAGCTCCCATGCGGCTTTGATGGTTCCGCCTGTTGCAAGCAGGTCATCGTGGATAAGAACCACGTCATCTTCGGTGATGGCGTCCTTGTGGATTTCAATGGTGTCGGTGCCGTATTCTTTCGTGAAGTCCTGGCTCACGGTCTCTGCCGGCAGTTTGCCGGGCTTGCGGCACATCACCAGACCGGCTCCGAGTCTGCGTGCAAGGATAGCTCCCATGATAAAGCCTCTTGACTCTATTCCAACCACTTTTGTGATTCCCTTGTCCTTATAAAGCTCATAGAGCTCATCGTCCATGATCTCTATGCATTTCGCATTTTTAAACAAGGTGGTGACATCACGGAAATTCACTCCCTGAACGGGGAAATCTTCGATTGAACGAAGATTTTTCATCAGATATTCGTTGTTCATATTGTAATGTTTAAAATTTAGTAATAGTGAAAAAATAAGTTAAGAAAATTTATCTTAGATTTTTGAACTATTTTTCAGTTGGTCAGAGGGAGTGATGCGGGCATCATGACCGATGAACAGCTGGAAAAGAGCCAAAAAGATAAGTTTAGATCTTGAAATCGCAAAAAGAATTATCTGCCCATGAGCACAAGTAGCACGTTGATATCGCTAGGACTGACACCTGGTATGCGGCTTGCCTGTGCGAGGGTTTCGGGGTCGATAGCCGTGAGTTTCTGCCTGGCCTCAATGGTTATTTGTTTCATGTTCATGTAATCGAACTTGCCTTTGATTTTGATGTTCTCAAGTCTGACCATCTTCTCTGCCATCTGCCGCTCTCGTTCTATATACCCTTTGTATTTGATTCTCACCTCTGTCGCCTCGATAATTTCGTCGCGTCGGGTAGGTGAACAGCCTTCACATATTTTATCCACAGCTTTCTGGAATGGCTCGATGAACGGCATGATGTTTGAAATAGTCACCTGTGGTCTTCCGAGCAGCTCGCTTAGCTTGCAGCCGTGGGAAAGAGGGGTGGTGCCGATTTTCGGCAACGACGGGTTGATAATTGCAGGCTTTAAAGAGAAATTCTCGGCGAATTGGATGATTTTGCCGATCCGTTGGCTCTTGTCCATCATCCGGTCATAACGTTCCTGCGTGGCGAGCCCGATGCGGTAGCCTATTTCTGTAAGTCTCATGTCGGCATCGTCCTGCCGTAGCAAGATACGATATTCAGCTCTTGATGTGAACATCCGGTATGGCTCATCTACGCCCTTAGTCACGAGATCGTCGATTAGCACACCGATATAGGCCTGGTCGCGTTGGAGAACCACCGATTCGTCACCTCTGATTGCTCTAACCGCGTTGATACCAGCCATAATGCCCTGTCCTGCTGCTTCCTCGTAGCCAGTGGTTCCGTTTACCTGACCTGCGAAGAATAGCTTGCTGATGATTTTTGATTCCAGCGAATGACGCAGCTGTGTCGGGTCGAAATAATCGTATTCAATCGCATATCCAGGCCTATAAACCTCAATATTTTTGAATGCCGGAATATGCCGTAGTGCCTCAATCTGTACGTCCATCGGCAACGATGAGCTGTACCCGTTGAGATACATTTCATTGGTGGTCTCTCCCTCTGGCTCGAGAAACAGCATGTGCTGACCTCTTTCCGGGAAAACGTGGAGCTTGGTTTCTATGCTGGGGCAGTAGCGTGGTCCGATACTCTGTATCTGTCCGTTGAAGAGGGGAGAGTCTGCGAATCCAGTCCTCAGCACCTCATGGACCTCTTCGTTGGTGTAGATAATCCAGCAGGGAAGCTGTTGAAGTTTCTTTTTCTCACTCATGAATGAGAAGCAGTTGTAATGGGTGTCGCCGTCCTGTCGCTCAGCTTTAGAGAAATCTACGCTCCTTTTGTCGATTCTCACGGGGGTGCCGGTTTTCATTCTACCGCATCTGATGCCGTGCTTCGTGATGGATTCCGTCAGGCCAGTGGCTGCCGGCTCAGCGATTCGTCCGCCAGGAAACTGAACCTTTCCGATGTGCATCAGTCCGTTAAGAAATGTTCCTGCCGTGATGATGACCGCCTGTGCCCTGAATTCAGCTCCTAAGAGCGTGCGAACCCCCTTTGCCATGCCGTCTTCCACAATCAGCTCCACCGCCTGGTCCTGCCATATACTGAGATTGGGCGTGTTGTCGAGCACTTCTCTCCAAGTCCAGATAAATTTTTCTCTGTCGCACTGTGCCCGTGGACTCCACATCGCCGGACCTTTCGATTGATTGAGCATCCTGAACTGGATGGAGCATCGGTCGGTGACCAGTCCCATCTGACCGCCCAGCGCATCAATCTCCCTGACGATTTGTCCCTTCGCAATACCACCCACAGCTGGGTTGCAGCTCATCTGAGCGATTTTGTTCATATCCATTGTCATCAGGCAGGTTTTTGCGCCCATGTTGGCTGATGCTGCGGCTGCCTCACATCCAGCATGACCAGCTCCGATAACGACGATATCATACTCAAAATCCATTGTTGTCCGTTATTTTATGCAAAATTAAATAAAAAATGCTATCTTTGCAAATAAATCACAAGTGTATTTACAGATTTACAGATTTACGATGTAAGATTATTGAATGTTGGAAAGATTATTTAACTATTCGCATGGAAAGAAAAGACATAGAAATCATGGCACCGGTGGGGTCGATGGAAAGCCTGTATGCAGCGCTCAATGCCGGAGCTGACTCCGTTTATTTTGGAATCGGCAAACTGAATATGCGTTCTCATTCGGCATCACCGTTTGCAATCGCTGATCTGCGTGAAATCGCCCGAGTTTGCAGTGAACATGGGGTGAAGAGCTATCTTACTGTCAACACGATTATCTACGGAGAGGATCTCGACACGATGCGTGAGATTATAGATGCCGCAAAGAGTGCAGGCATCTCTGCGGTGATAGCAAGTGATGTGGCTGTGATGACTTATTGCCGAAAAGTGGGCCAGGAAATCCATCTGAGCACGCAGCTGAACATATCCAACATAGAAGCGCTGAAATTCTATGCGCAGTTTGCCGACGTGGTGGTGCTAGCCCGTGAGCTGAACATGTGGCAGGTGAAGGATATTCATGACCAGATTGTCCGTGAGCATATCACTGGCCCTTCGGGCCGTCTGGTGCGTATTGAGATGTTCTGTCACGGTGCCCTCTGCATGGCAGTGAGCGGCAAGTGTTATTTGAGTCTCAATAATGCCGGAAGATCGGCCAACCGCGGAGAGTGTGTGCAGATTTGCCGTCGTGGCTATGAGGTGACCGACCTTGAGACAGGCACGAAACTGAATATAGACAACAAATACATCATGTCGCCTAAAGACCTGAAAACTATTGGTTTTCTTGATATTATGCTGAATGCAGGTGTGCGGGTGCTGAAAATCGAGGGCCGTGCTCGCGGACCGGAGTATGTGCATATTGTTGTGAAAGCATATAACGAAGCTGTCAATGCCGTACTTGATGGTTCGTTTCATAGCGACCCCGACCGTCTGGTACGTTGGGATGCTGAATTATCGACTGTGTTCAACCGTGGTTTCTGGGACGGGTATTATCAAGGCCAACGCTTAGGTGAATGGTGTACGGTCTATGGTTCAAAGGCTACAGAAATGAAGGTGTATGCGGGCCGTTGCACAAAATATTTCACTAAATTAGGTGTAGGTGAGTTCCTTGTGGAGAACGAGCCGGTCCGTCGGGGAGCAAAGATTCTTGTGACAGGTCCCACCACCGGTGCACTTATTCAGGCAGCCGACTCCATTCATGGCGATAACGGCGAGTTGGAAGTTGGCGAGCGTGGTATGCTCATCGCCATCAAGACGAATGAGCGTGTGCGGCCTAATGACAAGCTGTATCTGCTGGTGAGCCGGTCGTTGAGTGATAATTAAAAAAAATATTAATAATTAACAGATTTTCAATAGTTTAATAAATAATTTAAAAAAAATAACGAAAAAAATTGTTGTTTTTCTGTAACTTTTAATCCCCCTTATCCGTCTTAATGAAAGAAGTGAGTTTTAAAAACGACATACTTCCGCTGAAAGATGTGCTGTTCCGTCTGGCGGTCCGAATCACCCTCAACCGTGAGGATGCAGAGGATATTGTGCAGGAGACGTTGATAAGGTTGTGGAAAGAGTCACAGCAACAACAGATTGAGAATATCAAGTCGTATGCGCTGACCATCTGCCGTAATTTGTCGCTCGACCAAAAAGCAAAGAAAGAGCATCAGACAGAGTCATTCGATGAGGAAATTCACGATCAGCTGGATCAGACAAGCAGTCCCGACCGAATGCTGGAAAACGAGGAACGTTTTGGTTTTCTTCAGTCTCTGATAGACGAGTTGCCGGAAAAGCAACGCACAGCCATTCAGCTACGTGATATCGAAGGTCAGTCCTACAAGGACATTGCTACAGTGATGAACATATCGGAGTCGGACGTGAAAGTGAATATTTTCCGTGCACGGCAAAAACTGAAGGAACGTTTAAAAAGCGTAAGTCAGTAAACAATTAAAAGTGATTCACAATTTATGAACTATACATATATAGAACAATTATTGGAGCGCTACTGGCAAGGTGAGACCAATCTTGACGAAGAGCAGATTCTCAAATCGTTTTTCTGTCAGGATGATGTGCCAGAGCATTTACGTGAGTATGCCGAGTTTTTCGCATACGCTAAGGACTCGAAGGACATGCACGTCTCTGATGATTTCGACAGTCGTTTCGACGAGCTGATTGCAGCCGAAGAGGGTCGGGGTGCTGAGCGGATGAAAGCAATCCGTATCCCATTTAAGGCTCGCCTGATGCCGTTCTTGAAAGCCGCAGCGGTTGTTGCGTTGACACTTACTGTTGGCGGGGCTGCCATGCGTGGATTGATGCAGCCGGAAGACTTGAGATCCACCGATTTGACTCCGGTTAATTATGTGAAGGCTGACGAGGTGAAGCAGGCAATTGAGACAGTTCAGCGTTCGATGACTGCCAAAGCTGACAGCATTACTGGCGAAAACAAGGCTATTGATGCTGACATCAAAAAAGAATGAATATTTTTTTGATATAATAATGTTACTAAAAACACCAAGAAGCTGTGAAGTTTCAATTCTCTCATGTAATGAATGAAAAGGTTTTTTAAAAACCAGAAAGCTCCGCTCCAACAAGCGGGGCTTTTTTAAATTTTAAAGGAAGTTATTTTTTCTGCGTAAAATGGGAGTTATATTCTTGAGGAATAAGTAGTAAAAGGTAGATACAGAAAACTCCCTAAACAACTAAGCACCAAATACTACTATAAACTATAAACTAACAACTAAACATGCTGTTTGATTTACATACACACTGTAAAATAAATGAGTTCGACGGGATTGTGAATTGTACTTTTGATGACGATTTCTCCCTGTTTCCCCGTTTTTCCTTAGGCATACACCCCTGGGACGTGGATGAGCATTGGGAAGAGAAATATGCCATGTTGGTCGGTTTATTGAAAAATCCTCCCGTTGGTTCGTTTCATGACAGGCTGTGTGCAATAGGTGAAATCGGGATGGATAAGCTGAGAGGTGGTGATATGAAGATTCAGGAGATCTGCTTCATGAATCAACTGGCATTGGCGGATTCTTATCAGCTTCCGGTGATTATTCATGCAGTAAAAACCATCAACGAGGTGGTTACCTGCCTTTCTAGATTTCAGTTAAGCAAACAGGTTGTTTTTCATGGATTTAGAGGAAAGCCCGAACAGGCTGCATTTCTGCTTTCGAAAGGCTATTATCTTTCGTTCGGACCAAAATTCAATCCAGAGAGTTTGCGTCTTGCCTATCAGTCGGATCGAATGTTTTTAGAGACCGACGACAGTGGCATGTCCATTGCCGATGTCTATTCACTGGCAGCTAACTCATTAAGCATTTCTCCTACAGACATTTCTGTGCCAGGTATTTTCACGTCGTAGGCAATTTCCGCCAGTGGTTCAAGCACAAACCGCCGTTTATGCATTAAAGGATGTGGAATGGTGAGGCGCCGAGTCTGCACGATTCGGTCATCGTAAAGGAGAATATCGATGTCGATGATTCGGTCGTGGTAAACGATAGTCTCCTTGCCGTCTGCATCCGTTGTTCTCTTGCTTTTTTGCTGCCTTCCCATCCCTTTTTCTATCGCTTGACACTGGTCAAGCAAGTCGGATGGGCTTAATAGTGTTTTCACACCCAGACAGGCGTTCAGAAACTGGTTATGGCTCTCAAATCCCCAGGGGGCAGTGGCAAAGAAAGCAGATTGGGACACAACGTTCCCAATCTGCTTGTTGATTTTACTGATGGCTTCAAGAAGGTTTTGTTCCTTGTTGCCGATATTTGTTCCTAAAGAGAGGAATACCATCTGTCAATCTACGATTAGCAGCGCATCGCCGTATGTGCCAAACTTATAATCCCCTTTGAGTGCTTCAGTGTAGGCTTTTTTCACATAATCGTAGCCACCGAAAGCACAGGTCATCATCAGCATGGTGGTGAGCGGAAGTTGGAAGTTCACCACATAGGCGTTGCATACAGAGAATTCGTATGGTGGGAAGATGAACTTGTTGGTCCATCCATCAAATTCTTTCAGGATTCCAGCTGGACCAGCAGCGGTCTCGCTGGCACGGAGCACAGAGGCACCGACAGCGCATACTCTGGCGTTTGCTTTCTTCGACTCGTTCACGATGGTGCATGCCTGCTCATTCACAAACATCTGCTCGCTGTCGGTCTTATGTTTTGTGAGGTCTTCCACATCGATATTCCTGAAATTACCCAGACCGGAGTGAACCGTGATGTATGCCTGATTGATTCCCTTGATTTCCATCCGCTTCATCAGCTCTCTTGAGAAATGCAGACCAGTGGTTGGAGCGGTCACAGCACCTTCGTTCTTAGCATAGATGGTCTGGAACCACTCCATATCTTCGGCCTGTGCAGGCCGGAGCCTTCTCACATCATCAGGAATTGGAGCCTCTCCAAGAGCGAAGAGTGATGCCTTGAACTCATCGTGCGGTCCGTCGTAGAGGAAGCGTAGCGTACGCCCTCTTGAAGTGGTGTTGTCGATGACCTCAGCCACCATCGAACTGTCGTCGCCGAAATACAGCTTGTTTCCGATACGGATTTTTCTTGCAGGATCGACGAGTACATCCCATAGACGCTGTTTTTCATTAAGCTCACGAAGGAGGAATACTTCGATTTTTGCGCCAGTCTTCTCTTTTTTTCCGTAAAGACGTGCTGGAAACACTTGTGTGTCGTTAAAAATAAAAGAGTCACCATCGTCGAAAAAATCGATGATTTCTTTGAAAATGCGGTGTTCTATTTCTCCTGTGGTTCTGTGGAGCACCATCATTTTGGCCTCGTCGCGGTTTTCTGGTGGGAACAGGCCGATTTTCTCGTCAGGGAGTTTAAATGTAAATTGGGATAGTTTCATTATTTTTTGAAAGAATATAGAAGATTAAAGTGTAAAGTTTAAATCTTGAATGATTGCCTGACATTAAATTTACTAAGTAATTATTTTACTGTTGCTTAATAGTGTATTTTAATTCAGAGAGTTTTCTACCCATTGTTCGAAAGTAGTGATGTCTCTGGCGTTCTGTAGTCTGTAGTTTCCCACTTTTGTACGTATGAGTGCTGTGAGATAGGCACCAGAACCGAGTGCTTCACCGATGTCCCTGGCTAAGGCTCTGATATAAGTGCCTTTGCTGCAAACCACTCTGATGGTGATGGTGGGTTGGGTGGAACAGTTGCCTTCTGAAATAAGCTGATCTACATCAGCATGTTTGATGTGGATGGGCTGAAGTGGTGTCGGAATTTTCCCGTCGATGTCGTAACTTAGCAGTTCGATGTCGTCGATTATCAGTTTTTTTGATTTGATTTCCACCTCTGCTCCTTTTCTGGCACTCTTATATGCTGGCTTTCCATCAATCTTCACGGCAGAGAAAGTGGGGGGCACCTGGTCGATTTCACCAATGAAGCGGCTGAGCGTCTGTTCCACTAATTCTCGTGTGATGTGTTCGATGGTGTAGTTGGCGTCTTCTGCCGTCTCACGGTCGAACGAAGGGGTAGTAGCACCCAGTTTCAGTGTGGCAACATATTCTTTTGTCCCTGCTTGAATCTCATCGATTTGTTTCGTAGCTTTGCCGGTGCAGACTATCAGCACGCCTGTGGCAAGAGGGTCAAGTGTGCCGGCATGACCCACTTTCAGCTTCTTGATACCGAGCTTGTGGCATAGAATGCCTCTCACTTTCGACACCAGCCTGAACGAGGTCATCGTATATGGCTTGTTGAAACAGAATATTTCGCCTTCCTCAGGATTCAGCATGGAAAAAATACTGCTTGAAGGGACTTACTTTATGTATGTCCTTAACAACTTAAAAACAAAATAATTTTCTTTATCAACTAAAAAAACAACTGCCAGATGAGTGTGGCAAGTCCAATGATGGCGCAGTAAATGGCGAAATAGATGAGTTTGCCTTTCTTCACGATGTTAATCATCCATTTGCAAGCCAGACAACCTGTTAAAAAGGCGGCAACGAATCCGACTAACAAAGCAGTGGTTGAGATTCCGCTCATGGCAGTCTCCACGCCCTGTTCCATGATTTTCTTCACGTCAAGCAGCGCTTCACCCAGAATCGGAGGGATGACCATGAGGAAAGAGAACTGTGCCAGTTTTTCTTTCTTGTTGCCAAGCAAGAGTCCGGTTCCGATGGTAGATCCGGAGCGTGACAGCCCTGGCAGTGCGGCAAATGCCTGTGCGATTCCGATGACAAACGCACTACCCATCGTGATATGCTCTTTTGTCCGTGGTTTGGTAAAGTAAGAGAAGGAAAGCAGGCTGGCAGTCACGAGCAGGCAGACACCCACCACCACCAGGCTGCTGAAATATTCCTCAATCTGATCTTTGAAACAAAGACCTACGATGCCTATAGGAATCATCGAGACGATGATGTTAAGCACATAATTCTGCTCTTCGTTCAGCGATTTGATGCCGTAGGGGCTCGGAACAATATTTTTTCCAGTCTTAAACAGACCTTTGAAAATCCAAGAAACCTCTTTCCACAAAATTACCAGTGTACTGCATACTGTTGCCACATGCACGGCAATGGTGAAAGTGAGAATTTTGTCGGGATCCTCCACTCCCAGCAAGTTGCCAGCCAAAGCCAGGTGCCCACTACTACTTACAGGTAGAAACTCTGTAAGTCCTTGAAAAATGCCCATAATAAGGGCTTCTAACCATTCCATTTCTTTTTCGATTATTTTGCTTCTGTTATTTCTTTGTCGAGTGAATCTTCTGTGTCGTCGGCTTTCTGGCTTTTAGATTTCCAAAGAATGGCGACAACGACGAAGATGAATCCCGCCAAACATACCATAGGAGCAACTACGATACGTCGTGTGCTGAAAATGTCAGGGTTGAATGCCTCCTCGGTTGTTGACTCTCCGCCCATCAGGATGAATCCCAGGATGACGATGGCGAATCCGATGGCAAGCATGATGTAGTTTGTTTTGCTGAATGCAAAGTCTCTTTTGTCCATGTTGCTATGTTGTGTGAAGTTGAGGTTTTTTTTGTTCTGTTATTTCGCGATTTCGTTATTTTGTTATTCCGGTATTACGAAATAAGCTGAAAACTAAATGTGATACAAGTCGTTGCTCGACATTTTCAGGTATTTGTTGAGCGAGAAGTAGGTGCAGACAAAGGTGATGAGCAGTCCGAACACGAACACTGATCCTGCCACGATAGCTAGTGTCTGATTGTCGATGATGGATTTCACTTCAGCATCGAAGGAGTAGAACCATCTGACAATGAAGAAAAGTGCGATGCATGCGAATAATGATGCCAGTATTCCCATTACAAACGACTGTTTGAGGAACGGCTTTCGGATAAATCCCCATGATGCTCCCACGAGCTTCATCGTGTTAATCAGGAATCGTCGTGAGAAGATATTGAGTTTGACGGTGTTGTTAATGAGTCCGAAAGAGATGAATGTGAACAGGGCTGCAAGGGCAAGCAAGATGAGTGTGAACTTGTTGATTCCCTTATTCATCGATTCCACGAGGTCGGGATGATAAACCACGTCGCTGATTTCCGACCGCAGTTTCAGGCGGGTGGCAATGGCCTCAAGACTGTCTTTGCTGGTGAAATCCTCAGCGATTTTTAGCTCGATTTCAGCCATGAACGGGTTGTATCCCACAAACTCACCCGGGTCGGTGCCGAGCAATTCCTTTGCTTCGCGCTGCGCCTCATCTTTCGACTTGTATAGCTGTTCCTTCACGAATCCTGACGCATCCAGGTCGTCTTGAAGACGGTGTAGCTGACTGTCTTCAATCCCCTCGTTCAGATACAAGTTCACCACCACGTTCTCTTTCAGATAGGTGGAAGCTTTCTTGGCGCTGATAACGAACAGCACGATGGTTCCCAAAAGCATCAGCACGAATGTGGTGCTGAGCAGTGAAGTGATAAACTGTGTGCTGAGATAGCCGGTGTATGACGCTTTCTTATTTCTTTTACTCATGTGTGTTGAGAGTTTTGAGTTTAACGTTTAGGGGTGAGAGTTTAGAGTTGAAGTTTTAGTGAATACTCTGTTTTCGGAGTAAATACGCCTTTCACTCTTCACTTTAGAATCGGTTATTTCTGTTCCTTTCAGAGTGGCTGACGAGGCTTCGTCGATTCTGACGCTGACTAAGTCGCCGATATGGTGGGTTCCGCGGTCGAACACCACTACCTTGTTCTGGCTGGTACGTCCGAACAACTGGTCGCGCGACCGTTTGCTCACTCCTTCAACAAGCACTTCGAAAGTCTTTCCGATGTCGTTGCGGTAGCTTTGGGCGCTGAGCTGGTTCTGTAGGGCTATCATCTCGTTGAGCCTTGCCAGTTTCACTTCTTCCGGCACGTCGTCGGGGAGATGCCGTGCGGCGTATGTCCCTGGACGTTCTGAGTATTTGAACATGAACGCGGCATCGTATCCGCATTCGCGCATCAGCGACAGAGATGCCTCGTGGTCTTCGTCAGTCTCTGAGTGGTAACCCACGAAGATGTCGGTTGTCAGTCCGCATCCTGGAAGGTATTTCCTGATGGCATCCACCCTTCCGAGATACCACTCGCGGGTGTATTTCCGGTTCATCAGCTGCAGGATGCGGTTGCTGCCGCTCTGCACAGGCAGGTGGATATGTTTGCAGATGTTGTCGTATTCGCTCATCACCTTCAGTGTCTCGTCGCTCATGTCCTTGGGATGGGATGTGGTGAAGCGGATTCTCATGCCGGGCACTTCCTCAGCCACCCGTCTGAGAAGACTGGGGAAGCCGATGTCGTCCCATTGGTATGAGTTGACGTTCTGACCGAGGAGAGTCACTTCCTTGAAATGCTTGTCGTTCAAGTCCCTCACCTCTGCCAATATGCTGTCGATGTCACGGCTTCGTTCTCGTCCGCGGGTGTAAGGCACAATGCAATAATGGCAGAAGTTGTTGCATCCTCTCATGATGCTTACAAATCCTGACACATGGTTGGCATGTATTCTCGTTGGGATGACATCCTTGTAGGTCTCTGAGGTGGAAAGCTCGATGTTGATGGCTTTCTCTCCGATTTCAGCTGCAGCAAACAGCTCCGGGAGCGAGAGATAGGAGTCGGGTCCCGCCACGATGTCGGCGTGGTGCTGTTCAATAAGCTCGTCTTTCACTCTTTCTGCCATGCAGCCCACGACTGCGATGATGAGTTTACTCTCTTTCCGCTTCTGACGGTAATTGTTGAGTGCTTCGAGACGGTTGATAATTTTGTTCTCAGCGTTTTGCCTTACCGAGCAGGTGTTGAGCAGAATGGCGTCAGCGTCGTCGAGCGTCTCACATGTGTTGTAGCCCGCCATTTTCAGGATGGATGCAATAACTTCACTGTCCGCCACGTTCATCTGGCAGCCATACGTCTCAATCAGCAAATTCTTCATTATAAGATGCGATTTTCGAAAATCTTTGCAAAGTTACTAAAAAAATACTTGAAATTGGTAAAAAATACGTATCTTTGTAATTATTTTAAACAAAATTAAATGAAAACAGGCTGGATGATTCGTTCATCTGCCCATCCGCAAATAACTATATGCTTACGAAAGAGGAATGTGACCTGCTGAATGCACGGATGCACGGCACGATGGTGGAAGCCATGGGTATCAAGTTCTTACCGTCCGACGACGACATTGCTCTGGCTGAGATGCCTATCACCGATGCGGTGCGTCAATATTTCGGCATTTTGCATGGCGGTGCCTCCCTAACGCTTGCTGAGACGGTGGCAGGAGCCGGATCTGTACATCTGACCGGACTTGACGAGAGCGTTTATGTGTGTGGTACCGAGGTGTCGGGTACACATCTTCAAATGTCTGCCACGTCAGGAAAGGTCTATGGAAAGGCTCGGCTGCTCCATGCCGGCAAATCCACCCACGTGTGGAATGTGGAGATTGTAGGCGAAGACGGCACAGTGATCTCTGTAGAGAGAGTTACGAACAGGATTATCTCGAATAATTCCAAATAATTATTTGTCATTTAATGAAGACGGGAAGACAAGAAGGCGAGGAGGCGAGAAAAAGAGGAGACGAGAAGATTATTATCATTGGGCGGTTTTTTTCTCTTAGTAATTAGTAATAAGTAATTTAACTAACAACTAACAACTAAATAGAATGAACAGGTGGTATATACTTTGGGGGTTTGTGTTGCTTTCATGGTTTGGGACAGCAGCTTTCGGACAGGGCACAGGCAGAATCGACCGTGAGACGGTGGTCAGCCGTCATAATCCACATTTGCAGTCGGTCGATACGATGTCAGCATTCACTGTGGGCAACGGCCATTTTGCGTTTACTGTCGATGTCACTGGGCTTCAGACGTTTCCAAAAGCTTATTCAAATGGTATGCCTCTTGGCACCATGAGCGACTGGGGGTGGCATTCATTCCCGAATGTGAATGGTTATAAGCCAGAGGAGACATGGGTTAGTAAGAATTTTGGAAATGCGCGCTCTTCTGAACTATATGCGGCAGAGTTCCGTGAGGAAGGCCGTCAGCGTGATGCTGCCAATTATCTTCGTCAGAATCCCCACCGGCTGCATCTGGGCTGCGTGGGGCTCAACTTGCCAGATATCAGCAGGGTTTCAGCCGTCAATCAGCATCTCGACATGTGGAACGGGTTGATCGACAGCCGGTTCAATTACGACGGGCGCCCTTTTCATGTGCAGACCGTGTGCAGCCCCGCTGCCGACCTGATTGCCTCGAAGGTGGAGACGAAAGGCAAGGTGGAGGTGGTGTTCCGCGTGCCTTATCCCACAGGCCGTCATAGTGACGATGCCTGCGACTGGGATCCGCAGAAGCCGCAGACGCTGACGATGGAGCGTCACCGCAGTTTCGCCTGGCTGACCGTCCGTATAGACGATACGGCATATCAGGTGCGCATTGGTTGGAACGGGAAGGCGGATATCCGCCAGAGTGATTCCCATACCGTTGTGCTTTCTGGAAAGAACGACCTTGATTTCTCAGTCTGGTTTGTCGATGGCGTATATAACGTCCGTTCATTAGAGCGTCGCGACTACGTGTATGAGGGATGGAAGCGCCGGACGGCACGTCGTGAGGTGCAGTTCGACTCTCCCCGTTATAAGCCGGCAGATATTCCGAACCGTACTGCCGACAGCCGTGATTTCCGGCTCGTTCAGTCTGAGGCGGAGAGTTTCTGGCATTCCTACTGGAAAGAGGGTGGAATTGTTGATTTCTCGCATGTGGCAGACTCTCGTGCGAAGGAGCTGGAACGGAGGGTGGTGCTCTCCCAGTACTTGCTTGCTGTGAACGACGGTGGCGACATGCCTCCGCAGGAGACAGGCCTCACCTATAACTCATGGTACGGCAAGTTCCACCTGGAGATGATATGGTGGCACCAGGCACAGTTTGCCCTTTGGGGACATCCTGACATTCTGGAACGTTCGCTCAACTGGTATTTCTATGCGGCTCATAACGCCAGTGAGATTGCCATAAGGCAGGAGTTCGACGGGCTGCGGTGGATGAAGATGACCGACCCGTGGGCTGGTGAGGCACCATCGAATGTGGGCAGCTATCTGATTTGGCAGCAGCCGCATATCATCTATCTGGCAGAGCTGCTCTATCGAGCGCAGAAGTCGGAGCTTGGCCGCAACCGGATAACCAGCAAGTTCATGGGGCTGATTGACGAGACCGCTTTATTCATGAATTCGTTCGCGTCGTTCGACCAGGAAAACAACCGCTATGTGCTTAAAGGCTGTATCCCTGCCCAGGAGACACTGAAAGCCGACTCCACGCTGAATCCACCCCTTGAGTTGAGCTATTGGTACTGGGGACTTCGTAAGGCGAAGGAATGGCGCTTACGTACCGGCAATTTCCCTATAGCCGCATGGGACCAGGTGACCGATAAGCTGCCGCCGTTGGCTTGCAGTGCCGACAGTCTGTATCTGGCGGCTGAGTCTGCTCCCGACACTTACAGCAATATCCGATATACGAGTGACCACCCAGCTGTGCTGGGCGCACTGGGGATGTTGCCGAAGAGTCGGCTCGTGGATAAGAAGGTGATGCGCCGTACGCTTGACTGGGTGATGAAAAACTGGAACTGGGATAAAACCTGGGGGTGGGACTATCCGATGACGGCGATGTGCGCTGCACGGCTGGGATGTCCGGACAAGGCTGTGGATGCGCTGCTTATGCCTTGCCGCACCAACACTTATCTGCTTAACGGACACAACTGTCAGGACCAGCGTCTGCGCGTCTATCTGCCCGGCAACGGCGGGTTGCTCACTGCTGTCGCCATGATGCTTGCCGGATGGGACGGCTCCGAGGGCACGAACCCTGGCTTCCCCGCAGACTGGGATGTGCGTTGGGAAGGGCTGTTGCCGATGCCATAGACAATAATCAGATGAATAGAAAAAGTGGAAGCTCCATGCCTCAATATGGCATGGAGCTTCCACTTTTTGAGAGCGGAAAATCTGAAGATTATGGGTTTAAGAAATTCATTATAATTATCCTTGCTTGGCTTTATATGCCATGGCATAGAGTTTCATCTGCTTAAGCATGGCGAGAAGGCCGTTGCTGCGGGTGGGGGAGAGATGCTCCTGAAGGCCGATGTCCTGCATGAAATGCAGGTCGGCGGTGAGGATTTCCTCTGGTGTGTGGTCGGAGAGCACGCGGATAAGGAGCGTGACGAGTCCTTTCACGATAAGCGCATCGCTTTCAGCACGGTAGATGATATGCCCTTCGCCATTGAGCTCGGCTGTAAGCCAGACGCGGCTTTGGCAGCCGTCGATGAGGTTGCTTTCGTTCTTGTCTTTCTCATCGAGGGGTTCTAAGTCATTGCCCAGATCAATGAGCAACTGATACCGGTCCATCCAGTCGTCATAATCCTGGAATTCTTCTATCACCTCTTGTTGGAGTTCTTCTATTGTCATGTTTCTTTTCTGTTTTTTGATTTGTGAATGCAAATTTAGATAAAATTTCCGAATTATAAGCCAATCGTAATGAAGAAATCTTTTCTATTGAGAGGAATGGTAAGCAATTTTGACAAATGATGCATAGCAGAAACATCCCTTATGTTTGGGTTTTATGTGTTTGTTCCGTACAATTCCCCATGAAAATGAATAAATGAAGGGAATTCCGATGACAATTATTTTCTAAATTTGCAGAAAAATTGATGTTTTCTTTCTTTTTTACCTATTTGAGCAAGCTATTGAATGAAAAATCGTAACTTTGCAGCTTGGATAAAAATCTGACTGACTAAACGTAATCCCGAAATCATTACTATTCTAAATTATAAAACTATTAACTTTATTAACAAAAAAATGAAAATAAATTTCTTTAGACTGTTGCTGCTGACAGCGCTGATGCTGACAGGCGGCAATGTGTGGGGGCAGACAACGCTCTATGAAAGAACTGCCACATCCTGGTCATCAAACGATGTGGGAGAAAATGGTTGGTCTAACGGAACAATTGGCAGTAATGGACTTGAGGTTACCAATGGGGTTGCTTCATCCTTAACGATTACTCCGGCAAAGTCAAATTCTACGCTTACTTGGACTTCTACTTGGAATCCTGGAAATGCTACAGGAACGGCTGACAACACAAATGCATATATCTCATTTGGCGAGGTGAAATTTGCCTTTTATGGCTCAAGTTGGAAAACAAAAGTTACGATTGGTTCTGAAACTACTCAACTTAGTGGTGTTGGAACAACACGAGGCAGAGATTATTCTATCTCAGTAACAATCAATCAGTCAACAAATGAAGTTTCATATTCGTTTACAGATAACGGAAATACAGTTTCTGGAGTTGGTACTCTGACAAACGCTGCTTCTTCTTATACACTGACCCATGGTTTAGGTGGAAAGAGTCCTAATTGGGTGAATACATCCACTTTAAAGGCTGTGAAAATAACAGAAGAAGAAAATACGGCACAAACAGCCAACTATACAATTAAGTATTTCTGCAATAATGTGGAAATTAAAAACTCGGTTACCCGTATCGGGGAAGTCGGTTCTGCTATAACTCTTCAAAACTCAGATACTCAGACGTTTTATCTTAATAGCAATACAGAGAAATATGTTTATAGCTCTGACGATGCTGCTGATAAAGTTATTAAATCTGATGGTTCTACAGTGGTCTCTGTTTACTTCACAAAAATAAGTTCTTTTAATTATTCAATAGTTAATAATTTTGGAACAAATATTGCCTCTGGAAGTGTATTTGAGGGAGAAACAAAGACTGTCTGCTGGCCAAAATATATTCAAAATGATGGCGAGTGGTATGAAACAGCCAGCCCGTATGGTGTTGTTATTTCTGAAGCAACGAATATGACCGTTTCCTATACAAAATCTGATATAGCCTACTGTTTTGAAGGAGAAAACTTAACTCTTTCAAGAAGTTACGGTGATGTCACCGGCAATGTAAATTATTCAAATGGCGATGGCTATGGTGTCTATCAGACTGCCTTTCTTACTACAACCCAGATGACACCAGCAGGTTCTTATGTGTTAACGGTTAATACTCAGGTGCGTAGAAATAACGACGATGTTTTAACTATTCAAACATCCGCAGATGGCAATGAGTGGACAGATTGCTCAAGCATCACACTAACCAGTAATGTGGGTGGTGACTTCAGCACAGAAATCACATTGGAAAACAATTCTTATCTCCGTTTGGTCAATACGGGTAGCAACATGTATCATTACATTGACTATTTAACGCTAAAACAGAAAGTAACAGCCATTCCGGTTACATTCACAGAGACTAATGGTGTGGACGCTGTTATATCTGTTGATGGTGTTTCCGCTACAAGTGAGACATTATTTGAGGTTGGCGATTATGCATTTACCGCCACTGCTGATGGCTATGACGATTATGAGGGCACATTCTCTGTGTCGGATGACGATTTGTTGAATGGTTCAAAAACAGTCTCTTTCACGATGTCTTCTTCTTCTGATGTCACATCTGTAACAGTGGTATATAAATATAATAATGAAGAGATTCTCTCTGAACCCATGGACATTGCGGATCTGACATTAACGGTGGGAGAGTCTTTTACAGTCCCTTTCAGAATGTATGTTGTTAAGGATGGCATCATATATCAAACCAGAGCAAACAATTCAAATCCTTTTTATGGTGACAATGTGGAACTTACAAAGGAAACAGTTGTGGAAAAGAGCCTGAGTATTGTGGATATGGAAGGTGGATCATTGGCGTTCTTTGTTGATTTAGATGACACGAATGGTGAGAATGCAGGCATCAGGGCTTCCTATTGCAGTGCATACAACAATAAGGCATACACATCTGCTGAAACCATTCCTGCTGGTAATTATAAGTTTATTATCCGTAAAATGGATAAGGGAAGAGGCTCCAAAATTGTTGTTGGATCAACGGACGTCTATGTAATGGATGGCGTTACCAATAAAAACAGCTGGGTAAATGTTATGCTTGATAACGTGGTAATTCCAGAAGAGGGAACATTGTCCTTGGTTAAGGGTACATCTGCTTACGATTTGTATGATATAATTATTGCCATTCGAAAGATGGACACAGAGACCATCACCGTTACCTCCGCCGGAGCCCGCACTTACTGCTCTAAGAACGTGCTTGATTTCAGTAATGTGGAGGGGCTGAAGGCTTACTACCTTACTGTTGACGGCGACCAGATTTCAATGGGTGATGCCAGCCTTGTCGGAGGTTACGTGGGTGTTTATATCGAGGCTGCTGAAGGAAGCTATGAGGTGCCGGTTAGTAATGACTTAGCGCTTGAACCGCTTCCGCCAGGTGTGAACGACCTGGTAGGTGTGGCAGAAGAGACCCAGGTGGAGGCACCTATCTATGTCTTGATGAATGCTGACAACGGACTTGGTTTCTACAAGACCAGCAAGACATTCACCGTTGGTGCTCATACTGCTTATATCCCTGGCGACAAGGTAAATGCTGGCGTGAAATCGCTTACGTTTATGAATAATGAGCCAACTGGCATCAGCGATGTGAACGCTGACAGCCAGAGTGTCAAGAACGCCGTGATTTACAATCTCGCCGGTCAGCGTGTCGCTGCTCCAGCAAAGGGTATCTATATCGTGAACGGTAAGAAGGTGCTGTTTAAATAAATAAAAATAACCAATGGAAAACCGGGACTGTCCGTCATATACCTGTGCCGGACAGACTCACTTCCAAATAAAACAAAAATAGAAAGAGAAATGAAAAAGATATATCAAACACCCAAAACAGACAGTTCTGTTGCATTCTTCAACCCGTTTTGCGAAATAGGTATTGTTGGATCTACCGATGCTACTGGGGGCAATCTTGCCAAGGAGCGAGAAGATGATATCGAAGAGGAAATGGCCATCATTCGTCTTCTGAAGGACACCGAGGAGGGAAACACGAGTCCGCTCTGGTAATCTGGTCTTTGTCTGAAAGAACGGTATTTTAATATCCACAAGGCAGCGGTATTCATTTTGATTGCCGTTGCTTTTTTGGTAGAATGCTTTATCCCTGCTTTCTTGTTTATCCCCAAAATGGTTTGAAACGTACAAATTTAGAAAAAAACGGACAAAAATACCAAGTTTCAGGCTGTTTTTCAACGTAACTTTGCATCATAAAAAGTTAGTTAATAAAATAGTTGGTTAATATTGTTGTTAAAAAAAATTTGGTTAGTTAATTGTTTCATAAACTTCAAAGAATAGTTTAGTTATTAGTAAAAAGGTTAGTAAGTACTGTTGTATTCAGTTGTGATATCTGAAAAACGTACAAGCGGACCGGTGGGCAGGGATGCCTGCCGTTTTGCGTTTTTATGGGTCTTGTGTTTCCGCCTTAAGGGTGAAGAGATGAGTATGCAAAAGTAAACATATCTTAAAAAAAATATATTTAAGTTATTAAATTGTTGTATATGTGAAAAATAAGCTATCTTTGCATGAAATTTGATATATCAATAGTTCTATGAGGCGTTTTTTCATATATATGGCAGCATTGCCTGTTCTTTTGTTTATGGCTGCTTGCAGCAACTGTTCCGACAAAAAAACACAAGTTCAACAAGAGGAATATGTGAGCACGGCACCCGTATTCAACTCCGACAGCGCATTCCTGTTTCTCAAGGAACAGTGCACGTTTGGACCGCGTACGATGAATTCAGAGGCACACGACAAATGTGGCGACTATATCGCGGCGAAGTTCCGGCAATACGGTGCCAATGTCTATGAGCAGATGGCTGACCTCAAGTTGTATGACGGCACGCCTGTGAAAGGACGGAATATCATCGCTGCTTTCAATGAGCAGGCACCGCGCCGCATTATGATTTGCGCCCATTGGGACTCCCGTCCGTGGGCTGACCACGATGAAGACCCAGCCAACCACAAGACTGCTATTGACGGTGCCAACGACGGCGCGAGCGGAGTGGCGGTGATGATGGAGCTGGCTCGGCAGTTCGCTATGAAGATGCCAGCTGTGGGGGTTGACCTCATCTGCTTCGACGCAGAAGACTGCGGCACGCCTGAATGGGCGCGCGACGAGCATGACTCTGAGCATACATGGTGTCTGGGTTCGCAGTACTGGGCTGGAAAACATCATGTGGATGGCTATGTGGCAGAATATGGCATCCTGCTCGATATGGTAGGAGGTCCCAACTCTGTGTTCTACAAAGAGAGCTACTCCATGCAGATGGCTCCTCGCATCACCGATAAGGTCTGGGCTGCCGGTCAGAAGATTGGTTATGGAAACTATTTCAAGAGCGAGGCCACAGGCTATGTCACCGACGACCATGTGGCGGTCAACCAATGCGGCATTCCCTGCACCGACATCATCGCATCCGACAAGAACAACAGCGGATTCTGTCAGACATGGCACACCACTGCCGACAACGTGAACAACATCGACGTGAATGTGCTGAAAGCAGTGGGGCAGACCCTGATGGAAGTCATCTATGTGGTGGAGGCGTGACGAGGCTGATATCCCGTTATACCATCAAAATCATCGAATTCTCTCTTCGGTTTTTGTATTTCATATCTCGTTATCTCGTAGTTCTGTCCAACAGCAAAACTATTAAACTGCCCAATGAAA
>JAEEOB010000171.1 GCA_016284045.1 Bacteroidaceae bacterium
TTGCATGCAAAGATGATGACTCAAGTTCTGATGATAAAAACAACACAATTGTTGGTGTTTGGGTTAGTGATAAATTGCCATATTATGATGAAAATAAAGAGGTCATCGGAGAAGCAGTAGCATATATGTGGTATCAGCAAAACGGCAATTTTATCGAAGCGGATTGCCTGAGAAGTTTTGAGACGGGACACGAATGGATAGAACTGTCGGAAAACGGAAAATGGACCGTTGAAAAAGATATTGTCACTCAAACAACCAACTTCGGAGATGATGAAACCTTTGACACAGATGTGTTTAAGTTCAACATTAAGGGTAATTCTTTATTTATGACTTATAATGTCGATGGAAAAGATGTCACCACAGAGTTAAAAAGGTCAACTGTCGAAGTAATACAAAACATCATAAACGAAAAAAAGAAACCAAAAGAGCAAGATTAAAGCAAAGAAGCAAGTGTCTTCGTATAATATCAATGATTATGTGTTAAATATGCGTCATCTTTTTATTATGTAATTCAAGTTTCTGAAGTAAAAAAGGAAGTAAAAATGGGAGTTATAAAAGGGAGTTAACGAGCCTGAGGCTCGTGGACGAAAGTTCTTCCAATGAAAATAAAAAGCAAAAATCACTTCAAATAAAATTTAGAAATCATGAAAACAAATTTAATTATTACAACCATGGCACTTCTCACTATTTCGATAATGAATACGACATGTGCTCAAAACAACGATTTCGATATTAAAAAGTATCTCGAGCAAATGAACGAAACACCATCCGATCGGTATAATATCGGAGATGTAGTGCTAACGGAATACGCACTTATCGACATCGATGGTGACGGCATTCAAGAAGTGTGGGTTAGAGGTGAAAACAACTATCAGGCACTTTACACTGTGGAAGGCGATGTGGTAAAAAAGATAGCCTATGCGGATGGTGCTACAGATTTGGTGTTTTACAAGAATGCTGTAGGGTATTCCGCCTATTATTCACCAGGAAGAGCATGCGAAGGGGCACAAATGGTCAAAAACAGTCATCTTGCCGATTCCTATGACTCCGAAATTGAGTTCGACACTTCATCCGAAGAACAGGATGTGATTTCCGAGAGCCATTGGATCAACGGAAAAGAGTCGACAAGCAAAGCTTGCGAAAAGTTTTTAAAACGCTTAGGCAAACCAGTAGAACCCCCTCAGCCAGCATGGTATGCTATTAAATAACCATCAATTTCACCTTTTCCATAATTTTGACTCATCCTCTGAACATAAAAAAGGAGCCGGTTGGCTCCTTTTTTATGTTGTATATGTTTTTGGGGGAGATTAATAGTACATCATGAAATAACGAACAGTCTGTCCGTTGAGTTTGTCGAGCACGTCTTTTGTGGTTTCAGCCTTAAGGGTGAGTTCGAATTCGTCTCCTGGCTGTGCTTTATTGAACTCTTCAAGATAGTTCTTGTCGTCTGCAATCTTGAATCTGATATTTTCCGACTTGTCACCATCTTTGTAACTCAAGTCTGCCTCAACGCCGGTAAGGTCTTCTTTTTCAAGCGGCTTATCTGTTTTCTTCAGTTTGAAAGGAAGAGTGACCACAGCTTTGTCTCCATTGAATTCCACCTGAAGAGTCTCTTCTGCCTCATTTTCGGTGCTTTCAAAAGAAGCATAATTGGTACCAGTGGATCCACCATAGTTCTTTGTGATTTTGTAAACCTGTTCTGCTGTTTCACTTGCTTCGGTGGTTTCAGCATTGTTTTCACCTTTGTTTTCACTTTTGTTGCCACAAGCAACCATAGCAACTGCAGCGAGTGCTAAGAATGCAAATTGAAAAAATTTCTTCATGTTAACTACTTTTTTTATTGAAAAAATTGAAATAGAATTGTAATATTTATGCAAATTTACGTTTTTTTTATTAAAACAACGAATTATGCAATGAAAAAAAATCGTGCAGTAAAGAAGAAAAAAAATAAAATTGAAAAGAAAATAAAGATTTTTCTACACAATTACTTATAATTAGGGGATTTATTGTATCTTTGTAACAGAAAACTATAAATAACGAGAAAAATGAAAGTTGGAATTCCAAAAGAGATTAAAAACAACGAGAACCGTGTGGGAATGACCCCTTCGGGCGTTGCAGAGCTGGTGGCACATGACCATCAGGTGTTTGTTCAGGTGAGCGCTGGCGAGAACAGCGGCTTTGCCGACAGTGAATATGAAAGTGCTGGTGCACAGCTGCTCCCCAAGATTGAAGACGTGTATCGTGAGAGCGATATGATTGTGAAGGTGAAGGAGCCTGTGGAGCCGGAGTATGAGCTGGTTCGTCCGGGTCAGCTGCTGTTCACTTATTTCCATTTCGCAAGCGACCGTCCGTTGCTTGACGCAATGCTGAAGAGTGGTGCCACTTGTCTGGCTTACGAAACGGTTCAGCTTCCTAACCGCACATTGCCGTTACTACAGCCTATGAGCGAGGTCGCCGGCCGCATGGCTGTATTGAACGGCGCTTTCTATCTTCAGAAGACACAGGGCGGCAAAGGCAAGCTGATAAGCGGTGTGCCCGGTGTGAAGCCCACGAAAGTCCTGGTGCTCGGTGGCGGCATTGTAGGTGAGGCAGCCGCGAAGATGGCAGCCGGCATGGGAGCCGAGGTTATCATCACGGACATATCCCTACCCCGTCTGCGTCAGCTGTCGATGGAGTTGCCTGCCAATGTCCATACGCTTTACTCATCAGAGCACAACATCCGCAAAGAGCTGCACGACGTGGATATCGTCATCGGATCTGTGCTGGTTCCCGGCGACAAGACACCTCATCTGATTACAAAGGACATGCTGAAACTGATGGAGCCCGGCACTGTGCTGGTAGATGTGGCAATAGACCAGGGCGGCTGTTTCGAGACCTCCCGTCCGACCACACACAGTGAGCCTGTTTATAGCATCGACGGCATTATCCATTATTGTGTGGCTAATATCCCGGGTGCGGTAGCCAACACTTCTACTCTCGCTCTGACGAACGCCACTCAGCGTTATGCCCTCGCATTGGCAGACAAAGGCTGGAAGCAAGCATGTCAGGACGATCCTTCTCTGGCGAAAGGACTGAATGTGGTTGATGGAAAAATCACGTACAAGGCTGTAGCTGATGTGTTCGGGCTGGAATATGATTGTTGTTTTTAGTTTATCCAGGAAATTCCAGGAGCTCTAGGAACTCCAGGAGCTCTAGGTAATTCTAGGATACTCTAGGAAACTTTAGGGATTAGGAGGTAAGTACAATAAAGGCGGCTATGGAAGCCGCCTTTGTTGCATTTTTATTTTAATATTGAATTTTAAAGCAATGATTGTGCGTAGTGCCTATATGAGGTTATTTTAGGGGTGTGATGGCGAACTGGAACTGATAGTCCTGATAAGTTGTCTGGTACTCCTGACGAGGCCATGCTCCCCATGAGTTGACACATCCCATACCCATCTGCTTCTGCGCGATGTGAACTGATACGAACTTTCGTTCGACGAGGTCTCCTGAGTGGTGCTGCCCTTTATTTTCACCAAGTGAAAGGTCGTCGGTGAGATACGGAAGTGCTGAGCATTCCATCGGGACGTTGCTCTCAAAGCGCAGTCCCCTACCCTGCTTGTCGGTCATCTTCCACCAGCGAACCTGAGTCTTGTTTCCCGACTCCTGCGGACGTACATATCCCCAGTACTGCTCGCTTACTTTCTGCTTATACACACCAATATTAGCGAAGTCCTTGCGGTCGATGTAGTTCTCCTGAGGTCCCTTTCCATAGAACTCGATGGTCTTGAACTCACCTGGCATCTGCATCTCCATACCGTATCTGAGGAGCTGCGGCTTCTGCTCAGCATTCTCATCAACATCAAGTTTCTCATCGACGATGAGCTTGCCGTCGGCAGTGATGGTGTATTTCATATAGAGCTTCGGGTTGTGGTTCGGTCCTTGATTCTGGTTCTGATCCTGACCGCCACGAGGTCCACGCTGTCCACGTTCACCACGTTCGCTGCGGAAGAGCTGCACCTCATACTCGGCTATGACAACTGCGTTGCTGCCTTCCTTGGAGATGTTGAAATTCCTCATTCTCAACTCAGGGTTGTGCCAAGCACGGAGACGGCGCTGCATCCCTGCCCCATGGTCATTGTCGGTGGGTGCTCTCCAGAAGTCGGGCTTAAGCTGATATCCATCCTCCATCATGCTCTGTCCGTTGACATCGATATAGGAGATGAATCCATTATGGCGGTTGAAGGTGTAGTCAGCGCCATTGGCTGAAATCACGGTATAGGCGCTATGTTCCTCCACCTTCACTTCGCCCTGCGCTAATGCCATCTTAGCGAGGTCGGCAAACTGATACTCCTGGAGGATAAACTGGTCGTGTGCCACCACCTCTCCGGCTTTCATCAGCTGGCAGTCCTTATTGAGTGCATAGGAGATGTTGCACACCACCTCCTTGCCCTGGCAGCGGCTGTCGGATAGAGCTTTGGCGATGGCGTCGATATTGACGGTCTTCTTGGTCTGCGGTGCGATATTCAGAGCCTCCACATCCACTTTACCCGTTGCAATCTGTGTGCCTTCCGCCTCGATGAGGTAATTGAGCGTGACACCCTCCACCGGCACAAAGAAGTTCTCGTTATATATTTCAACCGTGCCTGCCGCCTTGTCCTTGAGTGTGGTCCAGATATTCTGATAGTAGTATTGTACCTCGTAGGCATGCGGTGTGAGCTCACGGTCGGGGTTAATAACACCGTTGCAGTTGAAGTTGTTGTCACTTGCGGGGAAGCGTCCATAATCACCGCCATAAGTCCAGATCTGCTTTCCTGTCACCTTGCTGGTTCCGCGGAATCCCTGGTCGATGAAGTCCCAGATATATCCTCCCTGATATTTCGGATATTTGCGGATCAGGTCCCAATATTCCTTGAACCCTCCGATGGAGTTACCCATGGCATGCGCATATTCACACTGGATGAGCGGCCTCGGGTTGTCGTTCTTGGAATAGGCGTCGCATCCTTCATAACCATAGTACATCGGGCAGAAAATGTCGGTCTTTCCGTTCTGTCCCGCCTGCTCATACTGCACAGGGCGGCTCTTGTCGTAAGCCTTAATCCAGTCGTACGCATCCTCGAAGTTCTTGCCATATCCTGCCTCGTTGCCCAGCGACCATACGATGATCGACGGGTGGTTTTTGAGCACCTGCACATTATGCTGATTACGCTCAATATGCGCATCGTGGTATGCCGCATTCTTGGCAAGTGTTTTCTCTCCGTACCCCATTCCGTGACTCTCAATATTCGCCTCGGCGGTGATGTAGATGCCATACTCATCGCAAAGGTCATACCAGCGTGGGTCGTTCGGATAGTGACAAGTGCGGTCTGCATTCACGTTAAGTTGCTTCATCCGCTGGATATCCTGGATCATGCGCTCCACGGACACCACATAACCACCGTCGGGGTCAAGCTCGTGGCGGTCCACACCCTTAATGAGCACCGGCTGTCCGTTGACGAGCAGCTGTGCGTTTTTGATTTCCACCTTGCGGAATCCCACCTTCATCGGGATAACCTCCTTCACGTCGTTTCCCTTCTTCAGCGTGACAAACATCTTATAGAGGCTCGGTGACTCTGCCGACCATTTCTTCGGGTTCTTCACCTTGAGGTTCCACGCCGCCTGACCGTTCACGACCTTGGCATTTCCGCTTGTGGTTTTTCCGTCGGGTGCGACCAAGCTGAACTCCACCTTGCATCCGTCGGCGTTAGCAGTTGTCAGCTTGACGTCAAGCACACCATCCTTGTAGTTGTTGGTGAGGTCGGGTGTGACAAAGATATCTGTGATGCTGGTTGTGGGTTTAGCATAGAGATAGCACTCACGTGCTATACCACAAAGTCTCCAGAAGTCCTGGTCCTCGAGATATGATCCGTCGCACCACCTCATAATTTGCATAGCGATGAGGTTCTTCTGTCCTGGCTTTAGATATTTAGTGACATCGAACTCCGCCGCCACTTTTGCATCCTCGGAATAACCGACATATTGCCCATTGACATATACCGTGATGTTCGATGTGGCAGATCCCACATGCATAATGACCTGTTGCCCGCTCCAGTCAGCCGGTATGTCAAAGGACCTACGGTATGACCCCACATGGTTGTTGAGTTCCTTCACGTATGGCGGATTAGTTTCCCAATCGTTACGCCACGCGTACTGGTTGTTGACATAGATTGGGTCTCCGAATCCGTTGAGTTCCCACATGCCCGGCACCGGCATCTTGTCCCATGCCGCGTCATCGTAGTTCTCAGCAAAGAATCCCTCAGGGCGCTCATTGGCATTTTTCACCCATTTGAAATTCCAGTTACCCTCTAATGATAAAAACCACTTAGAGTTCTGCTTCTTTCCCTGCTTCGCCAGTTCGGCATTTTCGTATGCAAAGAAATCCGCCACATTTTGCATTCGGTTGTCAGCATTCTTTCCCGGGTCGTTCCACATCGGGTTTTGTGCCGTCATCGTCAGCGTGACCAACAAGGTCAAGATGACAGAAAACAGTTTTTTTCTTGTCATAATATTTTTTATTAGGAGTTAATTTTCTTTCAGAAAATGGGAGTAAACGAGCTTTCGGCCCGTGGACGGCAATTTTGCAAATGGGCAAATCCATTCGCGTCTTTGCAAAGTTAGCAAAAAAAACTGAATCGACAAATTATAGTTGTTAGTTTTTAGTTGTTATTTATTAGTAGCCATACGGTTGGTTTTATTCAAGCGTCTTCGGGCATCGAGCCCTCGACGCTTGACACGGACGGGACGTCCATGCCCCCAGCCGATGTCCTATCGTGGGGTGATTGGGCAAATGGGTTTAATGGGCGATTTCAGGATTTCCTGGCTCCATCAAAAACCGGGGATTAAAGAGCAGATTTTTATTGTTCGATTTTCTTTTTCATCTGTCTGATGAGCCAATCGGTTTTGATTGCCTCGTCAAGAGCTTTCTTCTGTTTTTTCTTATAAAATCTGCGTTTTCTCTCTTTCAGCTCATCCTCGTTTCTTCTTATTTCTGCCGCTTTCTGCCTAGCCACTTCCGCCTTCTGCCTGATTTCCATCTTTTCCTTAGCCTCTTCTTCTTTCCTTCTCATTTCCTCTTCATGTTTCTTCTCTAATGCCTCTATTGCTTTTTTCTTCCGTTCCTTGCTCTCCTCTCCTGCTTTTCTTATTTCTTTGTTGATAGAGTCCAGCGCGTGTGTGCTGAATCGATGGAACACACTGATTCTTTCTTCGTTAACGGAATCTTTACTGATGACTTTCTTTAGCTGTTCTTTTTTCTTAATCTTCTTGTCCGTATCTTCATCATAGTTAATTTTCTTATGTTCAAACTTATCCGCCTTACTCTCAGCCGCCGGTGAGAGCTTTCCCCTGAGATACTGTTCAATCATCAGCGCACCGATAGGTACTCCATAGGTAGCTCCCCACTCTCCGTTCTCCACATAGACGCAGATGGCGATTTTTGGGTCGGACTGAGGTGCAAATCCCATGAAAGCAGAGTGGTCTTTTCCATGAGGATTCTGCGCTGTACCCGTCTTACCACACACCTCATACCCTGGTATGTTAGCTCCAGTACATGTTCCTTTTAGCACAGCCCCTCTCATCCCGTTAATCACATAATCATAGTAATAAGGGCTGATTCCAGTTGAATGAAAGGTAGTAAGCGAGTCAGCCACCTTTCCGTTCTGAATCTTATGCACGACATGTGGAATCTTATATTTCCCCCTATTGGCAATAGTCGCACAGAGGTTAGCGATCTGCAGTGGTGTCGCCAGCACTTCTCCCTGTCCGATAGAAATAGAGATGACAGACAGAGCGTTCCAGTTTCCTTTATACGCTTCATCGTAGTACTGTGCATTGGGAATGAGTCCCCTGTGTTCACTTGGCAAATCGATTCCAAGCTTGTATCCGAATCCCATCTTGACCATATAATTCTTCCATTTAGTCATGGCCTCATGCAAGGTCTTATACTGGTTCCGGTTGTTGAACATGTGGTATAATCCCCAGCAGAAATATCCGTTACATGATGTAGCGATAGCATTGATGAGGTCGATAGGTGTCTGATGAGTGTGACACCCCACTTTCATCCCCTTCACTTTGAATCCTCTCGTACAAGGATAGTATGTGTTTGGAGTGATGATGTGTTCCTGCAAGAATGTAAGCGCCTGTGTAGGCTTGAAAGTAGATCCAGGAGGATAAGCTCCAAGCACAGCCCTGTTGATCAACGGATTGTCTTTATCCTTGATCAGTTCAGACATATAAATCCCCCTTTCTTTTCCTTCAAGTCTTCTTGGATCGTAAGTTGGTGCGGAAACCATACATAGAATTTCTCCTGTTTTCGGCTCGATAGCCACAATGGCACCTTTTTTCCCTTTCATCAGCCTTTCTCCGAGAGCCTGCAAATTCTCATCAATACCGAGTGTGATGTCTTTTCCGGGTTTTGGCATCACATCCTCTTCCCCATCCTTATAATGACCATGGACGAGTCCTGTCGCATCTCGCAACAGAATCTGCACACCCTTTTCTCCTCTGAGTTCCTTCTCATAAGAGCGCTCCACTCCCTGACTTCCAATAAAGTCTCCCGGCTTATAATAATCATCGTGTTCTATATCATCTTTGTTAACCTCTCCTACATCTCCAAGCACATGAGCGAGCAATGGAGTTGCATATTTTCTGATAGCCCTTTTTCTGATGGAGAACCCCGGATATCTGATAAGTTTCTCCTGAATAACAGAAAATTCATTTTCAGAAAGTTGTCCGACAAAAAGTTGTGGCCTTACAGCAGTAAATCCAGGATTCTTGGCTGGGTCTTTGATATCCTTCATCCTTTGAATGAACATATCCTTAGTAATCCCTATAAACTTGCAGAACTCGAGCGTGTCAAGATTCTTCATTTCCCTGGTAGTGACCATAATATCAAACGCAGTCTGGTTATAGACAAGACTTTCCCCGTTTCTGTCGAAAATATTTCCTCTTGATGGGAAAATGACACTTCTGTAATATGCATTGCTGTCTGCTTTAGTCTTGTAGTCGCTGCTAATCAGTTGTAGCGCAGCCAGTCTCCATATATAAGCAATGACTACCACCAGAATGATTCCTCCAATAACAAATCTGCGGTTTTCCAGAATAGTACCTCTTTCCATACTAATCCACATTTTTGTCTTTAGGCATTACGACATCTGCGAGCAAAATAAAAAGAACCGAGAGAACCGTGCTGACAAATGTTCCTGTAAACAAAATATTCGGATGCCTGAAGGAGAAATCCTCAAGCAGATAGAATGTGAAATGGAAAATCAGCATAGTTGCGACCACATAATAGATATATCTGTCGAATCCAAGTGTCTTGAATGATGGTACCAGCATATCGACAGACTCAGTGGGAGAGAAAAGATTGAGTAGAAAAGGCTGGAGCATCCCTAAAAGGGTGCATGCAGCCATACCTTTTCCCATGGTATTAGAAAAAATATCAAAAATCAGTCCGATGATAAATCCCCAAATCAGCAGGCTTTCACGAGATGATCCTCTGTGGAATTTCATAGTGAGGTAAGCCAACAGTACAGGCGGTGCGTATCCGAATGTTTGGATGTTATTGCAAATAAGGATTTGCACGATAAGGATAAGCAACATCCTGATGATTCTATGTTTTATCGTATCGTTCATCTGTTATTTGTCTTTGAGCAAAGAACCGACTCTTTTTTCAAGGAATTTCCTTTCAAATCGTGTATATCCTGAAATCACCGACACATTTCTCAGCCTGGCGAAATCCGTGTGCAACTTAACTGTCAGGGAATAAGACAGTCCGTCTGACGAATCGTCCACTTTGGTTACAGTTCCAACCGGTATGTTTGCAGGGAAGATGTCTGAGAATCCGTTGGTCTCGACTTCCAATCCCTCTTTTACGACCTCATGTCTAGGAATGTCATTGAGATAAGAAAACTGTGGACTCCCCAACTGCCATTGAAGAGTTCCGAACACCCTTGCAGAGTCAATATCGACTTTACAGCTGACAATAGACTTCTCGTTGATTAATGGTACAACCACAGCATAATTCAAGGAAGTCTTATATACAACTCCTACTACTCCAGATGAGCATACAACACCCGCAGACTCCCTGACTCCGTCAATTTCTCCTCTGTCGATTGTTATGAGGTTGTTAGATCTGTTGAGTGTGGAGTTGATTACATGGGCACTAATAAAATTGTAACTTCTGAGATTTCTATTTTTTTCAGTAAGGATATCAATCGTATTATCCTCCTCCTTCATTCCAGACCTGAGGTCGTTGAGCCGTTTTCTGAGCATTTCGTTCTCATGCTCCAACCTTTCATTCTCAGCTTGCATATCGAAAAAAGATGACACACCGCTTGTCAGGCTGTACCATGCACCTGCCACGGTGTTTGCCGTGGTGAAATAGACACTTCCCTGATATCTGTTGAACTTTACCAGTGTGATCAAACTTACAATCTCTAGAACCACAAAAATCAGCCAACAGCGGTATTTGAAATACAGTTCGATGAGATATCTCATATTAGAATAATCCGTTTAGTAATCGTAAAAAAGATGATTGCTACGATTCAAAAAAATGAGTGAAGACCATGAGGAGATACATATAACAGTTAACGGAACCGGCTTTCGCCGTTCAGTACACACAGGTCTTTCTCTTTTGTCCTTAGCCGCTCATTAAGAGAGCCTTTGTTCTATAAAGAACAGTCTTACCTCATAAGGAAGGAGAAATTGTTAACATTCTTGAGCGCAATGCCAGTTCCTTTCGCCACACTATGTAGCGGGTCGTCAGCGATTCGGAATGGCATCTTAATTTTGTCGGAAAGTCTTTTGTCGAGTCCTCTGAGCAAAGCTCCACCTCCGGTAAGCCATATACCATTTTTCACGATATCAGCATAAAGTTCGGGTGGTGTGGATTCAAGTGCACTCAGTACTGCCGTCTCAATTTTTGCTATTGACTTGTCGATGCAATGAGCAATCTCCTGATAGCTAACAGCAATCTCCATCGGCAGGGCAGTAATTCTGTTGGGTCCATGCACCACATAGTCCTCTGGAGGATTATCCAGTTCTGTTAATGCAGAACCGACATTCACCTTAATTCTCTCCGCCATTCTCTCTGACACCTTGACATTGTGCTGTCGGCTCATATAATCCTGAATGTCCATAGTGAACTCATCGCCAGCAATACGTATAGAACTGTTTGCTACGATACCTCCGAGTGATATGACAGCGATTTCGGTTGAACCTCCACCAATATCGACCACCATATTTCCCTCCGGTGCCTCCACATCGAGTCCGATACCGATAGCAGCAGCCATAGGCTCAAAAAGGAGATATACATCTTTTCCTCCAGCATGCTCCGCGCTGTCGCGTACAGCTCTAAGTTCCACCTCAGTGCTCCCCGAAGGCACACCAATGACCATTCTGAGCGACTGTGGGAAAAAATGATGATGCATGTTGACCATTCGAATGAGTCCTCTCATCATCTGCTCGCAAGCGTTGAAGTCTGCAATGACTCCGTCCTTAAGCGGCCTGCATGTGATGATATTCTCATGTGTTTTCTCATGCATCATCTTGGCTTTGCTTCCTACCGCAATCATCTTCTTAGTGTTGCGGTCCATCGCCACCACCGACGGCTCATCTACAACAATTTTGCCGTTCATGATGATGATGGTGTTGGCAGTGCCCAAGTCCATCGCAATATCTTGTGTTAACTTGAAAAAATTCATCTGATTTTATAATAATTGGAGTTAATCCCTGCGGAATGGGAGTTAAAATATCATTTGGGAGTTAATTTTCTTCGAAAACGGGAAATAACGAGCGTGCGGCTCGTGGACGAAACTCTAAATACCGGTATTACCGTGCGAAGTAGGCGTGGATGGCCGTGTCGTAATGAGAGCTGGTGTCGAAAGCTGCCTTTGCGAAATTTTTGCGCTGTTCAAGAGTTGTGGCTGCACCCTGCTCTTTGATGATGTTGAGAAGCGGCTCGTATTGCTTCTTGCTCGGGATAATTACAACATCCTTGAAATTCTTGGCTCCAGCCCTTATGAGGGAAATGCCACCTATATCGATTTTCTCAATGATAGCCGCCTCGTCGTCGGTTGTTGCCACAGTTTGTTCAAACGGATAAAGATCAACAATTACGAGGTCTATTTCCGGTATCTGATATTTCTCCATCTCCTGCTGGTCAGTCTCGATATCTCTTCTTGCAAGGATGCCTCCAAACACTTTGGGATGCAGTGTCTTGACTCTTCCACCAAGAATGGACGGGTAGGTTGTCAAGTCTTCCACTTTCTGGCATTCATATCCAAGGCCCTCAATAAAAGCCTGTGTGCCTCCCGTTGAGAGGAATTTTACCCCATTTTTGTCAAGCTCAGCTAGCAATTCATCCAATCCGTCTTTATGGAACACAGACACGAGAGCAGTCTTGATTCTTTTCATTTCACTCATAATTCTTACAATAATTTTTTGGCGTACTGATTCTTACGCAATCATTAAATAAACAATACCGATATGACGGTTTTTTTTCTACATATTTCTTTGCAAAGATAAGTAATTTTTATGTAAAAACAAAACAGAAATCATTACTTTCTTTCGTATTTTTTACTTTTTTAAGGAGTGCTTATTTAGACAGAATGCAGATAAGTTTTTAATTTATAGTTTATAGTTTTTCAACCGTCTTCGGTCGTCTTGCCCTCGACAGTTGGCACGGAAGAGACATCCATGCCCCCAGCTATTGACTGTCGGGCAGTGTGCGATTAAGAGAGGTTAGTGGCAGAAAAATAATTTATTACTCTCAATAGGCTTATTATTCAGGAATTTTATCTAAATTTGCAGAAAGAACGTAAAAAACATAAAAAAGGATATGGATTTCACAAAAGAGACAAATGAGGCTGTGGAACTGCTGAAACGGCTGATAGCCACGCCGTCGGTGAGCAGAGAAGAAAAAGCTGCGGCCGACATCATTGAGGAGTATCTGAAAGAGAATGGTTGCAACCCGGAACGTACAGGGAATAACGTGTGGGCGAAAAGCAAGAATTTTGACGTATCGAAGCCGGCGATCCTGCTTAACGCACATATAGACACAGTGAAGCCGGTGTCAGGATGGCAGCATGATCCGTTCACACCAGAACTGGAAACAACAGGCGATGGCGAGAGAATATATGGCTTAGGTTCTAACGACTGCGGCGGCGGTCTGATGTCTCTGCTTCAGGTGTTTTTGATGCTTCGTGAGAGTCGGAACGACCTGATTTATTTAGCCTCATGCGAAGAGGAGGTTTCGGGCAAAGGCGGTATTGAGAGCGTGATTCCGCAATTGCCTGAAATTGAATTTGCGATTGTTGGTGAGCCGACAGGGATGCAGCCTGCGATTGCAGAGAAAGGCCTGATGGTGGTAGATGCTGTAGCTAAAGGTCAGTCGGGTCATGCAGCCCGCAACGAGGGCGTCAACGCCATCTATGAGGCCATGGACGATATCCGTCTGATTCAGGAGAATCACCTCAGAAAAGAAAGTGCGCTGCTGGGTGTTGTAAAGATGACGGTGACGATGATAAGCGCAGGCACACAGCATAACGTGATACCAGACGAATGCCGTTTCACCATTGATATCCGCAGCAATGAATGCTACACTAACGAGGAGCTGTTCGGTATGCTTCAGAAACACCTGAAGAGTGAGCTGACCGCCCGATCGTTCCGTCTGAACTCATCATCGATAAGTGCAGACCATCCGTTTGTGAAGAAATGTATTGAAAGGGGAATGGTTCCGTTCGGTTCTCCCACCCTGTCGGATCAGGCACTGATGCCGTTCCCGTCGCTAAAACTGGGTCCCGGCGAATCAAGCCGATCTCATTCTGCCGACGAATATATCCTTGTCAGCGAGATAGCAGATGCCATCAAGTGTTATTATGAGCTGCTTATGTAAGTAACAGTAAAAAAATAACTTAGTAAATTTCCCTAACTTATTTTTTCACTATTACTAAATAATTCAAGTATCTGCAGAAAAAAGGAAGCAAAAACAATCCTGCATTTTCAAGTTGTCAAATTCGGCCACTTAAGAATGCAGGATTGTATATTTTATGTTAACAAACTACCACTATCTCACCCATGCCTCGGGATTGAGTTTGGATGACTCTTTTCGTAGCTGGAACTGAATGACAGGTTCGCCTGACTCGTCGAGTCCGATGGATCCGATGGTCTGGCTGGTGCTGACATTCGAGCCGTTTGACACAGAGACGGATGAGAGGCCGGAATAGACGGAGATGTATTTACCGTGACGAATCATGACAATATAACGGCCGCCATACTGGAAGATGGACGACACCCTGCCGTTGAACACCGCACGTACAGCACCACCTGACGCTCCTCGGATGTCAATACCCTTGTTGTCGAGCGTGACATTCGATGCCCCAGACACCGTGTATTTACCATAATGTCGAACGATGGATCCACCAGCGACTGGCAGTGGCAATCTTCCTTTGTTCGCCTCAAAGCTGGAAGAGAGCTGGTCGGTCTCGATGGTCGGCTTATTTGCTTTCGCTTCACTACGCTCGATTTTTGCAGCCCGTTCGGTTGTACGCTCCGCCTCTTTCGCTTTTTCTTTTGCAGCACGCGCCTCTGCCTCGGCTTTCTTACGGGCAGCTTCTTCAGCCGCTTTAGCCTCTGCTTCCTTTCGTTTTGCCTCAGCTTCTCTTCGTCTCGCCTCTTCCTCCTGGCGCCTTGCCTCCTCTGCTTTCCTTCTGGCCTCCTCAGCCTTCTTAGCCGCAGCAGCCTTCTCCGCATCGCTCTTCGCCTTTCTTGCGGCAGCCTCAGCCCGTTTTTTCTCCTCGTCGGCTTTTTTCCTTGCCTCCGCAGCCTTCTTCGCAGTCAGTGCATCCTGCTCAGCCTTCTTTCTGGCAGCTGCTGCACGTGCCTCTGCCTCGGCTTTACGTTTCGCCTCGGCTTCAGCTTTGCGTTTAGCTTCTGCAGCCTTCGCCGCCGCAGCCGCTTTTGCTGCAGCCGCCGCTTTCTCCTGCGCTTTACGCGCCGCCTCAGCTCTGGCAGCCGCCGCTCTAGCCTCAGCCTCCGCCCGCTTTCTCGCCTCTTCGGCAACACGTCGGCGTTCTGCCTCTATCTCCGCCTGTATGATACGGTTAATCTGAGCGTCAATAGCCGCCTCACGCCTTTGATAGTTGGCAATCTCTTCCTTTACGGCATTGAGGTTCTGGTTGAGATACTGCACTTTCTGCTCACAGCTGTTTTTTGTGAACTGCAGGTCGTTCTGCTTCTTCTGCAGCATTGACTTTGATGCCAAAAGATTGTTTTTTGCGTCGAGCAGACTGTTCTTAGTGTTTCTGACATCAGTCTGCTCCTCCCGAATCAGCAATCCCTGTGCTCTCTGAAAGGATGAGTATTCTCTGATATACCTGATTCTGCGGAACATCTGTGTGAGGTTGTCGGATGCAAAGATGAACATGATTTTTTCCTGAATCGACATGCTTCTTTGCAGGAATGTCATTGCCTTTCCGTAGTTCGACATCTTGTTGTTAAGTTGCTTCTCGAGCGTATCGAGTCTCACCTGCATGGAGTCAATACGGACGTTCAGGACGCTGATGTTCGTGTTGAGGGAATCGATGGAATACTGCTGCCGTCCGATTCTGTTCTGCAGAATCATCACGGAGTCGAGGTTCGCCTTGATGCGCTGTGACAACTGTCCCGCCCTGTTCTGCGACTCAGCTTTGGCTTTCTGCACCTCAGCCTTCTCGTTTCGCAGCTCATTTTTTGTGCTGGCATTGGATGTGGAAGTCGTTGTCGCCGGCTTCTGATACTGTTGCTGCGATTGCGTTGGACTCGGTTTCGCCTGTTGTGGCTGAGTTTTCTGCTGCGACTTCTGCTGCGGTTGTGACTGCGGTTTCTGCTGCGCCTTCTGTTGCGGTTGCGGCTGCGCCTTCTGTTGCGGTTTCTGCTGCGCCTTCTGTTGCGGTTTCTGCTGCTGTTGTGGTTGAGCTTTTTGCTGTGCCTTCTGCTGGGGCTTCTGTTGGGGTTGGGCCTTCTGCTGGGGCTTCTGTTGAACCAAGCTGAAACCTGCCGACATGTTACCGGCAAAAACAAACATCACGATGCAGATGACAAACAGGATAGAGATGTATTTTTTCATTTTAGTTATCGGGAAAAAACAAGTTGATAAATTGAAGAAGACAAGATGTCAAAAATACGAGAAAACAAGACGACAGTCATTGCATCCGAACTCGGACACACATGAAGTAAGTCCCTACTCTGCTGGTTTATATTCTGGAGTATTCATTTCTTAATTAGGTCCCATGATTGAGCGGAAAATACGCTCAGGATCCTCCTTGGAGTATTTAGTCGGGATTTTTGTTCTGGTTTCCCATCCAGACTTGTTCTTGACAGATGAGAGGATGAACGAAAGTGAGGCATTCTTGCTGCCCATAATGAACGACATAACCATCTCGTTGGGGAAATCGTTTCCCTGGAACGGTTTAAAGTCATTGTATTGGAATGCAAATTTAGATTCTTTGTCACGATTTCCGGTGATAAGGGTCTCCACAAGCCGTTTTTCCTCCTGAGATGTTGTGAAGCAATACGTGAGGTGCTCATCGACATATTTAAGTCTCACCTCCTTACCGCTCACCGGTTCAGAGCTCTCAGTTGTCTCAAACAGGAAGTCTTCCGGTTCCGCCTGCTGCTTAGCCGGTACGAAAATGTGGTTCCAGAACAGGTTTTCGAGTGCAATAAAGTCGATGTCGCATTTCTTGAGGAAATCGACCTGGTCGTAAGGCACATAGATATATTTTTTGTTGTAGCGGTCCACCATGAGCATCATGTCCTTGGTGAACTCAATCCGAATCAGCTCCAGAAGTCCTGCAATGGGATCGAGGAGTGAAATCTGAATGACATCATCCTTCTTCATTCTAAGATGCCCGGAAGTGCTGGTGTTTTTTCCGTCCATGCTCACCACACATTTGATTTTTGCTGTGAGATAGTCTTCTTTACTTTTATTCGCGTTGATTTTCTTGAAATAAGCTTCTTTCTGAAAAACGCCAGTGGGATTATCCGGCAGCGTGTCGTTCTTAACCAGTGTCTTCTGGCTTCCACAAGCCACATTGACAATACCAGTCAGCACAAACAACAAAGAAAGCGTTTTAAAATTAATCATATTTATTTACGATTTAATTATTTACGATTTAATTATTTACGATTTAATTATTTACGATTTAATTATTTACGATTTAATTATTTACGATTAATGATTTATTTTATTATTTTAGCATTTGAACATTTACCTATTTTTAGGAGTCATTCGATGTATTTACGTTTTTTTATTTTTTTCTTGAGCAGATTGGAGCCTCCTCCGGTTTTTTCCGCCTGCTGCCAGAACCTGATAGCCTGCTCTTTCAGTCCACATTTATAGTAGATGTCGCCCGCATGCTCGATAAATGTGGCATCTCCCTTACCCATCTTTCCATCTTTTAGTTCGAGCACTTTGTCTATCTGCGCTTTAGCCTCATCATACCGATTCAGTTCGAAAAGAACCCAAGCATAGGTGTCGATATAATTAGGTTCATCCTTCCTCAGTTGAATGGCCTTAGCAGACATTTTCACCGCCTTTTCGAGGTCTTTTTTCTCAAGTGCCAAATAGTAGGCATAGTTGTTGAGCACTAACGCGTCGTCGGGCCTGTATAGCAGACAAGAGTCGTAACATTCGAAAGCCTGCTGGTTTTTACCGGTCCTATGATAGCAGTCTCCCAAAATGGTGTACATGTTGACAATCATCTCAAGGTTCGACTCGTCGTCTATTCTCTCCAATCCTTTCCTGCTGGCATTGATTGCCTCCTCGTAATTGGAGTGACGGAGGTAGCACACGCTGAGGTAGTAGTAGTACATCGGATTTTTCGACGAGTAATCGACAGCTGTCTTACAGAGTTTCATCACATCATCATCGTCATCCTCCTCTATAGCGTAAGACAGAAGCTGGTTGCGTGCGATATCCTCCTCAGGGTCGATGTCCAGCATCTGATAAAGGACTGGTTTGATTTTCTCTTTGGATATTTCGCTTGAAATCAAATATCGTGCATAGAGTTCCCCCATGTCATTGTTTTCCTGGGGAAGTTTCATAATCTGGTCGAACAGTCCCATCACCTTTGCCGTATCGTTCTTCTGTCCGAACAGATTCTGGGCAGCGATTCCCTGCATAATCTTAACTCTCGTGTCGTTGTCAAGGGCCTCGTTTGTCACGATTTTCGCGAGGTTTTCAGCATACCGTTCAGTCTGCCCAGTAATTTCGTAATATCTGGCAAGCGACATAAGCAAGTTGATGTTATACGGGTCGGTCTGCTGTATTTTCTCATAGACCTCCAACGCCTGGTCGTTTTTCCCCTCGTCGAGATAAAAATCGCCAATCAGCACCTGATATCTGATGTCATTGGGATATTCCTCCGCCAATGCCCTCATCTCCTCAAACGCTTTTTTTTCGTCTTTCATAAGGGAATAGATTCTGAATTTCTCTGTTGAGATTTCCTTGTTTTTCCCTTCAAGCAGCTCTATCCGGTCGAGCGTCTCGACCGTTTTTGGATAATTCTCTGTCTTAAAATAGAGTTCTTCAAGCATGAACAGCAGCTGACTGTTTTTCGGGTAAGCCTTGGCAAGCTTCTCAAGCTCAGTGATAGCCTCCACATTTTTGTCCTCACTGACATAGAGCTGTACAAGAGCCTGTCGTGCCCAGTAGTTGTTTGGATCGGCATCGGCAGCAGTTTGCAGCGTGACCATAGCCAGACTGTCCTCTCCCATGAGATGATGATAAGAAGAGATGTCGTAGTTGGCTCCCACATGGTCTGGGCAAAGTTCAAGGGTATGGAGATATAACTGATACGCCTCCGCATGGTTTCCAGCCATACGCTGCCTCACTCCGTCAAAATAAAAGGCATCAGCCTTCTCCCTGACGGCTTGGTCATAATTTTGTGCAAATACAGTTTGTCCGCAACAAAAAAACAGTAATATGTATAGAAACTGTTTCAACAAAGTAAATCGTAGAAAAAAGAAAGAATTAAAAATGAAGACGAGAAGGCCAGAATACAAAATGTTTGTATGACAGAAAGAATTGTCAATCGGACAACCCATGCCATCAACAATTCCATTCAGCGTTGTTACACCCCAGTATGTCCGAATCCTCCGACTCCACGCTCAGTATCTTCCAAAGATTCCACAGGAATCCATTCCACAGTCTCGTGTTTTGCCACCACCATCTGTGCCACCCTTTCTCCGTCGTTGATAACGAAAGGCTGATCAGACAGGTTGACGAGAATGACACATACCTCGCCTCTGTAATCGGCATCGATAGTGCCAGGAGAGTTAAGAACAGTGATGCCTTTCTTGACAGCAAGTCCGCTTCTAGGTCTGACCTGCGCCTCATATCCTTTTGGAAGCTCGATAAACAGACCTGTAGGGACAAGACAGCGCTGCATGGGATTCAGTGTGACAGGCTGTGAAAGATTTGCCCTTAAATCCATTCCCGCCGACTGATTTGTCTCATATTTGGGCAGGGGATGGTGTGACTTATTGATAATTCTCACATTCATGAATTGAATTGACAATTAAATTACAATAATTACTAAATGAATGACTATTTAAAATGCAAAATTAATAATAAAATCTCAAATATTTGAGTTTTTCACACCTTTTATGTATTTTTGCATATAATTTAGGCTTATAATAGTTTTTAGTTGTTAGTTTTTAGTTGTTAGTTTTTCAGACATACATGAAGAAATTCCCTACATGGACAAACAATCCTCAACATTCAACAACATGGACTGGAATCGACTTATATCCAATAAGCGGTTAGGTCAGGAAGAGCTTCATTACGACCGCCGTGACGACCGCACGGAGTTCAGGCGAGACTACGACCGTCTGATTTTCTCAGCCCCTTTCCGCCGTCTGCAGAACAAGACCCAGGTGTTTCCACTTCCTGGCAGCATATTCGTCCACAACCGTCTGACGCACTCCCTGGAAGTTGCGAGCGTAGGTCGTTCTCTAGGTGACGACGTGTCGCGTCAGCTGACCTCACTTCATCCCGAACTTTCAGACTCACACATAGGCGAAATCGGCAGCATTGTAAGCGCAGCTTGTCTTGCCCACGATTTAGGGAATCCTCCTTTTGGTCATTCCGGTGAGCGTTCGATCGCCGCTTATTTCAGCGAAGGAAACGGAAAGCAATGGGAAGGTGAACTGAAATCATCCGAATGGACAGACCTGACTCGTTTCGACGGTAACGCAAATGCGTTCCGTATTCTGACCCATCAGTTCAAAGGTCGTCGTCCCGGCGGATTCGTGATGACCTATTCCACGTTGGCTTCCATCGTGAAATATCCCTACCCTTCTTCTGAATCCGGTAAGAAGCAGAAATTCGGTTTTTTTCAGAGTGAACAAGCCACCTTCCACAAGATAGCCGATGAACTGGGCATTCTTCAGACAGATGAAAACCGTTGGTGCCGCCATCCTTTGGTTTATTTAGTTGAGGCATCCGACGACATCTGTTATGAAATCATGGACATAGAGGATGCCCACAAGCTGGGCATTCTGAGTACAGATGAGACCAAAAGTCTGTTATTGGGTTTTGTTGCCCCATCGAAACGTTCCCACACAGAGGAGGTAATGTCAAAAGTAAACGATGTGAACGAGCAAATAGCTTATCTCCGTTCTTGCGCAATTGGAGTGCTTGTGCGAGAATGTGTACGAGTCTTTGTTGATAGCGAAGAAGAGATACTCAGCGGCATGTTCGATGGCTCTTTAATCAATCATGTGCCAGACTCTGTGCTTGAGGCTTACAAGACCTGTGAGCGGGTGTCTGTGAGTAAGATATACAAAAACAAGAATGTTCTCGACATCGAATTGTCGGGCTATAAGATTATCTCCCAGCTGATTGATTTATTTGTTGATGCGGTGATGACCCCAAACCGCGCTTATTCCAAGTTGCTTCTCGACCGTGTGTCTGCACAGTACGATGTTCATGCCAACTCAGCCTACGAACGTTTGATGGCTGTTGTGGATTACGTTTCCGGCATGACCGATGTCTATGCACTCGACCTTTACAGGAAAATCAATGGTGAATCGATTCCTGTTATCTAATGAGTTTTTTGAGCTCACAAGGATAAAAAGTGAAACAGAAAAAGCGGACGTATTGTCCGCTTTTTCTGTTTATCGATAAGATAGATGTATTATTCTTTGTCGCTGATGACGATGTTGGCTCCACTGGTGATTTTGATGAGTTCGGGATGCTCTTTGGCGAACGACTCGATATGACGTACATACTTGTCGTCGATGATTTCATTGATAGTGATGAGAATTCCCGTCTCCTCGACATCTCCGAATCCGTAGTTGATAGCTGTTCCGAAGAGTTTCATTGTCGGTGAGAGGCTCATGTAAGCATTGACGAGCGGCGGGATGTTAAGACCATATTTCCGCACCTCACGGTTGAGGATTTTATAGTCGTCCTTAAAGTTGTCCTCGGTGAATATAGCCTCAAACTCCTTGGGGTCGTGCTCCAGCTCAAGCGGACATTCGGGAATGATGAGCTTTTCTTTGTCCTCGAAATGTTTTTTGAGGAAATACAGAATCATGTCGCGACATCTTCTGTTGTAGGAAGGATACATTGTCATCTTTCCGAAGAAATACTTGACGTTGGGCATGATGATGGTAAGCGCTCCAAGTCCGTCCCATAGGTTGTCGAGCGCGAAGATAGCCTTATTGCTTGTGCGTGTTGACTGGTAATCCAGGCTGACGAATGAACGTCCGAGCTCGATGGTATATGGCATGTATTCCTTCAAGAACTTGTCGCTGAACTCAAACATGTGTCCAGTGGCAAGCAGCGGTTTCCCGTGCTCATCCATCTTGATGTCTGTGCCAAGGATGTATCTGTATCCACCAATGATTTTCTCGTTCTCCGGATCCCAGACGATGAGTTGCTTATAGGGGTCATCCATCGTATCGAACTCATCGAGGTCGAGGGGTTCTCCGGTTCCCCCACCAGCAGCCCGGAATACGATTTCCCGCAGCCTTCCGATTTCCCGCAACACATTGGGCGAGTCCTGCCAAGTACAAATATAAATCTCATTGTTGCTTCTGTTCGTCGCACGGAGCTTCTTCTCCTCCGTGAGCTCAGCCTTCAGGATGTTAACCGGCACAGGTGATATGATATCATCAAACTTTCCATACCACGGCGGCAGCACGGGTCCGTTAGCCTGCTGTGCAGCACCACAAACATCTCCACCGCAATTTTCTTTTTCCAACATATTTTATATATAGTGAAAAGTGAAACCTTGAATCAGCTAGAGCTTATCCGAACTTGCTCGATAATTGCCTAGTCGTAACAAGGTTCTTCGAAGTGAAAAGTGAAAAGTGAAAAGTAAATATACCCCACGTTTTTCACCATTGCTTCATTATCAACAAATTAAAAATAATCCCAGGCAAATCACCTCAAAGTTCATAAACCTTGTCCTGTACCCACTGTGCCCACTGCGCTGGGTTTCTAGATTTATCGGTAAACGTCTGCCATGGGATTGGTTCTCCAAAAGTGACCTTAAAATGCTTTCCCACGTTCTTATACATCTCATCTACCAAATAAAGCATAGCGAAGTTGAATTTAAGCTTGTGCTTCAGGCAGAATCTAGCAATATTATAGAACTTATCAGAGTTATGTCCTGAGAAATGCACAGGAATGACATCTCTTTGATACTGAATGCTCTTAGTAATGAACGTTTTTTTCCATGGTAGGTCTCTAATAGTTCCGTCGTCCTGTTTTCTGGAACAAAGCCCCGCCGGGAACATCAGCACATTGTTTTCACCCTGAAACGCCGCCTCAACCATTTTTGGGAAATCCCGGCTCTGGTTACCAGTCTTGTTGATTGGAACACAGAGTGGTGCAAGTCCTTTCAGGTTCATGAGCAGGTCGTTGACGAGATATTTCATCTTGCTGTCGTATTTATGGCAGATAAGTTTTCCAAGTGCTACTCCATCTGCTCCACCGAGGGGATGGTTGGATACGATGGTGAAAAATCGTCCTCCCTCGTTAGTTGGCAGTTCTTCTAGTCCTTCAACTTCCATGTCCATCTCCAGATAATCGACACACTCATCAAGGAAATCGACGCCGTATTTTCCAGCCGCCCTGCCCAAAAGGAATCTGTTAACCTCATCCTGATGCAGAGTCTTCTTCAGCCACCTTTTCACGAACCACGGAATAAATTTAGCTTTTTTGCCTGCTTTATCCTTCAATATCTGGTCAACATCAATCTTCTGCTGTTTTTCGTGTTGCAGTGGGGTTTCTTCTTGTTCCATACGTACAGAATCTGAAATATGTTGCAAATTTAGCAAATAATTTACATTTATCGGTATAATTCCGTAAATAAAATAAAAAAACAAAGAATATTTAACGAAAGTTTTTAATTTACTAATTCCGATTTACTATTTATTCAAGTTTCTGAAGTAAAAAAGGAAGCCGAGTTAATTTTATGATTTAATTATGTAAGATGTAAGATTTATGCAAGTGGTTCGGAATTTAAAATGGGAGTTAACGAGCTTGAGGCTCGTGGACGATAGTTTTGCCAATGATAAATCGACATTAGAATCACTCAAAATAAAACAGAATTTAATAATTGTCAGCTTTTTCAAAAACTTGCAAAAGTTGAATTAAGCTTATGGGGGATTTAATTGTAATGGAAGATGATAAGATAGTCCGGTTAAGAGAGTGCATCAGCATAGACGGCAATAGATTTCAGGGTGTGGAAGTCGGGTACATGCAGGCGGTAATATTCATTGATGACCTCAAGAGTCCTCAGGCGCTGTTGTCTTGTGAAGCGGAAAAGCCGCATGTTACGATAGTTCATTCGCAGCATCAGTTGCAAAGCGGTAGCCTCCTGTCCTACCAGCCTGTATTCATGTGTAGGCATCACATCATAAGGTTCAGCAGCCAAAAGGTCGTAGAATGGTGCAGCCTGTCCCTTCCTCTTCACCGGCTCGATTCCAAGGAACTTCAGCAGTGAGACGGCAAATGCAATATGGAAATTTGCGATGTTACTTACGCTATTGTCAAGAAGTATAAGCGACTGCTCCACAAATTGGTAGAGAGGTTCATCAGGCTGTTCTCCCCACAGAGCGCCACAAAGGAGTTCATCGATGAACATAGCCACCATCGTTTTCAAGGGGTTATAAGGCAAATCAGCAAAATTGAGATAAACCCTACTGTCTTTTGGTCTAGGCATATTGTTTTTTCCTTTCATCTCGGCATCAAATTCAACGAGTGCCAGTGGTCTCCACATCACCCTCATGGACTTGTGCTTCGACTTCGCCGATCCTTCAGGAATGGCAAAGGACATCCTTCCGTGCTCTTTTGTGAACACGTCGGCAATACGCATACGGTCGTTGTATTTCACAATCCGCAATACAATGGCATGCAACCGCTCAATCATGTTGCAAAAATACGAATTATTTACGATTTACGATTTACCTTTTAACATTTACCGTTTAACATTTAACATTTATCATTTACCATTTACTATTTACTATTTATTTGGCTATTGGTAAATTTTATTTTTTTTTGAAGATGAGAAGATGAGATTACATTCATTTTCTGTATGGAAAACGTTGGTAAAAGACAAAAAACGGTCGTAGTATGAAAAAAAAGTGGAAAAAGTTTTGCTATTCGGTTAAAAGTTCGTACCTTTGCACCCGCAAATGAGCTTAAGAGTTATTTTTTCGTTCATTCGCTAATAGGTTTGGCCCGTTCGTCTATCGGCTAGGACGAGAGATTTTCATTCTCTAAAGAGGAGTTCGACTCTCCTACGGGCTACCCACGGGAAGATTGGTGCGAGGTCAAAGAGCCATACCACATCGCACTTCCCTTTTTTTATTCACTTAAAAAAAACAAACAGAAAAAATGGCAAATCACAAATCCGCGCTTAAGCGCATCCGTCAGAATCAGAAACGCAAGTTGCACAACCACTATTACGCAAAGACCATGCGTAACGCACTCCGCGACTTCCGCAAGTGTGAGGACAAGGCCGAGGCACAGGAGCGTTTCCCGAAACTGCAGAAAATGCTGGACAAGCTGGCAAAGAGAAATGTAATCCACTGGAAAAAGGCAGCCAACCTGAAATCAGGTGCCGCAAAGCTCATTGCAAAGCTTTAATTTTCTTGGAGGCAAATCATAAAAGAGGGTGTAATTACACCCTCTTTTTTTTATCTTGCTGAATAAGGCCTGTATTTGTCTGATGCCCCATAATCCTTGTTAGGCGTATGGCTCATGAACAGTTCGAGCGTTCCTCCTTTCATTATGTCTTGATAAGTGAGATAAGTCAGCCGATAGTTTTTACCATTTAGTTTTGCAGACTTGACATACACGTTCTTGTCGTTGTTGTCGTGCGCGATGATTTTAAATTCTTTTCCTTCCTCAAGATGTATCGTGGCATTGGTAAAGGAAGGGCTTCCGATGACGTATATGCCATTTGAAGGGTTCACCTGGAACAGTCCTAACGCCGACATGATATGCCAGGCAGACATCTGTCCGCAGTCCTCATTTCCGCAATAGCCGTCGGGTTCGTCCGTATAGAATTTCTCCTGCAGCATCCTCACCCTCTCGGCGGTCTTCCATTGCGCCCCTGCGTATGCATAAAGATAAGGAATGTGGTGAACCGGCTCGTTTCCATGTGCATATTGCCCTACGAATCCCGTCACATCCGGTGGCACATCGTCCCCATGAAATCCTTCAGCCACGAACAGCTCGTCCAAGTTTTTGATGAATGCCTCATCGGATCCATGCAAAGCAATCAGCCCCTCCGGGTCTTGCGGCACCATAAAAGTGTATTGCCATCCGTTTCCTTCCGTGAAGTCGCCCACATTACCGTGGTGGTCAAGCCGGAACGGTGAATAAGGCTCATACCATGAACCGTCTTTCATCTTCGGGTGAATCTTCATGATGCTTTTATCGAAAAAGTGCTGATACGATTTTCCCCGTTTGATGAACTGATCATATATATCCATTTTTCCCATTTTCTTCGCCATCAGCGCAAGTCCCCAATCATCGGCGGCGTATTCAAGATTGATGGAAGTCGCCTCTCCAATGCAGTCGGCAGGGATATAGCCATATTTCATGAAGTCGCTCACAGCCCTTTGTTTGGGATTTGTTGCAGTGCTCACCATATATCTCAACGCCCGCTCCGCGTCGAACCCCTTGATTCCTTTCAGATAGGCATCCGCGATGACCGGAACGGAGCTGTATCCAGGCATGCAGTTGGTCTCGTCCATATAGAGAGGCCAAATAGGCAGTTTCCCGTTTTGGTCGTAGATGCTGAGCATAGAGTTCATCATGTCGGGCAGCAATTCCGGCAGGATGATGGTGAACATAGGATGCAGTGTGCGATAGGTGTCCCACAATGAGAAAACAGAGTAGTTTGTGAACGCATTATTTGAATATATTTTGTCGTCCATACCCCTGAAATCCCCATTCACATCTGAATATAAAACCGGTGCGATAAACGCATGATAGAGAGCGGTATAGAAAATCGTCTTCTGCCGGTCAGTGCCGTCTATCTCAATTTTCGACAGCATATCGTTCCATTTTTTCCTTGCCTGGGTCCTCACATGGTTGAAGTTCCATGTGTCACCCTCTTTCTCCAAATTCATCTTCGCATTTTCGCAGCTGACCGATGAGATTGCCACTCTCACTTTCACGTCGCGGACATTGTCGTTAAAGGTTGCGACTCCCTTTACCCATTTGTCGTGAAGAGATTTGTTGCCCGTGGGCACATTGTTGTTGAAGAGGATGAACACACGCATCGGTTCGCTGATCTGCGCATAGAAAAATATTTTATGAGGAGTGGCCCAACCATTGGAGAAACGGAATCCCTGGATGGTGGTTTCGTCAATGCGGGTGATGCCTGACTCAAACACCGTGCTATTATTTCCATTCACTAAATCCACAAGAATGTGGGGTGTCTCATTGCCGTTAAAATGATAATGGTGGAATCCGACGCGTTCGGTGGCAGTCAGTTCCACATCCACTCCATTTTCCAGTTTCACCGCATAGTATCCTGGTTCAGCCGTCTCTTTCTCATGCCGATAATAAGATGAAGTGGTGCCGCTGATGTTTTTTTGTTTGCCCACTTCAGGAGTTATCTCTCCCATGAACGGCATTATTCCCACATCACCCAAATCAGCACAACCTGTTCCGCTGAGATGCGTATGTGAGAAAGCGATGACGATGCTGTCGCTATAGTGATAACCTGATGTCCAGTCCCATCCCTTATGAATGTTTTGCGGTCCCAACTGAACAGCTCCAAACGGTACATTTGCTCCGACAAAGACATGTCCGTGTCCGCCCGAGCCAATGAAGGGGTTAACGTGTGAAGCCAAATCGCTCTGCGCAGATATGTTGCAGACTAATGCTGTCTGCAGCAGCATGGATAAGGCACTCTTCTTTATAAAGTTCTTCACGGGAAAATTTGAATTATTTAAGAGATTCAAGTTTTTTATTTATAGGAGGTTATAGGAGATTATAGGAAGATATGGGAGGTTATGGGAGGTTATAAGATTGTTTTGCTGCAGTCTGTCTTTATTCTTTATTTTTGTTTTCCACAAGTTTTACATTGGTGCTGTTAATCTGTGCGGTCTGAGCATCGATATCCTCCCCTGTCTTGTTGTACACGAAGGTACAATCCTTGATGTCAATGTCGTGTACACATTGCTGACCGGGAATGCCAGCCGCCTTGATGGCAGTCTTGCATCCACGACACACCACATTTTGGATATGGATATCCTGGAATTCAGGCACATCCTTCATCTCTTTCTTCTCCTGCTGCGTAGGCGTCTTCGCCTCACGTCCTGCCGGCTGGTCGGCATAGTCGCACTGGAAGATGACAGCCTCGCCTGAGATGTCACTCATCACGATGTCGGATATATAGAGCTGTTCTGTCTTACCGCCTCGTCCGATGCCGCTCTTGAAACGCAGCCCCGTGTCCGTGCCGCTGAACCGGTTATTACGAACGACGATGCGACGCATGCCACTTACAGTCTCGCTTCCAAGAACAAAACCTCCATGTGCATGGAAAACGGTGTTGTTCTGAATTACGATGTCCTCACAACCATTAGCCGGAGCACCTTCTTTAATTTTTCCGCTCTTCATACACAGACCATCGTCGCCAGCGTCAACAGTGCAGTTCACAATCAATCCCACGTTCACGTCACTGAAATCGATGGCGTCACCGTTCTGGGCATTCCAAGGGCAACGCACAGTGACACCGTCTATGATGACGTTTTTGCTGTTGCATGGATGCACATGAAAACGAGGGGAATTCTGGATGGTCACGCCCTTCACAAGAATGTTCTCACAATCGGTAAAACGGATGAGGTCATTGCGCATACCCTCCTGATTCTTTGGTGTGTCGGCGATATCGGCATATCCGTTCTTCATCTGCCAAGGATACCACAGGCTGCCGTCCTGCGTCACCTGTCCACCCATATCAAGGTACTGCTTCCATTCCACGTCGCTCTGTTTGCTCCGTTTCACCGGACGCCACTGCCCACCATTGCCGTCAATGATTCCAAGACCAGTGATAGCAATATTCTTGCGTTTTGACGCACGGATGCAAGGATAGGCACGGTTTGAGGCACCCTTAGGGTCAAGATAGAGGCTCTTGTCGGGAGAGAAGTAGATGATGGCATTGCGATAGACATGTAGTTCGATGTTGTCCTTCAGCATAATCGGTCCAGTCAACCATACCCCTTCCGGTACGACCAGACGTCCGCCGCCAAGTTTCGTCAATTTAGAGATGGCCTTGCTGAACGCATCCGTGTTCAACGTCACTCCGTCGCCCACTCCACCACAGTCCTTGATGTTCACCTCATTTGCAGGAAACGTGACAGGGGTGACCTGAGCCACCTGCACCGGCAGGTTCTCATAATATTTCTTGTAGTCCTGCGCTGATGCAGTTGTCATCAGTATAGAAAACAGGGAAAAAAGCATGCAAAGGCGTCTGCCGCACTGACGCTTATAGCAATTCACATTCTTTACATTGGCCGCACATCTCGTGTCAAGCAGATTAGATTCTTTTGTTTTCATTTTATAAAATGCGTTAGAGTTAGTTTCATGAGAATAATACAGTCGCAAAGTTAATGAAAAACAAACAAAAAACCATCTGAAAACATAAAAATGTAACAAAAATGTAGTGGAGTCCAAACATATAACAAATATTTGTTTGTTTGATTACATTTTATTTGTAAATTTGCTATTGTTTTGCAGTCTTGTCCATCCTTACGTGTCAATAGCGTTTTTACTTGCAAGGCCTGAAGGCTTTCGCCTCCTACGCGTGGGGTGCACCAACGGATGGGCAATACGCAAACTATTTTTCGTCAGTCTATTATTCCAAAAATCAACGACCATGAGAATAATCATGACTTTGCTATCAATTCTTACTATAAGTACAAGTATGAAGGCGCAAGATTCCGAATCAACTCTTCATCAGATATCAGTTCCTGTCATAACCGTGGAATCTACAGCGAATGCCACCATCCAATCTCTTGGTGACACAGCCATCATAGACACCATTATGCCAGAAAACACGGCAATAGAGGACAGTTTGGAACGGGATCCTTATGAAGGAAATCAGAATCTACGCGTGCACACAATCTTCCTGTTTCCGATGCTACTTATTGAGGCACCTTTTGCCCTTTTGAATCATAACAAAACAGAGCATATTGAGCAAAAAAATCATGACAAAACAGAGCCTGTCAAACATAAGAAGAAACGGACGTGGCTGAAAACTTACGACCCTCAAATTCCGTCTGTCTGGTATGGGAATTCCATGCTGTTAGACGGTATCTTTGGAAGTAGCAGTACTGATTTTCACTTGCGGAACGGTGTCAGCAAGCATTATGAGATCGGTGTCACAGCATTCGAAATAGCAAAAAACTTGTACGGAGAATATCTTGGAGTGTCAGCCGCCGCTCAGCTATATGCCGGATTCTATCATTTCGAGAATAATACGCTACTTATTCGATCTCACCAAAACATTGACTTTGTGGAAGCAGAATCGCCTCTGAAAAAGAACAGATTTGATTATGCAGGCCTACGGTTCCCTGTCTTGGTCGGTTATCAGACACCTTATAAGATTTTTTCCATAAAGACAGGCCTGGCAATAGGAACAAGGGGGGTGGACAGCAAAAATTACACTTACAGATATAGCAGGGACAAGAAAGAGTCTGAGTCCAGATTGCATATCAATTGGTTTTCAACTGACTGGATGACGGTGGTCGGACTCGGACCGCTTACCGTCACTTATAAACAAGGACTGCTCCATTTGTTCAAGACAACCAGCGGAAAGAAAGCCTATGAGTCGTCGCTGACGTTCGGAATCGACTTGAATTGGCTTTTCCGGATGAAAAGACTTTAATTCCTATTCTTTTGGGCACAAGTTCAGGGTTATTCGCCGAATGCCGCTGCCACCAGCACTTGTTTCTCTGCGTCATTTTCATTGCTTTCAGTGCGTTTATTGATCCCGTCAGCATGAGAAAACTGAATGGCGAATACAATATGTTTTTCATTGGGATTCAACATCAGTTAGAAGATTTACATATTGGGCTCATTAAAGCAACTTCTCAAGCATACGCGCCACTCCATCCTCCACGTTTGAAGGCGCGATGGTGTCGGCAATGGCTTTGACGGACTCGGGGGCGTTTGCCATGGCTACGCCAAGGCCTGCAAGTCGGAGCATCGGGATGTCACCGGGCGTGTCGCCGAAGGCGATGACTTCCGACGGGGAGATATTGAGATGATTCATCAGCCATTGTAGTCCGTCGCCTTTGTTGATGCCGAGCGGCGTGAACTCCAGAAACTGTGGTTCGGAACAGAAAGCCTCCAACACCCCGTCAAACGCCATTTTTACTTGCAGTTCCATCGGTATCAGGCGTTTTGGGTCTCCCACAAGCATACACTTATGGAGGGGGAGACCTTCTGCTGCCTTCAGCCAATTGGCGGTCTTTACGATGTTCATCTTGTTTCTGACCGATGAGCGCAGGATGAAGGGATTGGTGTCGGAGGTGGCAATGATATGCCCGTCACAGAACGTTACGATATCGGTCTGGAGAGACTGCGCGAACTGTACAATCTTCGGAAGGACACCATCTGGGAGCAGGAGGTCGCGGATGACTTTATTGTTTTTACATTCAATGATATCACCACCGTTATAACCAATGAGGAAACCACCGAACTCATGGAGACGCAAGCTTTCAGCAATATGACGAGCACCGTCGGTGGGGCGACCAGTGCAGAGAGCAACGGTCAAACCTTTCTTCTGCGCATGAATCAGCGTGTCGGCGGAGAAATCGGAGATGGTATGGTCGTTGCGGAGCAGGGTCCCGTCCAAATCAACAGCGAGCAATGTGAACATGATTTTTTACAGGAATTTTCAGAATTTGTGATATGTAGATTTATTAGTTTTTTGAATATTCTTTCAAGCGTCTTCGGGCATCGAGCCCTCGACGCTTGGCACGGTCGGGACGACCATGCCCCCAGCCGATGTCCTTTTGGGCTACACAACGTTTTTATTTGATGCTGCGGAGAATAGCATCAAGATGTGGTGGAGAATACGATTAAGATGTGGAAGAGGATACGATTAAGATGTGATGGAGGATCTGATTAATTGTTCTGGATGCGCTCCATTTCAAGGGATGCCCAGATGAAGGGTCCGACGCCTTTAGCATCATTGTCACGTATAGGCTCTGACAAATAGTATTCATAGGAGCCGTCACGACGGGTATTTTCCTTCACTTTCGGAGCGGCCTTCATCACTTTCTCGCTCATGCCCGGTCCGAGTCCCGCCACGGAGCAGCAATTTGTCAGCGATATGGTCTTGTCGTCATTCACTCGAATGAAGTTTTTGAGAATCCCCTTGTAAGCCTTGACACCGGCCTCTCGGTATTGCTGGCCCACATATCCTTTCCTTGCCGCCTTGAGCAAGACGTAGGCGAACATAGACGAACAGGTGGATTCGAGATAGTTGCCCTCACGTCCGGGGGAGTCCATCACCTGATACCATACGCCCGTCTCCTTGTCCTGCCATTTCACCACTGCGTCCAGGTCTTTCTGCAAAAGACTGATTACTTCCTGTCTGCGGCCATAGTTCTCAGGCATGGCATCAAGCAGTTCAATGAGCGCCATCGTGTACCATCCCTGCGCACGCCCCCAGCAATGCTGTGAGAGTCCGGTGGTCTTGTCCGCCCAGAACATCTCATGCGTCTCATCCCATGCATGGCGGTTCAGACCGGTCTTCGGGTCGAGCGTGCGCTTGTAAGTGACGGAAATCTGATTCACCGCATCATCGTACACTTTTTCTGCCTCATCTGAGGACAACAGCATGCGTGCAGTGAGCGAATGGAAAGGGAGGCCCATGAAGATGCCGTCGAGCCACACCTGATAGGCATAAATCGCCTTATGCCAGAACACACCGTCTGCATCCGTCCGCGGCTGGTCTTTCAGCTGCGTCATGAGCGTCTGCATGGCTTTGAGGTTTTTCGGTTCAGGCAACAGCTCATACAAACGGGCCACGAAATGGCCCGTCCGTATATTGTCTAAGTTGTAGTCTTCGAGTTTGTAGCCTGTGATGTTGCCATCGGCATCTATCATCTTGTCGGTGTACATCCTGCAGTAATCGAGCACCGTCTTGTCGCCGTATTTCAGATAGGTGTCGAGCATCGCCTCCAGCTCGATTCCCATCACATAACTCCATTTCGGCTTTGTGGAGAAGTCGAGCATATAGCTCTCCGGCACCCGCTGCATTTCAGAGTGGGTCATCCACTCACTGTAGTGCTTGTAGGGCATCTCCTGCAACACGAGACTGCCGTTGATGAAGAGGTTCTCGAGTTTCACGTTGCGTGTCTTTCCTGTGATGGTGTTTCCGTCCTTCACCCCGTTGAACTTGCAGTTCTTCACAAAGATGTCATAGACGTAAGTGTCTTCCTCCAAGCCGATAATCTGAACGCCATATTTCGATTTCTCACAGGTGACATTCTCCATGTACACGTTTCTGACCGTCGGGTAGTTGCCACGGCAGCAAATTTCCTTCGGCTCGTAGTCAAGATTTATTTTCAGCACGCTCTCGCCGCACTGCCCCACTTTGATGTTGCGCATGTTGATATTCTCAATGATTCCTCCACGGCAAGAATTTGTTTTGATACGTAGCACTCGGTCGAGGTTAGGCGAGTCCATCACACAGTCGTGTGCATACACGTTAGTGCATCCTCCGCTAATCTCAGATCCGATGACCACGCCCCCGTGCCCGTTCTTCATCTCGCAGTTGCGTATGATGATGTTCTTCGATGGCATGCCACGTTCTCTTCCGTCACGGTTACGTCCGCTCTTGATGGCTATGCAGTCGTCGCCGGTGTTGAAGTAGCAGTTTTCAATAAGTACACGGTCACAGGACTCCGGATCGCATCCGTCGCCATTCGGTCCGTCGTTGTTGATATGCACGCCACGGACCGTAATGTCGGTTGATTTCAATGGATGAATCACCCAGAACGGGGAGCTTAGCAACGTGACATCCTCAATAAGGATACGCTGGCATTTGGTGAAGTTGATGAGTTGCGGACGCAGCCGGTCGTTTTCAGTGAACGTGCGCTGCTGGTTAGGCTTGCCGTTGATAAGCATAGGGATGCCGTCCTCTCCGTTCTGGAGGAGACGGGCTCTTCCTCCGTCCTTCTGGCTTTTCACGCCTTCAGTCCACCCGTGTTTGGCAGCACCGTTCCATGGCCACCATGTCTGCCGGTTACCTCCTCCGTCGATTGTTCCTTTGCCTGTGACAGCAATGTCGGTTGCGTCAATGGCATAGACACAAGGGGAGAGGTTGTAACAGTCAAGCCCTTCCCAAGCAGTCTCGACAATGGGATAAAGCTCCGGCTGGAATACAAATTCAAGCACAGCTCCCTCCTCCACAACAAGATTGACATGGCTCTTGAGGGTGATGGCACCAGTCTTGAACCGTTGTCCTGCAGGGACAATCACCTTTCCCCCACCCTTTTTCGCACATTTATCAATGGCTTTCTGGATGGCTTTCTGGTTTTTTGCAGCCGTGGCATCTGGTTTCGCACCCGTTTTCGTGATGACTATATCAACAGAACCGAACATGGGCTTTTGAACACTCTGCTCTATTTGTCTATACACTTGCTCATCCCAACCGTCAGCGACAGCACACAACGGGAAAAACAATGACAGGATAAAAAACTTAAAAATCTTATTCATACAGGATATTTTTTTACAGGAATTTTAAGAATTACATGAATTTATATTTTTAACGATACAAGAAAATACTTTTTTACAGGAATTTTCAGAATTATAGGAATTAACCAATGTTTACAGTGTTCCGTAAATGATGATTAACATACCATTTATATTGCAATGACAACTTTGAAAAATTATAGATGACACCTAAAACATGATTTCCGACATGTAGATAATTTATGAGTTGGCTCTCAAACTCTCCAGTAATCTCATCAACGGCCTTCAGCTCAACACCTATCTTATTCCAACATAAAAAATCATAATAAAATCCATGTCCTAATTCTACTCCATGATAAGAGATAGTTAAATGTTTCTCTCGCTCATATGGAATGTCGTTCTCTTTCAACAAAACCTCAAAAGCATCTTGATATACTTTTTCCTTAAAACCACAACCCATCTCTTGATGTAAAAGCAAAGCAAGTTTATGGATAATACTACTTTCCGTTGGATAAATTAATTTTTTGTCCATTATAGTTCAATATAATCATGCAAAAAGCAAGAAAAAATTCAATTAATTCCAGTAATTCCTGTAAAGAAAAGAATCTGTTAGCTCATGAAAAAAATCATTTAATTCCAGTAAAGATATTATCAGTTGCCAGCGATGATGTTGATGACGGCGACGATGTCAGAGATGTCCACGTTGTTGTCGGAGTTGACGTTGGCATAGCGCCAGATGGCAGTGCCAGCCATCTGGTTGATGACAGCTACGATGTCGGAGATATTGACAGTGCCGTCCTCGTTTACATCACCGGCAAGGTGTTCATGGGTGTCGTTGACAAATTCAAAGCATCCCAGGTCGGGCGCTTCACCGCTGTGGAAGATATATTTGGCTATACGCTCCCCCTCGAATGAAGTGTAGTCGCGTCCTTTGTCGATGGCATTAATGGCTGATTCCTTGAGTTTGAGCAACGGCATATCGGGCAGTGACCCGTCGGGATTTCGTGGCAGCAGGAGCTGGTTTCCAAACTCATCGATATCTCCGAGCAAGTCGATGATGTCTGTGCTCTCAAAATAGTCGTTGTTGACCACGTAAGCCGATGAAGTCCAGCTGTTGTTGCTTTGATATACCGTTCCCGATGAAGAAGTGGCGACATGATAGGATGATGATGAGCCTCCCGTCGGACTCAGGCTGATGTTATTATACAGATATAAAGTATAGGCGTAGTTGTTTCCGAATCCGTAGTTGGTATTATTCTTATATGCCGTGCAGTTCACGACTTTCATCTTACCCGCATTGTTGTTCTGGTCGAATCCTTTCTTGCGGTGTCCGACTGCGAGACAGCGGTAAAGCTCCACGTTGTGTCTGGTGCCGTTACCGCCCACTTTGAATCCGTTGGGGTTTCCGCCGTTGGCAAAACGAGAGAGGTTCTTGCCGGAGAAACAAGAAAGAGTTTTATCCACTCCATTGGCTCTTGGGTGTTTGGACAAGTCAAAATAAGCGGGTCCGTTGTTGTAAGCTATACAGTTGATATATACAGTCGGTGTTCCGCTGGTGACACGTCCATAGGAGTCCCATCCGTCGTCGGAGTTATTCCACGATCGGCATCCTATATAGATGTTTCCCGGGCATGCATCTCCCTGCTTGTCGGCGAACCCGTCGGCGTTGCCACCATTATCCTGATAGTCGAAGTTGTCGTGCGAGTCACAGTTGATGACAAGGTTATGTCCTCCACTCCTCAACTGAACTCCAGCATTACAGCATCCGTACACATCGAGGCTTTCGAGGATGTTGTACTGGCATCCTTCGAGCCATATACCCTTATATCCGGCATAGCGGATGGTGATGCCTTTTATATAGAGGTAGCTTCCTCCCACCTTCACTCCGTTAGTCTTGTTAGCCTGCTGTCGGAAATCCAGGATTGGCTTCGCATCCTGATATGGAGCAATCAGGATATATGCTGTCTCTTTCCCGCTTTTGTTTATGCTGACCGATGATTTGAGGTCGTATTGTCCGTCGAGCAGATAGAGGATATCTCCCGCTGCCAATTTGCCGATCATGGATGTAAGGCTTCCTGGCGCGTCGGGAGACAAGCCTGTGGAGCTTGTGCCAGTCGGAGATGCATATCGGATGGTGCCAGTACCTATACCGAGGTCGTTCTCCTCGTCGTCGGGCGGATTCACGTCGGGATTATCATCCGGATTGGTGTTCTGCCCCTCTTCCCACTCATACTGGAAACCGTAGAACCCGAGTTTTGAGCCTGCGCAATAAACCTTGTAGTTTTTTCCGTCTTCCACATCGATAGTATATGCAGTGAATGCCTTTTCCGTAAGTGTGAATCCGTTAAAATCCTCAAGCACATTGCCATCTTCCGTGATATAGAATTTCTTTCCTCCGTTGATGACAACCGCCACGGTGAGTTTGCCGTTGTATTTAGGCTGAATCACATAGAAAGTGCCACCGGGCTTGTCACCGTTGATGCCGTTACCCAATGTGTAGGCAGGGAATCCGGCGAGATGAGAGTCGGCAATTGCAGCAGTGAAATCCTCACCTCCTGATTCGCCGTAAGTGATGGTGGCTGCAAGTTTGCCTTCATCATCATTTACGTCGATTACATCACCAGACTTGAAAGTGTCGCCGACCTTGAGGGCGTATGTCACACTTGATGAGGCTGCGTATGAAAGCTGGCACATCAAGAATAACACGAAAACGGAAATAAAGTTTCTTGATTTCATAGGTATGATGGTTTTTTTGAGCACTATAACATATTACGGTTTCAGGGGAGACACCCCACGGGGAGTCTCTACACTGGGGCACAGATGGTTAGGGGAATTGAAAAGCGTTTCGATAACGGGTAATATACGGTTTTTAAGAAAACCGATGGGAACGTCTCAATAATTTATTATATAATAGTTGAGGTGTTATGTAAGACTATATGATGCGGCATTGCCGCATCATATAGTTTTGTAATTCGTGTGAATCGTCGAAAGAAATTATTCGGATGCAGATTGCGTTCCTGCCATGAGATTGATAACTGCCACAACATCGGAAATATCCACCTTTCCGTCGCCGTTGACATCTGCTTTTTCCCAAGTTGCAGCTCCTGCCATCTGGTTGATGATAGCCACCACGTCGGAGATATCCACTTTTTCGTCGTCATTCACATCGCCTGGCAAACCATCTTCTTCCGAAGGGCGTGTGACCGTGAACGTGAGGACAAAAGTGCCTGTGCTTCCCTGTCGTCCGAGATAGAGCGTCTCATAGTCACCGTCGAGTTCAAACTGCTCTACAGCAGGAGAGTCGGGAGTAGTTTTTCCATTGATACAGAGTGCTGTCTCATAAAGAACACGTATGTTTTTGTCCTCATCAACAGTGAACACATGCATTTTTGTTTCTTTCTCATCCTTATTATTATACACACAAGAGATTTTGACGATATCTCCCTGCAGGAATCCTCCTTCGCACGTTACAGTCACATAGTTATCAGACAACGCATTATCTTTCTTGTAGCTGTTTGCGAACTTGATGCCCTTCACGGCATCTGTGTCATTGTGGATTTTCACAGACTCATCCATAGAGCATGTGCCAGAAGCGGTGAACACACCCGCCAGCACGCCACCCTGATAGTCAGCCAGCGCATCGCTCGTGTCCGGGTCATCCGGGCCGGGATTGTCGGGAGTCTCCTCACCCCTCACCACTTTGAGAGTAGTCACGAACGTAGCGGTGTTTCCATTACGTCCGAAGAAGATGGTGTCTAAATCTTCAGTGAGGGTGAAAGTCTCCTCGGTCGGGTCTGCTTCAACAGTTCTTCCATTAATAAAAGGTTCTGTGGAGAAAAACACGTTGTATCCTTCACCATCCTTAGTGAAGAAACTGACCGCCGCAGTCTTCGTTTCATCAGAATTGTTGAATGCTCCAGCCACGGTAAGTACGTCGCCCGCCTTGAATCCTCCATCACATGTGACAGCTGCATAGTTGGCACTGAGCTTGTTTTCAATAGAAAAACTATTCGCAAATTTTACACCTGCAACCGAAGTCGTATTCGAGTTGATTTTCACAAAGTCGTTTGTGGTTGTTCCATAGACCTCAAAAGAGCCGATACCTCTCTGAAAATCAGCAAGTGTCTCAGCATTCATTCCTGCAGCAAACGCTGTGAGGATGATAGAAAGTAGAATTTTTTTCATAAGATAATTTTATTGAATTAATTAATTTAAAAGTCATCAGTTTTGACAGATTATAAAAAGCAGGCGGGGGCATCTCCAGCCGGGGAGACACCCCTCCGCCTACTCAATAATTCAGTCAACTATTCTTCTGTGTACCATCTCGGGTCGCCACAGTATAGAATACGTCCTCCCTTGAAATGGAAGTCAGCATTCTCCGGATCGACGAACAGGTCTTCAGATGAGATACCCAGTTCGTTAGATCCCTTGAGTGTCTTGTAGAAGTCGGTGGTGTGGTAGCATTCGTCGAATGTCGGGTCGTTGTTCGAACGGATGTTCTTTGTCACATCATCCGGTGTCTTCGTGAAGAGGCACTTGATGAACTCGAAGGCTCCAGACGTGCCGGCTCCGTTGAAGTCAACCCAGTAGTTGTTGTTACCTATACAGTTGTAGAACGTGGTGTTTCTCACTGATATGCTCTCCATGTCTGTAGCTTTGCTGTAAATGAACATCTTACCTCCGGTTGCCACGTTATAGAGCGTGGAGTTATCAATGTCGATGTTCTTTACCACTCCTGCACCGGATCCTGCATCCACATGGATGAACGAATATCCGGAACACATGTCATGGAAGATGGAGTTGTCGATGATGAGTTTCTCGATGACCTTCACCGTGCTGTTCTGCACCCTGAAGAAGGCATTCTTGAATCCCGCCATCTCACAGTCTTTCACTCTGAATTCTCCAATCGTACAAGCATTACCCTGGTTGACGAAATAAGCGGCACCAGCATCCACCACCTTCACGTTCTCAAATGCGATGAATGCATGAGAACCCTCAACATCTATGTTCTTGACGAAATTGAGCGTAGGAGCCTCACCTCCAGCCAATCCGAAGAATGTCACAGACATCCCTTCTGGCACTTTCACATTTGTTGCCGACCCATCTTCCGACTCGCCATGGAAGTCGATGGTCATATCCGCAGGAATACCGATGGTCACGCTGAAGTTTGTCTCGTCGTTTCCAGCTGCGACAGCCTCGGCAGCAATGTCCTTGAGCAACTGAGTAGAGAGGATCTTGGTTTCGGCAGGAAGGAAGTACTTGAAGTCGGCAGCCGGCATAGCAGCAGTCGTTGTTGCGTTGAGTGTTCCTCTGACTGCATCTCCGTTCTGAATCATCACAATATAAGTAGTAGAAGGATTCAGACCTTCAATAGTGTATTCACCCGCATTCTTCTCGTCGTCGGTGAGCTGAATAGTCCTCACTTCATTTCCGTCAGCATCAGTGACTACGATTCCGGTGACCTCTTTACCGCTGTCCCAGCTGACATGAATGAAGTCCTCTCCTCTGTCGCTGTTTTCGATAGGATTGAAAATCTGCTCAGCCTTCGTCTTGAAAGGCGCCACAGCATTGCTTTTCTGGTAGTAAGCCCAGTGTCCGTCCGTTTTCTGAGGGTTCTGCGCCTTGATTCTGAGGAAATATTTGGTGTCGCCAGCAAGGTCATTGAGTTTTGCCGGTGACTTGGTAATCGACTTATCCTGTCCGAAGACAATGGAATGTGGTGTTCCTCCAAGCAGAATGTCATCGTATAGAGAGTCGGTGCTGACTTCAATGATATAATATTGAGCATCAGGTACGCCGGTGAAAGAGACTGTCGCCGTGACATCTTCAGCCTCCACATTGATTTTATCGCCAGCTATTCCGAATAGCCTTTCGTAAGATTTGTCCACTTTCCAGTCGTTGTCGTCTGTACAAGCGGTGCCAGCCATCAAAGCCACAGCCAGGCAAAACGGAAAACCGTATTTATAGATTATTTTTTTCATAATAAAATGTTTTTTCAAGATAATTAAAACAAACTATTTACCATCCGTATGAATTATATAGCGTCCCATTTGAGGCAGAGATAGTCGTTGCGGGAATCGGCATGAGATATCTGTTCTTCACCGGCACATCGGGAGTCTCACTTGGACTGAGTGCAGTTCCAGTCAGTCCGCTTGAAATCGATGGAAGATTCGTTTCCACATTAGCGTCGGTGAGCTTGGTACTTCCGAACGAGCTCTTGCTGCCTGCATAGTCAGCCTCGGTCTTTCCGTCAGGGAATCCGAACCAAGTGAAAGACTTCTCGTCGATAGTGGTCTTTGTGTCATCAGTGTAGTTGTAATAGACCGTCTTCTGATACCGTTCGTTCTCGTCGTTCTCTTGGGCAGCTGTGATGTCGTTGATGTAGTTCTCTTTCATCTCCAGGATTTTCTGCGTGAGAAGATTCCATCTGATGAGGTCCCATTTTCTAGCTCCCTCTCCGGCCAGCTCCCATTTATTCTCATCAACGAGAGCGTTGAAGAAGTCCTCTTTCGTTGCAGGAATAGCGTCGATGTAGCTCTTAGCCTGCGACTGATCATCAAATGCGCGTGTGTGGACAAGCTCCAACGCCTGGCGTGCTGTCATGCCGGCATCCCCGGGATAGCTGGCATCCGGTCCGGCCAGCTCATTCATGACTTCAGCATACCAAAGCAGTATTTGTGCGAATCTCACCTTCACCACATTAACTCCGGTCATGTGCTTGGCATTCGCAGCCTTGTTCTGTGCCAGCCAAGTTTCGTTCTCCATTCTTGGATCCCATTTACCCACATAAAGTCCAAATGGTGCGTTTCCGAGACTTTCAGTAATCGTGGCAGCAGCCCCTTTGGCATCCACATCCTCCTTGATTTGTATGGTTGAGCAAGTTATATCCCTTCTGAGGTCATTCTTGTCGTAAGAATAGAAGAGGTCGGATGTGAGTTTCATCTTACCAGATGAGTTGCCATACCCATATTTTGATGTGATACCATTGAGTCGGACTCCGACGGTGTAAGCGAGCTCTCCACTGACATTCTGGAGCATCGGTATTTCGAAGATGTTCTCCCTGTATGTCTGGTCCAGTTTGAGCTGATTGATTAAGTACCACTCATTCTCGAATGAGCTGTTGAGTTTATGCACACCGCTGTTGATTAGCGCTGAGAGGTGCTTCAACGCCGTCTGATACAGCTCTTTCCTCTCAGTTTCTGAAGGACGCTGTGTCGGATAGATATTGTCGGTGTATTCAGCTGTCTCATATCCTTCCTTTGCCTTTTCCCTAATCACATAGCCAGCCTTTGTCAGCGCAATCTGTGCAGCCAGCGCATGGGCATATCCCTTTGTCGCCCGCTCGGTAGTGTAGCTGTTCTGTCCAGCCCAGGGGAGCAGTTCTGTAGCCTCTTCCAGATCCGTGAGGAGTGTTGATAGAATGACATCCCTATCGGTCTTTGGCATATACACATTGCTGAGGTCAACTTTCGTAGGCTCCATTTTCATAGGAATGTCTCCAAACAGCCTGACAAGGTCGAAATAGAGCATAGCACGAATTGTGATAGCTTCTCCTAGGGCAAATTTCATGGACTGTCTGTCAGCAATCGCGCTGTTTCGGATTCCATCGATAGCCAGGTTACAGTTCTCAATGACACCGTACATTGCTGTCCAAAGGTCAGCGAGTTTTGCGTAAGCTGGTGTTGTGTTGTAATTGCAAAATCCCCTCTCAGAGATGAGAGTAGCGTTAGCCCCCAACCCATCGACGAGCTCCACATCACTGTTCATCAGATAGATGAACGCCATATCCTGGGAATATGTTCTGTCCTGGGTTAGTCCTCCATAGATTTTATTGATAAATGTGCTGGTGTAGTATTCCGAATTATAGGTGTTTTCGGTGTCAAGCTCTGACGCAGACTTCTGGTCGAGGAAGTCGGAGCAAGAAGAGAAAGCCAAAAATCCCACTGCTACAGCACAAGCCAAGAAACACTTTTTCGTATTCATATTGTCAAAATGTATTTAAAGTTAGAATGTGATATTAATACCTCCCACAAAAGTGCGGCTCTTAGGATATGCCGCATAGTCGATGCCAGGGCACATAGGGTTTCTTCTGCTCCACACATCCACTTCCGGGTCGTATCCGTCGTATCCAGAAATGCAGAAGAGGTTGTAAGCTGTGAAATAAAGTCTGACTGATGACAGCCATGCTCTCTTCACCCAGGTCTTTGGCAATGTATAGCCTACTGTCAGCGTCTGCATTCTGAGGAACGAAGCGTTTTCGATAGCGTAGTCGTTGATGTACATACGGTTCATTGTAGCCGGATTCCACATGACAGCACCTGTGTTGAGTTCGTTCAGCCTGGCGATGAGTCCTTCAGCTCCACCATAATAGTTAATGATGGTGTTAGTTGGGCTTGAGAGGTTGTACCCTGTCTTTGGGTCAACCCCAGTGTATCTGTTACCAAGCGCGAAGTCGTTGACCAGATTGTAGTTCTTCGATGACCCCGCATAGAAAGAGTTAGCCAACTTCGTTCCGTTTAGCACCTTGTTTCCGATGGAATAAGAGAAGAACATATTGAAGTCGAAATTTCCGATGGAACCATCGATTCCGAAACCACCGGTGACAGGTGCTATGGCGTTGCCCAGTTTCTGTTTGACAGGCTCGCCGTTCTCGTCCACCTGATATTTGAGTGCGCCCGGTCTGAGAGCTGAGAAGTTTCCGCTGTTATCCACGATTCCCTCTCTGAGCACCCATGTCGTTCCATTGAGCACCAACTCACCGTTCGGATTAGTCTGAGGGTCGTATGCCGTGAAGAATCCGTTGGTCTTGTATCCCCAGATTTCTCCAAGTTTACCACCCTTCGCCACATTGAAGTCCTCATACGCTGCGAATGTGCTTCCAGCGAAGTTGCTGCTCTGCCACGGGTTGTCCATGTTGAGCTTGTCGATTTTGTTAGTGTTCCATGATATGTTGAAGTTAGCGTTGAGCTTGAAGTTTTTCTTGTCAACAATATACGTGTTGACATTCAGCTCAATACCCTTGTTCGACGTCTGTCCGAAGTTTCTGAACTGATAGGAATATCCTGACTGTGAGGGGATTTCCACCTGCATGAGCAAATCTTTGGTTGTGTTCCAGTACAATTCAAGGCTACCGTTGATTCTGCTTTTGAAGAAGCCGAAGTCTATACCGAAGTTACGTGTTACTGTGGTTTCCCATTTCAGGTCGGGATTAGGCAAGTACACCCCATGCTCTATCATGGTAGTGTTCTGTTCATCGAATCCTGGGTGTTTTCCTGCGTTTTCTGCCATCGAGTAGGTAGTGGCAAGCAGTCCGGCTGGTATCCGGTTGTTACCGGCCGTACCCCAGCTGAGACGCAATTTGAGGTTGTCGAGCCATGTCACATCCTTCAGGTAGTCCTCGTCGGACAGACGCCATGCCAGAGCGGCAGCCGGGAAGTAGCCCCACCTGTGGTCGTCGCCAAACTTTGATGAACCGTCGGCACGTAATGTTAGAGTAGCAAGATATTTGCCCATGAGGGTGTAGTTCACACGTCCGAAGAATGAGAACATATTCTCTTTTGCCTTGATGTCGGTCTCATTTGGAAGTGCAGTCCCTGCAGCTGCATTTGCCAATATTTCAGAAATGGTCATTGTTGCAGGGAAAGCGACAGACACATTTGTTCTGTCGGTCTGCTTCTGACTGCTCCACTCCTGTCCGAACAGCACATTGATATGGTCTCTTCCGTCGAACAACTTCTTGTTGTCGTAGGTGACGGTGTTGGCGTTTCTCCATCGTTTCACGTCTCTTGTTGAGAATCGGAGTTGTGGCTGTCCGTTGAATCCGTATCTTGAATTCTGAACTGCATCTGCCGCCCATGCGTTGTCAGCCTTCTCGTTTCTCCATCCGTATCCAAATTCGGTTCGGAAAGTGATGTTCTTCCATGGTTTCCAATTGAGAGCTGCATTATAGTCCTGACGTAGCCTTTCCTGCTTCTTGTATGTGGCGTCGAGCCTTTGGAAAGGTGTGCGCTGCGTACTTGTAGCGTTCTCCGAGTCCTCATCGTCTGCAGCAAGAGGCTCAATAGGGCGGTATCGGATGGCATTAGCCACCAGTCCGTTAGCTGCGTTTGACTCGTTGGTGTCAGCACCTCCGCTCAGTCCGTTGATTGTTGTGAATGCAAGATTTGCCTTAAATTCAAATGAAAGCCATTTGTTGAGATCGGCATTGAGTTTGGCATTGATGTTGTCCTTGCTGTAGCCAGAACCTTTCATGATGCTGTTCTCCTCGTTGTGAGCATATCCAACATTGAACTTGAGGTCCTTATTTCCCCCGCTGACATTTGCGTTGTATTGTCGCTGCACGCCAGTTCTTCCGAAAATCTGGTCCTGCCAGTTGTTTCCTTTCACAGACTTCCAGATTTCAAGGTCGTCGTAGTTGCCATACACATCGTTTCCGAGCTCATACTGATAGTAAGCATAGTTGTAGGGGTCGAGCACCTTCACTTCCTTCGTCACTTTCTTCCATCCGATTGAAGCGTTGAAATTCACCTGAACATTTCCCTCCTTACCGCTCTTGGTTGTGATGATAATCACACCATTAGCACCTCTGGCACCATAGATGGCAGTAGATGATGCGTCTTTGAGCACGTCGATAGTCTCAATTTCAGATGATGCGATGTCGCTGATGCTCTCCACGGGGAATCCATCAACGATGTAAAGAGGCGAGTTGTCCTGAGAGAGAGATCCTCCACCACGTACTCTGATTTTGACATCAGCGTCTGGCGATCCTTCTGTTGTTGTAATGTTCACACCAGCCAGCTTACCCGTAAGCGCCTCCGCCACGTTGGAAACCGGGATGTCGGCGAGTTTGTCGGCACTGATTGATGCCACCGCTCCTGTAAGGTCTTTTTTCCTCACTGTTCCATAACCGATAACCACAACGTCTTCCAGCATTTTCGAGTCCTCTTCGAGCACCACATTGATGCTGGTTCGTCCGCTCGCCAGAATCTCCTGGGTTTTCATGCCCAGATAGGATATGACAATAGGATTATTGCCATTTGTCAGCTTAATTGTGGCATCACCATCGAGATTAGTCATAGCGCCGTTAGAAGGGTTTCCTTTTTCCTGCACTGTAGCACCGATGATTTCTTCACCACTGGCATCTTTCACGTTGACCTTGACGGTCTGTGCGCTCAAGCTGGTTGTCACCAAAAGGAGAGCCAGCAAGAGTGCCGTTCGAATACAGTTAGTTTTCAATGACATAAATAAAAAGATTATAATTAGTAATTACGTAATCGTTCAATTCAAACAAGGAGGAGGATTGTTATTAATAAGACGAGAAGACGAAAAGATGAGAAGTTTGCCTTACTGATTTTAATCATGTCAGCATTCTTTCGTCTTTACGCAAAAACAAAATCCTTCCCAAATATAAAACGTTAGTGAGGTAGTTAGTTGCTGAAACATTAAATTTTCTACAAAGATATTAAAAAAAACTTAAACACAAGTATTAAAAGAGTTTTTTTAATTAATTATGTAAAAAATCAGCGATTTTCAAAAAAAAGATATGTTTTTTTTTCTCAAATAACAAATTATTTATATCTTTGTGCTTTTGAGAAAACGAATTCATTTAAGATTTACAATTTAAGATTTACAATTTAAGATTTACAATTTAAGATTTACAATTTAAGATTTACAATTTAAGATTTACATTTTAAGATTTAAGATTTACGATTTATTTAGCAATTTGGACATTTAATTATTTTAAGACGAGAAGGACAGAAACTACAAAACAGTATTTCCATAAAACCGAATAACCAAATAACCGCAACAATTCTAACTAAACAAGCTATAAAAATGAAAACATTTACAAAAGGAATCTTTTTTTTGATGTTATTGGCGTGTATGGCATTATCTCTGCCGTTGAATGCCGCCAATAGCGTTCAGACCGTGGAACAGGTGAGCAGCTCAGTCGATATCACTGATGATGTTGACTATGTGATAACCAGTGCTACCCCCTTCGCTACAGCGGGGAGTGTGAATATCGTGAACAAGGAACATGCCGTTGTCCGTCTGAGTGCTGTGAAGCCAAGCAGTGTAATAAGCAACTGGCTCAACCACGTTTATATCGACGGTGAGGCAGCCCAGAACAATGTAAACTGCCAAGTGAAGATGTACAACAACGGCGCCATCATTTTCCCTTACGACCGTAATTTCCGTCCGCTGACCTGCTACACAGAGCAGAATTTCAGCGGTGAGAGCTGTGACAACTACACAGAGGGCAACAGCGGCGGTTTCATGAAAACGCTGACCGGCGCCTTGCTGAACAACCAGATTCGCTCTTTCAAGCTGAAGCGCGGCTATATGGTGACGTTCGCCATCGGCACCGCAGGCTGGGGCTACAGCCGTTGTTTCATAGCCGACAACGAAGATCTGGAAATATCGACCCTTCCGGCTGTGCTCGACCAGCGCATCTCTTCTTACCGCCTGTTCAAATGGCAGAACTTCGGCAAAGCAGGCCTAGCGAACGACACGCGCTACGATCCCTGTAACAAGCTGAACGTGACCGGCTGTTATTCATTCGGCAACGGTGAGAACCGCTATCCCGACACCGAATGTATTCCCCACCACATCTATGAGGACTGGCCAAGTGCCTCATCATGCGGCAGTGCCACGTATTCCTGCCACATGAAGACAAACAACGAGCCGGGCAATTCCGCCGACGACCATCCTCAGGATGTGGCGACCGTGCTTGCCAACTGGGAGAACCTGATGCGCACAGGCATGCGTCTGTGCTCCGAGTCGTCGCACGACGGTTCGATGGGACACCTGAAAGAATTCATTGACTCCATCGACGCACGCGGCTGGCGCTGCGATATCCTCGACCTCCACTGCTACTGGTCGGGCGGATTCGACAGCGGGAACATGAACTGGTATAGCAGCAACTACGGCAAGGGCCGTCCCATCTGGATATCCGAGTGGATATGGGGCGCCTCATGGAACCGCAACGGCTGTTTCTCCGACGGCCGCACAGAGCAGGAAATCATCAACAACACCAAGAGCATCCTGAATTCCCTGAACGGTAATCCCCGCGTTGAACGCTATTTCTACTGGAACAGCGAGAGCAAGGGCCATATTTATGAAGGCGGCAAACTGACGACGTTAGGCCAGGAATATTCGAAGATGGACACAGGCCTGGGCTACACCAAAGACAACGAGTTTATTCCGCGGAATCCCCCATGTCAGGATCTTGGTCAGCTGCAAGTGAAATACACAGCATCGAAAGGAACAGTAAGACTTAGTTGGGAAGATCCTAACGGTGATCTGATGAGCACAATAAACATACAGCGTCAGTCACCAGGTCAAGTGTTGTTCAAAACCCTGAAAAGCGTAACACCGAAAGACAAGTCGAGCCGTATGGGTGCCGAATATGTATTCACCGACACGGTGACAGAGCCAGGCAGTTACAAATACAAAATCAGCGCCAAATGGGGATTGAAACAAGATGAATACCGCTATACCAACGAAGTACTGGTGGATGTGGCACCCGCACAGGGAACGTCGTCGTTCCAGCATGGCCGTCTGAACATCAACACTCCAGATGAGACCACCACGCTCTTCAGCGAAGAATTCCCTGAGTCACCCAAGCTGTTCGTCGGCACAATGACAGACAAGAACAGTCTGTTCTACGCCAGCAACTACCTGAAATCAGCCACCATGAGCCAGTTTACTTACAAGCCACAGCAATGGAAGAACAGCAAAGGCAGTCTGAGCAAGACAGAGGAGTTGCCTTTCATGGCACTTCTTGCTGGCAATTACACCTTCAAAGGCCATAACGGCCAGGATTTGCAATGCGAGGTAGGCGAGGTGAAGTCGGGCAAAAGCGCTGGCGGTACCTCCAGCGAGGTGACCGAAGTGACATTCAACGAACCCTTCCCTGAGGGTGTCATCCCTGTCGTGCTCACAGAAATCCGCACTCCGATTTACACCACCACCGGCTTCGGTGTGAAGGTGTTCGACGTGACCAACACCGGCTTCAAGTTCATCGTCTATACCGAGGAGTCAACAGGTGTGAAGCCCACAGCCAAGAATGTGGAGTATTTCGCCATCACTCCTGGTGTTGGCGCTATCGACCTTGACAACGAGATTTACATTGCCGCCGGTCATGGCAGCGACTCGAAGATTTACGGTTCATCCGACCGTCTCAACAAATTCTATTTCGACAGCTACGACGCAGAGAACGACAGCGTTATCCACGAGCAGCTATATCTGTTGAAACCAACCATCCTCACCTCACTTCAGACCAACAATTTCCCTGCCCTCTGCATGCTCCGCCGTTACGACGCAACCGAGAAAGACGACAACAGGGTCAGCTGGACAACAGGCACGAACGTATATCGTGTCCTCGACCGCAACCTGACCGTTGACGGGAAAACCATCAATTCTTCCACCACCCTGGAGGAATACCGCGATGAGCTTGGCTGGGTTTGCATCAGCGGCCAGATTCTCTTCGGAGAGAACCGAGACCCCATCAACATCGAGGTTGAAGAAACGCTGCAGGGTGATGTGAACGGAGACGGAAAAGTGGACATCTCTGATGTTGTGGCTGTAATCAATACGATGGCTGGTGACGAGACCTTCAAGGATACTGCCGACGTGAACGGTGACGAAGTTACCGACATTTCTGATGTTGTGATGATTATCAATATCATGGCAGGAGTCGGAAATTCGGAGGAAGCTGAAGAATGAAGGATTTATTAAGTGAATAGTGAATAGTGAAACCTTGGAGCAGCGAGCGCAAAACCGAACTTGTTCGAGATTTGCCGAGTCGTGACAAGGTTCTACGAAGTGAATAGTGTAGTTACTATGGATGATGAATCATAGGTAATTAAAACGAAAATATCAATGACACAGAAGGAATTTCTCGCATTGTATGAAGCACGTCATAGCCAGGTTCTCGCAATTGAGAATGCCGCAGGCGCGCTTCATGCAAGCGTGAATCAGACATACGACAAGAATCTGCCATACGAGTTTCATCTTCGTATGGCAGCCTCTTTCCTGACGAAATACGGCCATCTGGAACTGACCGACTCCTCAGAGTTCGACACCCTTTATGCCGCCGTCTATTTCCACGACAGCATAGAGGATGCGCGGCTGACCTACAACGACCTGAAGAAGTTGTTTGCCAAGCTGAACGAAGAAGCCGGCTGCGACATTCATGTAGTTGACGCGACGGAGATGGTATATGCCCTGACCAATGACAAAGGCCGGAATCGTGCAGAGCGTGCTGGCGAGGCATATTATGCCGGCATCCGCAACACCCCCCACGCCCCCTTCCTGAAGATGTGTGACCGTTTGGCGAATATCAAGTTTTCCACCCTGCTCTATCCAGTTGACAGGATGGTCAGCATTTATGAAAAAGAGTTACCTCATTTCCTTGAAGCCATCACGAAAGGGGCGAAAACTGGCGTTCCAGAAGCGATGACTGAGGAGCTGAAAGGTATGTTTGGGGGATAAGAAAACGAGAAAACGAGAAAACGGGAAAGCAAGAAGAGAGAAAAAACGCCGGTAGAAAATGGATGTTCATTTTTTGCCGGCGTTCTTTTTGAGCTGTTCTGCGATGGCGTAATGGATAGCAGCATTGACATCGTCCCCCGCAGCTGTAAGCACATCACCATAAAGTTCATGAGAAGTGATGCTGTCAGGCTTTAATGAAGTACAGCGTTCCAGGTCGTTCATGGCTTCATCGAGTTTGTCCATGGCAAAGAGAACTTTTGCATGCCAAAAGAGAATTTTCACTTTATGAGGCTGTAGTTTCAAAGCCTTGTTGATGGCATTAAGGGCTTTTCTGAGCTGCCTCTGTGAAAGCAAGACCCTCGCCTTCCCGACCATTGCATCCGTGCACGAAGGGCTGATGTGTACAGCTTTTTCGTAATTAGCCAATGCCGCCTGATCGCTTTCCAATTTCACACATTCATCTCCCATCTGAACATATTCCTTAGCCAATTCAGCCATGATTTTGTCTTTCTTTTTTATCTCCGACTTCAAATCAGCGATTTTATCCCTGAGCATATCCGCTTCCCTGTCTTTTGCATTGATGATGCCGAGTTTTCGTCGGATAAACCGCCTTGGCAGCGGTTTTTCGATGTCGTAACGTGCGTGGATAGCAACGAAGAAATGGTCGAGGCATGCCTGGAAGTCTCCCCGGTCGAACGCCTCCACCGCCTCTTTATAGCGGATGTCCGCCTCCGCTGTCTTGAGCGCTTTCTGCACCGCCATACTGTCGTTGAACGTCCGGGCGAAGCTGACGACAAAAGGATTGATGAAGATGTCGGAACGGCGGATGCCCTGCTTGAGCTTGATGCCGTCGAGCGAGCGGCAGCGGCTGAGCGCCACGTAGGTTTGGCCACCTACGAACGCACCACCCGTGAGATCGATATTCACCTTGTTGAAAGTCAGTCCCTGACTTTTATGTATCGTTATCGCCCAGGCAAGCTTCACAGGGAACTGCGTGAACGTGCCAAGCAGGTCTTCCTCGATTTTCTTCTCCTCTTCATTGTATTTATACCGTACATTCTCCCATATCTCCCTGGTGACATCGAAATGGTCGCCCTCGTCAGTGACAACATAGATGCACTTCCCCTCGATATCCACTCCTTCCACCATGCCTACAGTTCCGTTGACCCACCGCTTGTCTTTGTCGTTCTTGACAAAAATCACCTGTGCTCCCACTTTCAGCTCGAGGCTCATGGCGGTGGGGAGGGCATTCTCCGGGAAGTCACCGTTCACCTCGCCAGTAAAGATGAATGTCTCCGACTCGATGTTGTTGAGGTTGCGCTGGTTGATTTCATCCACCACATCACGTCTGGTGGCGAGCGTGATGGTAAAGCTGTCGTCGGGTTCGCTTCCCGTATTGAGGTTTTGGTCCACCCTCATGTCGAGCAGCTGAAGATCCGCGTTGGTAACCAGGTTTTGCCTGATATGGTCGAGAATGCCGATAAACGCCCGGTCGGTCTGCCTATAGACAGTGGTCAGTTCTACAGAGACGAGCTGCATCTGGCGGAACACATGGGCCGAGAAGAAATAAGGCGATTCATAGAAGCGGCTGATTATGTCGCGCTCGTCGCGTGTGACGACCGGTTCAAGCTGAAACACATCTCCCACGAAAAGCATCTGCTTGCCTCCGAAAGGAAGGCGCATATTGCCTGAATAGACTCTCAGGATTCGGTCGATGAAGTCGATGACGTCCGCCCTGACCATGGAAATTTCGTCGATGATGACCAGTTCCAGCTTCTTAATGAGCTTCACATGCTCATTGTTGTATTTGAGGAAACTGCGGAGCTTACGTGTGGTGGAATAATTCGGGTCGTCGGGCGTGAAGGGCTGAAACGGCAGTTTGAAAAAGCTATGGAGGGTGGCTCCCCCCACGTTGATGGCTGCAATGCCGGTAGGTGCCAACACCACATGCTCTTTCTTTGTCTCCCCGCATATATATTTCAAGAACGTAGATTTACCCGTCCCCGCCTTTCCCGTGAGGAAAAGTGAGTTGCTTGTGAACTGGATGACATGGAGGGCATCCTTCAGCTGGGGATTATCTAAGTTGATGGGCATGAAATCATTTACTATTTACCATTTACTATTTACCATTTACCATTTACTATTTACCATTTATTCAAGTGCCTTCGGGCATCGAGCCCTCGACACTTGACGCGGACGAGACGTCCACGCCCCCAGCCGATGTTCTATCGGGCTGAGCAGGATTTCTTCTACTGTAATATACGAATCTTATAGAAGTTGTAGATAAAACCGGCAAACCTACTAAAAATTATAAACTAAAAACTAAAAACTGAATCACTCAAAGAAGTCTTCATCGAGCTGTGTCTCTTCGGGTTGCTGCTCCTGTGCGTTCGATACCTCGATGCCGTTGGAGATGTCCTGTGGCGGCTGTCGGCGTCTTCTTGAGGAAGTGTCAGGCGCATATTGGGGTGTGCTCTCCTCCTCGTGATGGCGTGTCGCCGGCTGGTCGTCGTAGTAATTACCCATGTCCTCGTTGGTAGGAGGTGAATAGTTAGAATAAGATGAGGGTGCTATGAAATTCCTGGGTTTCTTGAATTTCGCCCTGTATTGAGTGAGACTGTTGTCGGCCAGCACTTTCTGCATGAAGTAGCCGAACACAGGCAACGATGTCCTCGCTCCCTGTCCGAGTGCTCCGTTGCGGAAGTGGATGCTTCGGTATTCACCTCCAATCCATGCTCCACCCACGAGGTTAGGCGTGCAGCCGATAAACCAAGCGTCGGAATAATTTGATGTGGTACCTGTTTTTCCTCCCACCTCACATCTGGTGGAATCCACAAAATCCCATATTCGTCTTGACGTGCCTCCGGGGTCGTGTGTGCCTGCAAGGAGCAACTGCTGGAGGAAATAAGCCGTGCGGTAGGAAATGGCTTTCTCTGCAGGATCCACATTGTCGTTGCAGTCATAGACCACATTGCCTTCCCTGTCTTCGATCCGTGTGACGAGAATCGGGGGCCGCCGCATTCCTTCGTTGACCACACATGAGTATGCATCGACCATATCGATGAGCGACACGTCGCATGCTCCCAGCGCAATGGCAGGAGTGCTCTCAAGCTGTGTGCGGATACCCATGCGGTGAGCAAGGGTGATGAGGTTCGACACGCCCACCTCCAATCCGAGCCTTGCCGCCACAGTGTTGATGGACTTGGCGAACGCCTGCCTGATAGTGACATACTGCTCACTGCTGTGGCCTCCGGAGTTTCTGACTCTCCAAGTATTGAGATGATTGTTGGAGTCCTTGTATTTTATCGGTGATGCTGTGTCGAGTCTTCGGTCCATGGGCACCACGCCGAGGAACTCGAAAGCAGAACCATAGACGAAGAGTTTGAATGTGGAACCAGGCTGGCGGAGAGCCCTCACCTTGTCGTATTTCCATGTTCCGAAATCCACGTCGCCCACCCAGGCCTTCACATAGCTGGACTGTGGCTCCATCGCCACGAATCCGCAGTGCAGGAACCTCACCATATAGCGGATGGAGTCCATGGCCGACATGGTTCGCTCCACCGCCCGATTTGTCCCAGTGTAGGAGAACAATTTCACCTTATGCGGGAGGTTCATATAGTAGTCGATGGAATCGGGAGTGTCGATATATCTGGCCTGCAGCTCCTTATAGTAGGTGGATTGTTTCGCCACGTTCTCGATGAAATTCTTGATCACCCTCCCCTTCTTGTCTCTCCACGGGGAGTCACCTTTCCAGTGGTTGTCGAAGAGTCCCTGCAGGTGGTTCATTTGCTTCATCACTGCCTGCTCGGCATAACGCTGCATGCGGGTGTCGATGGTGGTGTAGATTTTGAGTCCGTCGGTATAGAGGTTCACCTCGTTATAGGCACACCATTCGCGCAGATAGTCTTTCACTGCCTCCCGGAAATACTGCGCCTGCCCGTCGAATGCGTTCTCGATGCTGAGATGTAGGTCGATGGGCTTCGCCTTCGCCTCTTCCGCCTCCGTCTGCGATATCATGTTGTGACGGTACATGTTGTCGATGACGATATCGCGCCGCTGTCGGCTGTTGTCGGGGTTAATCATGGGATTGTACATGGTCGTCGCCTTGAGCAGTCCGATGAGCGTGGCAGCCTGTTCGATAGTGAGGTCTTTCGGCTTGACGTTGAAGTAGGTCTTGGCGGCGGTTTTGATGCCATAGGCGTTGCTTCCGAAATCCACGGTGTTGAGATAGAGCGTGAGAATCTCTTTCTTTGTATAGATATTCTCGATTTTAAATGCCGTGTTCCATTCCTTCGCCTTCATGATGAGCGTCTTCAGTCCAGGCACCTTGCAGAGCAGTCCGTCGGTGTTCTGCTGACGCATCTTAAACATATTCTTCGCAAGCTGCTGGGTAATTGTGCTGGCTCCGCGTGGATGTCCGCTGGCGATGTCCTTGATGGCACCGAGGATACCCTGGTAATCCACACCGTTGTGCTGATAGAACCGTTCGTCCTCTGTGCTGATGAGCGCCTGGACGACATAGGGGGATATATCCTCATAGCGCACCGCAGAACGGTTTTCGGTGAAATACTTTCCGATGAGCACGTTGTCACTGCTGTAGATGAGCGATGCCTCGCTGTAGGCGGGGTTTTCGAGCATGGCAAGTGAGGGTGACTTGCCGAAAAGCCAGAGGAAATTCACATCCACTGCCGCCATGAAGAGGAAGAAGAGGATGAAAAAGGAGGCGATGGGCGTGATAATACGCTGATACCACCGTCCGCGGTATTGTGCCCAATACCAGCTCCAGAAGCCTGTTTTGCGCTTGCTGCCGTTGTGGTAGTTATGTCTATGATGATGATGCGCCATTAGTCAAAATTCGTATTTTTACATTTCTGATGCAAAAATACGAATTTTCCTTGAAAGTGATGCTATGTCTGAGCGATTAATTTGAAATTTGGTAATGGTGAAAAAAAAGTTGACTCGTTTTTTTTATTTTTAGAAGACAAGAAGACGAGAATATACTCATTGGACGGAATGTCGCAGACGGTTGAAAAATGAATCAAGTGGGTACTTCTGGATTTTGTGTGGATATTTTGACGAACAAAGATCAAAAAGATTTTATAGTTTTTTTTTAGTTTCGCAAGTGTTTTTAAAAAGTTCTCATATTGAACAG